>JBJMTU010000125.1:0-5243 GCA_045811545.1 Xanthobacteraceae bacterium | reverse complement strand
GGAGGGACCCAGAGCCGCAGCCCGTGGCCTGGAGGCCGTTGCGGGGGAGAACGAAGCAGCGCGTGGCTCTATGGCAGCTCCGATATCAGCTTTTGAAATTCGGACTGAGGCCAAATGCGGGCGGTGCGGGTGCGCACGTTTCCTTGCGAGCCGATCGCAAGCGCGAATTTGGCGACGTTGTCGCCATTCGGCGTCTCGAGAAGAACCAGCAGATCGCTGTCACCCGACGTCAGATAGACCTCCTTGATCTCGACGCCCACTTTTTTGGCCAACTCCTGGGCGGCCTTGGCTCGCTTGGGCGCCTCCTTGACCGCGCGAATTCCCTGGTCGGTCCAGTTGAGCAAACACATGAACATCGGCATGCGGTCCTCCCTGTGGTAAAACCGTGGCCCCTCATGCCCACATTATCAACCTCCGCTCGTCCTCGCGAAAGCGGGCAGGGCCAAATAAACATCGTGAATTGCCGGGCTCCGCTCTTCCCCGCGAAAGCGAGGGCCTGAGAGAGCTACGCATCGTGACTCTATCACTCCACCTTGATTCCGCCGGCGCGAATGACCTTCGCCCACTTGCCGATTTGCCACTTGATCCGATCGGCGAATTCCTGGGGTGTGCTGGCGATCGGCTCGAAGCCCAGCGCAGAGAGGCGCGCGCCCACGTCCGGTAGCGCGACGATCCTGACAATCTCGCGATGCAAGCGATCGATGACCTCCTGTGGTGTGCCGCCCGGCACCAGCACGCCGAGGATGATTTCGGATTCCTGATCGGGCGCGCCGGCTTCCGCGAGCGTCGGCACCTCAGGAAGCGCGGGCGAGCGCCGGGCGCTGGTGACGGCGAGCGCGCGCACGGTGCCTTGCTTGATGTGCCCGGCGGCCGTGGAAATCGAGGTGAACAGGATCGGCGTGTGCCCGCCGATGGTCGAGGTGATGGCCGGCCCGCCGCCGTTGAAGGCGACAGCCACGAGATCGAGCCCGAACGCCTGTTTGAGCATTTCGCCGGCGAGGTAGCCGGGTGTCCCCAGCCCCGCATGGGCGTAGCTGTGCTGCCCCGGGCTCGCTTTCACCCAGGCGACGAGCTCTTTGAGGCTGGTCGCCGGAACGGACGGATGCACCAGCAGCACTTGCGGCGACACGCCGACGAGCGAGACCGGCGCGAGGTCGGTGGTAGTGTCGAAGCCCAGCTTGGCAAACAGGCTCGGGTTCACCACCAGCGTGCTGGAGATCACGAGCACAGTATGGCCGTCGAGCGGCGCCTTCGCCACGAGCGCGGTCCCGATATTGCCGCTGCCGCCGGGATGGTTCTCGACGTAGAACTGCTGGCCGAGACTCTCCGATAGTTTCGGCGCGAGCACGCGCGCAACCACGTCGACCGGGCCGCCCGGGGCGAACGGCGCTACCATCTTCACCGGCCGATTGGGGTAAGTGGATGGCTGCGCGAAGCCTGTTGCTGCGATGAGCAGCGCGGCGAGGCCGATCACGATCTCCTTCATCTTTGCCGTCCGCGCATTCAATCCGCGCGAATGTTCGCGTCGCGGACGACTTTGCCCCACTTCGCGATCTCGGCCCTGATGCGGATGCCGAATTGATCGGGCGTGCTGGCAACCGGGACAAAGCCTAATGTCTGCAACCGTTCCATGACGTCGCGCGTGGCAGCGATCCTCGCGATCTCGCCGCGCCAGCGGTCGATGACGGTCTCCGGGGTGCCCGCCGGCGCCACGATGCCGGTCAGCGTGTCGCTCTCGAGGTCGGGAAATCCTGCTTCGACGTTGGTTGGCACGTCCGGTAGTGCCGGCGAGCGCTTCTCGTTCAGGACGGCAAGGGCGCGCAATTTGCCCTCCTTGATGTTGGTCAGCGCCGGCGGCAGCGCCGTGAATGCGATCGGCGTATGACCGCCGATGGTCGAATTCACCGCCAGCGCCGCGCTATTGAACGGCACGGTGACGAGATCGAGTTGATATTTCTGCTTGAACAGTTCGCCGGCGAGGTGCGGCGTCGAGCCGGTGGAGGGTTGGGCAAAGCTGTATTTGCCCGGATGGCTTTTCACCAGATCCACCAGCTCTTTGAGCGTCCTTGCGGGAAAATCGGGATTGACCGAGATCACATTGGGGGAGGCGGCGACCAACGTAATCGGCGCAAAGTCCTTGACCGGATCATAGGGCACCTTCGCGTACATGCTCGGGTTGACCATGAAGCCGGTGCTCACCACCAGCATGGTGTAGCCGTCGGCCTGCGCGCGTGCCACCATCGCCACGCCGGTGTTGCCGCCCGCACCGGGAACGTTTTCGATATAAACCTGCTGGCCCCAACTCTCCGACAATTTCTGCGCGACGAGGCGCGCGATCACATCGGTCGGACCGCCGGCGCCGAACGGTACGATCAAACGCACCGGCCGTGCGGGATAGGTCTGCGCCGAGGACTGGCCGCTGCCGATCGCTGCGCAGAGCATCGCGGCCATGAATATGAGAGCGCGCAAAGCCACGGTGTCCTCCCTCGATTATTTCATTGATGCTATCATCGTCCTTGCGCGCTGCGCAGTAAACCCGGCTCATCCCTCTTCACCAACCAAGCGCTTCGCGCTCTCAACAAAGGAATTGTCATGCCGTCCAGGAAAATCACGCGCCAGGACCTCCGCGACGCGGCCGAGAAATACAAGAATTGGGGCAAGTGGGGCCCGACCGACGAGATCGGTACGCTCAACTATACGCATCCCGAGGACATCGTCGCGGCGGCAAGACTCGTGCGCAAAGGCAAGGTCATCTCGCTCGCGCTCAATTTCGACCACACGGGTCCGCAGGGCGCCAAAAGCAACTATCCGGCGATGGGGCGCACCAATCCGATCCACACCATGATCCGCACCGGCACCGACGCTTACGCCGGCGTGCTCGACAAGCGCGGGATCCGCGCCGCCGACGACATGGTGACGATGCCGCTGCAGTGCGGCACGCAATGGGACGGGCTGGGCCACGTCTTCTATGAAGACCGCATGTGGAACGGTTACGATTGTCGCGAAGTCACCTCCGCCGGCGCGCAGAAGTGCGGCATCGAGAAGACCAAGAACAAGATGGTCGGTCGCGGCGTCCTCCTCGACGTCGCGCGCGCGCTCGGCAAGGACTGCCTCGACGACGGTTACGGCATCACCTGCGAGGATCTCAACTCCACCGCGGAGGCGCAGGAGGTGACCATCAATCGCGGCGATTACGTCATCGTCCGCACGGGCCAGATGGAGCGCTGCCTCAAGGCCGGCAGCTGGGACGGCTATCCCGGCGGCGACGCTCCGGGTTTCGCCTTCGAGACGCTGGAATGGGTGGCGCGCACCGAGCTTGCAGCGCTTGCCAGCGACACCTGGGGTTGCGAGGTGCGGCCGAACAACGCCGAGACCGGCATCAACCAGCCCTGGCACTGGATCACCATTCCGATCATGGGCATGACCATGGGCGAGATCTTCTATCTCAAGGATCTCGCCGAGGATTGCGCGGCCGACAAGGTCTACGAATTCATGTTCGTCGCCCCGGCGATCCCGATCACCGGCGCGGTCGGCTCGCCGACTAATCCTTTGGCGATCAAGTGATCAGGTGCAGATATCGTTGAGATGGAATACACCAGCGGCAAACTCGGTGTGCGTTGGGGGAGGGCTGGGAAGGGGGGTCGTTGTTGTCGCGCGAAGCGCGTGCGCCAACGCTGACCCCACCCCCAACCCCTCCCCAGCCGAAGTCGGGTTTACCCGACTTCGGGCACGTGTGAAGTGCGCCGAACTCGGGCAGGCCCGAGTTCGGTGGGGAGGGGAGCAGAGCGAGTGCTTGGCGCCGTTGTGCGTCAAATCGAACGGAACACACGGTAGGTCCGGATAAAGCGTCGCGTAGCAGCGATAGCGCCCCGTAACGCGCTTGCCTCCATGCGCACGCGGGCGGCTCAGCTGCCGCTCAGCCCCATAGGCGCTTGCTGGCGATCGCCGCGCCCTCGCTGAGCGCGCGCAACTTGGCCCAAACAATGCTCTCGGCCACCATCGGATCGCGTCGGACCGAAGTGCCGAAACCGCAATCGACGCCGGCGATGAGTCGCTCCCGATCAATGAGGCGGGCGTAGCGACCGATGCGCTGTGCCACCAGCCGCGGATGCTCGACGAAGTTCGTCGTGGAGTCGATAACTCCCGGGATGAGAATCTTGTCTTCGGGAATGTTCACATCCTTCAGGTCTTCCCATTCATGGTCGTGGCGTGGATTGGCGGCTTCGATGCTGATCGCCTGCGGGCGCGCCTTGAAGGCGATGTCGATGATTTTGGTCAGCGGCAGGTCGTGGGTGTGCGGTCCCTCATAGTTGCCCCAGCAGATATGCAGCCGCATGCGATCGGCCGGCAAACCGGCCGTCGCAGCGTTGAGCGCTTCGATGTTGCGCTCGGCGATCTTGCGGAACTCGTCGTCGCTCAGGTGGCGGTACTGATTGTTGCGTGCCGAGGCGAGGTCGGGCGCATCGATCTGCAGCACGAAGCCGGCTTCAATGATCGCCCGATACTCGATCTTGATCGCGTCCGCGAGCGCCGCCATGTAGGCGTCCTCGGTCGGATAGTGCAGGTTGATGATGAAGCGCGTCAGGATGCCGGGCGAGGGCGCGGTCATGAATACGTCGATGGGCTTGGTCTTGCTCGCGGCCGCCTTCAGGCGGGCGAGGTCGCGGTCGAGCGCGCTGCGATCGTGGTAGCGTAGCGGACCCACGCAGCCAGGAAACGGCATATCGGCGAAGTTGCGCCGGCGATCGGCGAAATCCGGATGCGCCAGGAGATCGCGCCCGATCATGATGTCGCGGCCCTTCTCGGCGGCGCGCGGGTCCGGCTCGATGCCGGCGACGCGGTGCCGAATGTAGGTGGTGTAGGACGGCTTGCTCATCTCGCCGTCGCTGACCACGTCGATGCCGGCCGCGAGCTGCTGGGCGACGACCTCATTCACCGCCTTCGCGACTTCGGCCTCGAACGCAGCGGCATCGACCGCGCCGCTCTGCTCGCGTTCGAGGATGAGGTCGATCAGCGGTTTCGGCCGCGGCAGGCTGCCGGTGTGGGTGGCGAGGATGCGGTCCTTGCTGGTCTTCACGCGGCCCTCCCCATCGGATACCTCCGTGGCTCATCGTAGCCGATTCACATCGTCGAGATGCAACCATGAACCTTGCCATCAACCCGCTGATCGCTCTAGGCGTGCTTGCCTCCACGGCCGCAACCGACGCGGCCTACGTGTTCTTCAACGCCGCAGTAAGCAGCAG
>JBJMTU010000124.1:0-3885 GCA_045811545.1 Xanthobacteraceae bacterium | reverse complement strand
TTTCGAGCCGGAAGTCGTGCGCGCCTATCTGCGCGCGCTCGAACGCGCCGAAAAGGCGATGGACGCCGATATGGAAAAGTATCTGCCCCTATGGAAGCTGGCGGTGCCGGCCGAATTCGAGAGCTTCCATCCTTGGGACTACGCGAAGTTCGGCCGGGGCGAGCGGTTCTATTACCGGGCGCTGCCGCGCGAGGAATTCGACGACACGCTCGCGCAAGTGCAGCGCTGGGGCCTGGACCAGTTTCTCAAGGATCGCAACTACGAGAAACTGAGCTACTCCGCAACGCGCTGAGGTCTAAAGCGGGCCTAAAAGCTGCCTCCTGCGTCCGGCGCAGGTGAGGGTCGTTACGTGCCCACCGCGTCGGTCACGCACTTCTTCATGTGGCTGGTTTTGGCCGCGCCCGCGAGCTTCTTTTCCTTGGAATCCGCCTCGCACGTCGTCTTTGCATCCCTCTCGCACTTGGTCATGAAGCTCTTGAGCGCCGCCCCCGCAAGCTTCTTGTCCGTCGCATCCGACTTGCAGGTGGCAAACGCGGGTGCCGACGAGGCAAGGCAGACGGCTAATGCCAACGCGATTTTCTTCATGGGTTCCTCCATCCGAGTGCCGTGACAACAACCAAGGATGCGTAACCTTAGTCGAAGCCCTCATCGCCGAAAAGCGGCCTTATCGGGTTGGTTGCGTCCGCCAGCTGTGATTAATTGCGCGTTCCGATCTTGCGCAGGCCATAGATGAAAAACATCAATCCCAACCCGTTCACCACGCGGCCCGAAATCGACGGCACGTTCGGGGTGGTT
Source organism: Xanthobacteraceae bacterium (assembly GCA_045811545.1). Taxonomy (GTDB): domain Bacteria; phylum Pseudomonadota; class Alphaproteobacteria; order Rhizobiales; family Xanthobacteraceae; genus VAZQ01. The sequence goes on along the minus strand of JBJMTU010000124.1, from coordinate 3,090 downwards.
ACCTCGACCCATTGGATCGCCACCGCCGTCGGCATGGCGACGTTGGAGAAAGGCGGCAATGCCTTCGATGCCGCGGTCGCCACCGCTTTCACGTTGCAGGTGGTCGAACCCCACCTCAACGGGCCGGGTGGCGACGTGCCGGTCATTCTCAATGACGTCCGCACCGGCAAGACCGAGGTGATCTGCGGCCAGGGTCCGGCCCCGGCGAAGGCCACCATCGCGCATTACCAGAGCCTCGGCCTCGATATGGTCCCGGGCACTGGACTGCTCGCCGCCTGCGTTCCCGGCACGTTCGACACCTGGATGCTGTTGCTGCGCGACTACGGGACCATGCGGCTCGCCGAGGTGCTCACCCCCGCCATCGGCTACGCCAGCCAAGGCCATCCGCTGGTGGAGCGCGCGCACGCGACCATCGCGACGGTGGAAGGTCTCTTTCGCCAACATTGGCCCACTTCGGCTGCGGTCTATCTCCCCGCCGGCAAGGTGCCCGAGACCGGCGCGCTGTTTGCCAACAAGACCTTGGCCGAGACCTATCAACGCATCTTGCGTGAGGCCGAGAGCGCGGGCGGCGATCGCGTCAAGCAGATCGAGGTGGCGCGCAAGACCTGGTCGCAAGGCTTCGTCGCCGAGGCGATCGACCGCTTCTGTCGCACGCAGGCCGTGATGGACACCAGCGGCGAACCGCATCGCGGCGTGCTCACCGGCGAGGACATGGCGCGCTGGCATGCCCATATCGAGCCGCCGCTCGCCTACGACTACGGCCCCTACACCGTCTGCAAGCCTGGCCCGTGGGCGCAAGGCCCGGTGATGCTGCAGCAGCTTGCGCTGCTCAAGCGTTTCAATTTCGACGGCGCCGATCCCACGAGCGCCGATTTCGTCCACCTCCTGGTCGAGTGCTCGAAGCTCGCCTACGCGGACCGCGAAAAATTCTACGGCGATCCCGATTTTGTCGAGGTGCCGATGGCGACGCTGCTTTCCGACGCCTACAACGAGGAGCGGAGCAAGCTCGTCGGCGAAGAGGCCTCGCTCGAATTGCAGCCCGGATCGGTCGCGGGCTTCGGCGCGGTGGTGAGGCTGCGTCGCGAGGAGGGGCCGCGCCGCGCCGTCGGCGGCATGGGCGCAGGCGAGCCGACCGTCGGACGCATCGGCGAGATGCGCGGCGATACCGTGCATTTCGACATCGTGGATGCGGCCGGCAACATGGTGTCGGCGACGCCGTCCGGCGGGTGGCTGCAATCTTCGCCCGTCATTCCCGAACTCGGCTTCTGTCTCGGCACGCGCGCGCAGATGTTCTGGCTGGAGGAGGGCCATCCCGCGGCGCTTGCTCCCGGCAAGCGGCCGCGTACCACGCTTTCGCCCACGCTGGCGCTGCGCGATGGCGAGCCTTATCTCGCCTGGGGTTCGCCCGGGGGCGACCAGCAGGATCAATGGACCACCCAGCTGTTCATGCGCCACGTTCATGCCGGGATGAATCTGCAGGAGGCGATCGACGCTCCCGCGTGGCACTCCGAGCATTTCCCGATCTCGTTCTGGCCGCGCACCGCGCGGCCGGGTGTTTTGGTGGTCGAGGGCCGGCTGCCGCAGGCGACGGTGAAGGAATTGCAGCGCCGCGGTCATATCGTCGAAGTCGACGCCGATTGGTGCGAGGGGCGCCTCACCGCTGCGGCGCGCGAGGGCCGGCGCCGCCGCGCCGCCGCCAATCCGCGCGGGATGCAGGGTTACGCCGCCGGGCGGTGAGCGCTGCGGCCGAGAGCTCCGTGATGCCGGACACCAAGCCCGGTGATCTCTTGCTCGTGACCGGTGCAAGCGGCTTTGTCGGCTCGGCCATTGCGCATGCGGCGCGCGCCGCCGGCTATCGGGTGCGCGTGCTGGTGCGAGGATCGAGCCCGCGGATCAACATCGCATCCAGCGACGAGGTGGTCGTCGGCGACATCTGCGATCGTGCCTCGCTCGCCGCAGCGATGGGCGGCGTGCGTCATCTGGTCCATGCCGCGGCCGACTATCGGCTGTGGTCACCTGACCCGGACGAGATCATCCGGACCAACGTGGAAGGCACCAGGGCGGTGATGGAGGAAGCGCTGCGGGCCCGCGTCGAGCGCATCGTCTACACCAGCAGCGTGGCGACGCTTGAGCTGCGTGACGATCAACCCGCCGACGAAACCTGCCCTTTGCCTGCCAGCCGCGCGATCGGCGCCTACAAGAAGAGCAAGGTCATCGCCGAACGTCTGGTCGAGGAAATGGTAGAGCGCCGGCGGCTGCCAGCCGTCATCGTCAATCCTTCGACGCCGATCGGCCCCCGCGACGTGAAGCCCACGCCCACCGGGCGCATCATCGTCGAGGCTGCCCGCGGCCGCATGCCGGGATTCGTGGATACCGGCCTCAATCTCGTGCATATCGACGACGTAGCCGCGGGGCACTTGGCGGCCTTGCACCGCGGTCGCATCGGCGAGCGCTACATCCTGGGCGGCGAGAACGTGCGGCTTGGCACCATGCTCGCCGATATCGCCGAGATCGTGGGGCGTCGCCCGCCGAGGCTGCGATTTCCCATCGCCGTCCTCTATCCCGTTGCGCTCGGCGCCGAATGGTTCGCGCGTCTGACCGGAAAGCCGCCGTTCGCAACGCGCGACGGGCTGCGCATGGCGCGCCACCATATGTTCTTCAACGACGCCAAAGCGCGGCGTGAGCTTGGCTATACCTCGCGCCCCTATCGGGAAGCGATCGCCGACGCAATCGCCTGGTTCAAGCAAGCGGGATATTTGCGATAAGCGACAGCCCCACCTCGCAACCGAGGTTATGTCGCCCTACATCTCCAGTCATCGACAGGGGAGGGTAAACCATGAAGATCGTCGTCATCGGCGGCACCGGCCTGATCGGCTCGAAGACCGTCGCCATTCTGCGCCAGGGCGGCCACGAGGTCGTCGCCGCGTCACCCAAAAGCGGCATCAACACCATCACCGGCGAGGGGCTCAAAGAGGCCTTGGCCGGCGCGCAGGTGGTGATCGACCTCGCCAATTCGCCCTCATTTGAAGACAAGGCGGTGCTGGAATTCTTCGAGACCTCCGGCCGCAACCTTCTCGCGGCGGAGGCCGC
>JBJMTU010000123.1:0-3752 GCA_045811545.1 Xanthobacteraceae bacterium | reverse complement strand
TGGTCGGGGAAGATCTCAGCACGCGCTATCCGGGAATGGCCGTCGATAGCGACGTGGACGAATTCCCAGCCTGCACCTTGACTGCTGCAATAGCCTGTGCGGCGTCCGGTGACGCGGTGGCCCACGCTGCTGAAACGGCCGAGCTTCTTAATATCGAGATGGATGATCTCGCCTGGTTTCTCGCGCTCGTAGCGTGGATGTGGCTCCTGCAGCTCGAGGCTATAGAGCCGGCTGAGGCCGCGGCGTTTGAGAATGCGCGAGACGCTGGCTTTGGAGATGCCGATCTCGGCTGCGATGTGCTCCTGGGTGCGGCGCTCACGGCGCAAGTTTTCGACGGCGTCGGCTGTGGCAAGCGGGATTTGGCTTGGCGATGAAAGGGGTCTTGAGGATCGATCGCGCAAGCCATCCACGCCTTCGGCACAGAAGCGACCGACCCATTTGTCGACAGTCTTCGGGGCCGTATTAAATTGGCGCGCAGCCGCGGCGCTGGACATCCCGCGATCCACAACGGCACGAACCATTTCCTCTCGACCTTTCGGGGTCAGGCGAGCATTCTTATGAGTGTCCATTCGGTCCTCCGCGAATCGCTAAGGTTTGGCAACATCAGCGTTCCCGGTTCGGACCGACTGGACAACCTCCCGAAAGTTCACAGCTAGCTCGCAGCCACCAGGGTCGGCGGGGTGAATGCGCGAACTGCCGGCGCCGGCTGATCCCAGCGCTCGATCTCGACCAGCGCGGTGAGCGCGCTGGTCCCCTGAGCGAGCGGCGACGTTCCGATGTCGAGGGTGAGCACGTTGGGATTGCCGTGGCGCTCGGGTTCGCCCGCCGCGTCCGCCGGATCGAACCAGGCGCCGGTGGCCATCACCACCACCCCTGGCATGACGTCGGCGTCGAGAACCGCGCCGGCGAGGCAGGCACCACGGGAATTGAACAGGCGCACGACATCGCCGTCGCGAATGCCGCGCCGTGCCGCGTCTTTCGGGTTGATGCGCACCGGCTCGCGCCCGGCAACTTTTCGGCTGCGCGACACCGGCCCGGGGTCCATCTGCGCGTGCAGGCGGCTTGCGGGCTGGTGCGTCACGAGGTGCAGCGGAAAACGTTGCGCGGCGGTGCTTCCAAGCCACTCCGCCGGAGGAATCCACGCCGGATGGGGAGGGCACTCCGCATAGTCGAAGCCGGCAACTGTCTCGGACGCGATCTCGATGCGCCCGGAAGGGGTTTTGAGCGGATGGCGTTCCGGATCGCGGCGAAAATCTTCGAACAGGATGTAGTCGCGCTCGGGCGGCGGCAGCTCGATGAAGCCCTCGGCCCAGAACTGCTGGAAGCCCGGAAGCGTGACGTTCTTGGCCGTCGCGCTCGCACGCACGCGGTCGTAGACCCACTGACACCAGCCCATTTCGTCGCGGTCCTCGGTGAACGCGTGCTCGTAGCCGAGGCGCTGCGCCAGTGCGCGGAAAATATCGAAATCGTTCTTCGCTTGCCCGATCGGGTCGATGGCGCGGTGCATGGCGAGAATGAACGTATCGCGCGAGGAGCCACCGATGTCGTTGCGCTCGAGCGAGGTGGTGGCGGGGAGCACGATGTCGGCGTGGCGCGCGGTCGCCGTCCACCAGGTCTCGTGCACGATGATCGTCTGCGGCTTCTGCCAAGCGCGCCGCAGCCGATTGAGATCCTGGTGGTGATGGAAGGGATTGCCGCCGGCCCAGTAAACGAGGCGAATATCGGGAAAAGTGTACTGGCGGCCGTTGAAGGCGTAGCTCGCGCCGGGATTGAGCAGCATATCGGCGATACGCGCGACCGGGATCATGGCCCGGGCCGGGTTGAGGGGCAGCGGCACGTCGGGTCCCGCCACATCGACGCGTGGCACGCCGATGCCGTTGGTCGAGCCGTAACCGAAGGCGAAACCGCCGCCGGAAAGCCCGATGCCGCCCAGCATCGCCGCCAGCACGATCGCCGCCCAATAGGGCTGCTCGCCGTGGTGCGCGCGCTGCAGCGACCACGCGCAGCTCACGAGCGTGCGCGTTGCAGCCGCGTGGCGCGCAAGCTCGCGTATCGTGTCGGCCGCCACGCCCGTGATCCCCGCCGCCCAGTCCGAGTCTTTCGCCACGCCGTCGTCCAGCCCGAGGAGGTAGCGGCGGAAACGCTCGAAGCCGGTGCAGTAGCGCGAGACGAATGCCGCATCGTGACGGCACTCGGTGAGAAGCGTGTGCGCCATGGCCAACATCAGCGCGGTGTCGGTGTTGGGGCGAATGGGCAGCCACTGCGCGTCGAGAAAGTCTGCCGCATCCGACTTGAGCGGACTGATGGAGACGAACTCGACGCCGGCCTCTCTCGCGCGCCGCAGCCACATGTCCATGCTGTGGGCACCGCCGCCGCCGAACGTCACCTGGCCGTTCTTGCTGGGCAACCCGCCGAACGCCAGGATCAGACGCGTGTGCTTGACGATCGACGGCCAGTCCGTGCCGTGGGCGATCGGCTGGAACGTGCCGATCACACGCGGCAATACATATTGCGCCGCCCCGAAGCTGTAATTGGCGACCTGATCGACGCAGCCGCCGCCGAGAAACAGGAACCGCCGCAGCAGGCTGCGCGCATGGTGCACGTGGCCCGCCGACGACCAGCCGTAGGAGCCGCCGAAGATGGCGTTGTTGCCGAACGTCTCGCGCACGCGCGCAAGCTCGCCGGCGACGGCGGCGAGCGCTTCATCCCAGGATACTTCGTGGAAACTGTCGGCGCCGGTGCGTTCCTTTCCCTCACGCCAGCCGTCGCGGATGGCGGGCCGCCCGATGCGCAGCGGCGAGTGCACCATCGCGGGGATGGCCTCGAGCATGTTCGACGGCGCGGGATCGCGCGCGAACGGCTCGCAGCCGACGACCCGGCCGTCTTCGACCAGCGCCGTATAGGCACCCCAGTGGGCAAGCTGCGGGAAGCGCGCGACGGTCATTGCGATGCGGCCTTGAACCAGCGAGTCGCAGGATGAGCCTTTTGCGCGCGAGACTCAACCGCGTTGGTGATCGGTGATGCTGCCGACGCCGGCGGTATCCGACAGCCTTGCAGCTTTGCACTTTGGTACGCGGATGCAGAATCTGTGAGATTTCTGCAACGACCGCAGTTTATTTGAATAGCGTCACAGTGCCGAACTCATTTTGCGCTGTCATGTCGCCCAACCACAACAAATGGGGGTCGTAAACAGATGGGGCGGCTTCAATGCATCAGTCGACATGGGTGGTGCTCTTGCTTCTGATGTTCGGGGAGATTGCAGTTCTGGCGTTGGCAGGTTTCATACTTTGGCTCGCGGGGGAATTCGGAGACGATACGCCGAGATGGATGCGCTTGCGTGGTCCGCGTAAGCGCCGCGGGGCACCATAGTCTCGCTCACTCATCCCGAAGCGCCCACTTTGGGCGCTGTTGGCGCAGTCACGCCGTCGCGCGAACCAACTCCTGCACCTTAGGCCAGGGATCGGGCGCGAGGTTCTGAACGGCGCCCAGTCGTTGTCCTTCATGCGGTCGAAAATCGCCGACTTCACGGAAGGACGCGCGCGCATGCGCGCCCACCAGTCTGCGATGGCGGGATATTGCGCCCACAGCCCATCGAGCTTGAGCAGCTCGAGCCGCAGGACGTAGGGAATCACCGCGCACTCGGCGTTGGAGAAGCTCTCGCCGGCGAGGTAAGGCCCCCGCGCGAGCGAATCCGCCATCCACGACAACAACTTCTGGTGCTGGGCCAGCGCGTCGGCGACAAATTCAGAATC
>JBJMTU010000122.1:0-6475 GCA_045811545.1 Xanthobacteraceae bacterium | reverse complement strand
CCTACCGTGAGCACGTCGCCGTGCGAGAACTTGATGACGTCGAGCACGCCGAAGAACAGCGTGAAGCCGACCGCCACCAGCGCGTACATCACGCCGAGCATGAGCCCGTTCATCAGGTACTGCAGCGCAATGTCCATGGCGCTACCTCGGGTCGAATTGGCGTAGGGTGGGCAACGGCGATTTCGCCGTTGCTCACCCGAAGATCGGGGAGCATTCAGCGGCGTGTAAGTCGCGTGGGCAAAGGCGCGCCGTAACGCGCGTTTTTGGCGACGATCGTTTTCCGCCTCTGCCCACCTACGCCGTCACCCGTAGGCGCAACGAGTCAATCCGCCGTCACTTCTTCAGCTTGCGCTTGCCGGAGGCGTACTCGCTGTCCTCCCAGACCAGCCACTTGCCGTCCTGCGCGACGAACTTGGTGATCAAGGGAACCGTGTTCTGCCCATGATCGTCGAAGGTGACGGGGCCGGCGATGGAGTCGTAATTGACCACGTTGCCCAATGCATCGGTCACCTTCTTGCGGTCGGGCCCCACCTGCTCGATCTTGTCGAGCACGAGCTGCATGGCGACGAAGGCGAAGGCGCCGTAGGCTTCCGGCGGCTCCTTGTAGCCGGCCTTGTCATACTGCTCCTGAAACCGTTTCCCGCCCGGCAGCTTCTCGATCGGCGCGCCTTCGATGAAGCTGAGCGAGCCTTCGGCGAGCGGTCCCAGTCCCTGGATGTAGGCGTCGGACTTGATGCCGGAGGTGCCTTCGAACACCGCGTTGAGGCCGGTCTTGTCCATCTGCGAGCGCAGGCGAATGCCGATCGGCGTGAGCCCGCCGAAATAGATGACTTCGGGATTGAGCGTCTTTGCCTGCGTGAGCTCGGCGGTGAAATCCTGCTGGTCGGCGGTGACGCCGAAGGTGCCGAGGATCTGGCCGCCGCTCGCCTTGACGTATTTGGAGAAGTATTCGTTGTGGCCCTTGCCGTAGTCGGTGGTGTCGTGAATGACCACCCATGCCTTGAAGCCGAGTCCGGTCATGAATTTCGCCGCGACCTCGTTCTGGTTGATCATGGTGCCGTTGACCCGGTGCACCTCCGGAAACTTGTTGCGGTAGGTGATGTCGGGCAGCACCGCGCCCCAGACCACCATCGGCAGACCGAGCCGGTTATAGGTCTCGACCGCGGCGATCGCCGCGACTGAGCAGTAGTGCGACACCGAGGCGACGATGCTGCGGTCGGCTCCTAGTTTGGTCGCTGCCTGCACCGCGACGTTCGGCTTGCATTCGTCGTCGAGCACGACGAGCTCGTATTCGTATTTCGCCTTGGGGTCGGCGTTGCGCAGCCGCACCGCGAGGTCGGCTGAGTTGCGGCCGCCCAGCCCATTGGCGGCGGTGCCGCCGGTGAGCGGGCCGATGAAACCGACCTTGACCTTGTCCTTGGCGGCGGCGGGCAGCGGCACGGCTGTCAGCACAGCCGCGAGCGCGATGGCGGAGAACGATGTTTTGCTAATCATGGGATTCCTCTGGGCGGAGCCGGAGCGCCATGCTGCGGCGCCCCCAGTGAGTGTGTGGGCTATGGTCGCCCAGCGCCGCGCGGCGAGCAAGTGCATTGGATGCGCCGCATCCCGTACTGTCACCCGCGGGCTTGACCACGCAAGTCGGATTTATCCGACTTGCGCACCTAAATGCCCGAAATCGGATAAATCCGATTTCGGCTGGTCCATCATCTTCGTAAAGGCTTTTCGCGAACAGAGCGGATCGCCGGGTCAAGCCCGGCAATGGCGACGAATGCAGCCGCGCCCTCGCCTCACATCGCCCGCTCGGGCCGGCGAAACGCCAGCAGGTTGGCGACCATAGTCTGCACCGGCTGGTCGTGCTGATTGAGCGTCGTCATCCGCACCCGCACCGTGCCGCGCGAGGGCTCCAGTTTGGATGGCGTCACGTCGATAACCTCGCAATGGACGCGAAGCGTGTCTCCCGGCTTGACTGGACGCGGCCAGCGCAATTCGTCGACACCGGTACCGATGATACCGTGCGACAGCGGCAGAGTCTTGACGAGGAGCTGCATCGTCACTGCTGTCGTGTGCCATCCGCTGGCGACGAGCTTCTTGAAGAATGTCGAGCGCGCGATCGCCTCGTCGAGATGGAACGGCTGCGGATCGAACTCGCCGGCAAATCGCTTGATCGAGCCGGCATCGACAATGGCGCGGGCGTCCGACGTGAATACCTGCCCGGGCGCGAGATCCTCGAGAAAAGCCTTCGTCACCGCATGCTCCTTCGTCGCAGCGCAAGAGTGTTCTCACCAAATTTCGATGCGATGCAAGTGGGGAGCTGGACTCCCAGCATAGCGCGTTCACGGGTATCTTGACGCGCTATGCGGCGGAATGAGAATTCGGTCACGTGAATGGCGGCCGCGACTCAGGGAACGCCTTGCGGAGGAGGAAAGCTCATGCTCACGCGACGCCGCCTGCTTGCCGTCTGTACCGCCGCATGGCTCGGCGGCACGCGCGCCGCAAGGGCGCAGGACTGGCCGCAGCGTCCCATCCGCATCATCATCCCGTTCGGACCCGGCGGCGGCTCCGACATCATCGGCCGCATCGTCGCGAAGTCGCTGCAGGAGAAGCTCGGCCAGCCGGTGGTGATCGAAAACCGGCCCGGTGCCGCCGGCACGCTGGGCAATGAGGCCGTCGCCCGCGCGGACAAGGACGGCTACACGCTCGGCATCATGACCGCGGGCCAAATCATCGCCGCGGTCATGAACAAGTCGCTGCGCTACGACACGCTCACCGCGTTCGATCCGGTGTCGCAGGTTGCAACCGCCGGCCTGATCATCGTCACGCGCCCGGACTTCCCTGCCGATGACGTCAAGCAATTGGTCGCCGCCGCTAAAGCCAATCCCGGTAAGCTCTCCTTCGCCAGCCCCGGCTTCGGCGCCACGCAGCATTTCACCGGCGAGCTATTTCGGCAGACCGCCGACATCAACATCCTGCACGTGCCGTTCCGCACCTCGCCCGAGGCGATCTCCGCGGTGTTGGGCAAGCAGGTCGACGTGTTGTTCGACACGGTTTCCGCGGTGCTTGGACAAGTTCAGTCCGGACAGCTCAAGGCGCTCGCGGTCACCGGCAAGGACCGCTTTCCGGCGGTGCCGGACGTGCCGGCCGCGATCGAATCGGGCGTGCTGCCCGGCTACGACGTAACGACCTGGTACGGCGTGTTCGCGCCGCGCGGCGTGCCGCGGGAGATCATCGTCAAGCTCAACAAAGTCATCAACGAAAGCCTCGCGGAAGACGTCGTGCAAAAACGCCTGACCACGGCCGGCGTGGTCGTACGCGGCTCGACGCCGGAGGCCTTCGGCGAGCACATGGCGCGCGAGTTCGCGCGCTGGAACGCGGTGCGCGAGGCGGCCGGCATTCCGCAGCAATAGCAATCGCCGCGCCGAGCGGCGCCGGAACCGCCTCGTGCAGCGAAGCGGTCTACGGCCGGAATCCGATGAACGTGTAGGCGAGGCCGAACAGCGCGGTGTGCGTGCGCATGCGTATGTCCGCCGTGACCGCTAGGGTGGCCGGATTGCCTAGCGTCGTCCGCCAGGTCCCGTAGTCGGCGTAGCGGTATTCGCCCCGCGCCGACCAGTTGCCCGCGAGCTTGACGTCCACGCCGCCGCCGACCGAGACCCCGGTCAGTACCTTGGAGTTGGTGGCGGAGAAGGCAGGGATGCCGTTGAAGCCGCAGACTCCGGCCGCGCTGCAATTCATGGTGACCTCGACGTGCTGCCACGCAACGCCCACTGTGCCGAAGAGCAAGACCCCAGGCGTGACCAGATACCCTCCGCGCGCGCGTATACCCGCGTCCCAGCCCTCCTCCATGTTAACGCTATCGTTTCCCGCCCGGGCGGCGGGAACGATGACATTGGCGGTGCCTGGAATTCCCGCGATCGTGCCCGAGGTTTTGCCCAGCCCGACGTCGGCCTCGGCTCCGACAATCCAGTTCGGAGCGACTTGCCAATTGGCGCCCAGCATGATCGACCCGCGGAACCCCGAGCTTGCACACGCTTGGTGATCCTCGCCAATCCGGTCGGCCACGCCCAGGGAGACCATCCCGACATTGTTGAAGTCGGGGTATTGCGTCCATCGGCCTCCGCCGCCGCCGCCGATGTAGGTGCCGGGCCAATCGCCAGGCACGTTGGTCACCGGAGGCGCGCCCGGCGGTGCCCGGCCCACAAGATCGATCACCAATTGTCCGCTGATCAGCGCGTCCATCGACACGTCGACTTCGCGCGTGACTTCGCGCGTGCGACCCTCGGGGGTCGGCACGCGGGCGCGCACCGTGAGATGCACCCTGGTGGTGCGCTTGACCTGCTTTTCATCGTAGCGAACCGGCACGCGGCCGCTGCTGTCGCTTTTTCTGACGACCTTGGGCGTCGGTCCCTCCGACGTCGTCAGCGAAATCTTGGCTTCCGGAACCGGCTGTCCCTCGTTCGTAACGGTAACCGAGGTGTCGGTGATCGCCCACGCCAAGCCCGACCATGCCAGCACCATGAGTGCGGCAATGGCACCTCTTGCCTTCTGCATCAGCCCCCCAGCGAACGGAAATACAACGCCCGCAACGCGAATGCCGTCGCCTGCTGTGTTGTTGTTGCGGCGATCAACATCCACGTTTGCATAAACGGCGGCGGTCAAACAGCGCGAAATGCGGCGCGTCGGAATTTGCCGCCTCGGTGTGGCACGCCAACCACAGTCGCTTTCGTTTGGCGATCTAAAACGGAATGACGGGACCCAGTTTGTTTGTTCCGGATTCCCGCTTTCGCGGGAATGAGCGGAGTTTCAAGAGTCCCCGAACTAACGTCAGTTTCCCGCGCTCAGCCCAGCGACAGCTTGAACCGCGCCTCTCTGACCGAGCCGTCGACATGGGTGACCACCACCCGGATCTCCCACTTCGTCGCGCCCTTGAAAGCGGTGGCCGGAATATCCCCCAGCACCGCGTCCGGCCCGGCGCCCTTCTGCGCGGCGCCGATCGGCGTCCAGCTCGTCGGCGCATCGCCCTGACCGATCTCGAGCCGCGCCGATTTGAACGAATTTGCGTCGGCCGTGCCGCGAACCCGTACCGTCTGATTGCCGCCCTTCTGCACCACCTCGACCCGGCTGATACCCGCAAGCAGGAAATAATCCTTCGACGCCTTGAGCGCCGCGCGTGCGTCGATGATGCCGTAGCCGGTGTACTGGTCGACGCCGGGCGTTCCGACGTCGCGCGCGGTGCTCTTGATGATGTTCATCACCTGGCGATTGGTGAGGCTTGGATCGTTTGCGATCATCAGCGAGGCCAAGCCGGCCACGATCGGAGCGGAGAAGGACGTGCCGCTCGCCCGATAATAGCGTTTGTCCTCGCCAACATAGGCGGCGCCAGCGGTATATTTCACGCCCTCCATTCCCAGCATGGTATCGGTGCGGCGCGCGCGCAGGCTCAAAATGTCGAGGCCCGGTGCGGCAGCTGAGACATTCCCCCAGTTCGAGAACACGGCCCGCTGATCCTCGAAGCCGGTCGTTGCGATAGTCAATACTTTATCCGAGCCGGCAATCCCATAGTCCTTCAGCTCGACGCCCTCGTTGCCGGCGGCGACGACGATGACGACGCCCTTGGAATAGGCGTAATCGATCGCGGCCTGCAGGACTTTCGTGGTCCCCTTGTCGCCGACGCTGAGATTGATGACGCGGGCGCCGTTATCGGCCGCATACGCGATCGCCTGCGCCACGTAGGATGTCCTGGTGTGGCCGAAATTGTTAACGGCTTTGAGGATCATCAGCCGGGCGAACGGGTTGATGCCGGCGATTCCGTCCTTGTCTTTCCAACTCCCGGCGATTAGGCCGGCAATGAATGTGCCATGGCCGTCATAATCCCACGGCTTGTTATCTCGTTCGAAGAAGTCCCAGCCGATGACGTCATCGGCGTAGCCGTTCTTGTCATCGTCGACGCCGTTGTCGGCAATCTCCTTCGGATTGCGCCAGATGTTTTCCAAGTCGATGTTGCGGTGGTTCCAGTCGAGACCGGTATCGATCAGCGCCACCACCACCGGTTTGGTGTCGCGCTTGACCAGCCGCCAAGCCGATTGCGGCGAGGAATCGAATCCCACGCGGTGCAGGCCCCACTGATCGGCATATTTCTGGCCCCATGAACCCTGACGAAGTAGCGGTTGTCGGGCGGGTCCAGCATGGCTTGCGACCAAGCGGGAGCGGCGACGAACCAGGCGGCAAAAACCGCACAGGACAATGTCCTGATCATCGGCTGGTCCTCCCGGACCGGGCAGTGCGATCGAGTTTGATCGTCGCCTGCGAGAGCTCATGATTAGGCTCATTGAATGAGCTCGGCTCGATGTCGAGCGGGAGCCCCGGCAGCTTCTTGGTCTCGCAGGTATCGACCTGGTACTTGTCGCCGAATGCCGACCGATATGAAGCCTCCACGTCTTCCCTGCTTTCGTACGGTGTGTTGAATCCGAAACGCTGG
>JBJMTU010000121.1:0-4756 GCA_045811545.1 Xanthobacteraceae bacterium | reverse complement strand
GGAATGAATCGACGCAATCGCATTGCGCTCCGTAACAGGATCAGCTCGAAGAAATTCGAGCGGATGGAATGGGACCCGGTCCTGCGCGACCGCAAGACCATCACCGACTATTTGGCCACGGCGCTGCGCACGGCGATCTATGACGGACAGTTCGCCGACAACGAAGAGCTGAACCAGGTCCAGCTGTCGGAGTTCTTCGGCGTCTCGCGCGTGCCGATTCGCGAGGCCTTGCGTCAGCTCCAGGCCGAAGGCCTGGTACGGAACATCGCACACCACCGCACCATCGTGACGGGCATGACGCTGCCGCAGATTCTCGAATCGATCGAGATGCGCGCCGTCCTCGAAGCGCATCTGCTGTGCAAGGCCGAAAAACGTTTCGACCAGTCCGACATCGACAAGCTGCGCAAGATTTGCGACGAGACCGATCAGATCAAGGACTATGGCACGCGCTGGGTGCTGAAGAACTGGGAGTTTCATCGCGCTCTCTATGGCCGGGCGGAATCGCCTACCATTGTGGAGACGGTCGAGCGCATCCAGCTCAACACCGAACGGTATGCGCGGCGGACCGGCAGCCCCGAGCGTCTGCGCCAGGCGGCCGCCGAGCACCGCCAGATTCTGAGCGCGATCGAGCGCCGGGATTTCGCCAAGGCGAGCGCGCGGCTGGAACGCCACATCCTCAACACCGGCGAAGCCATTCGCCGCGAACGTGAGGCGCAGACGCAGGCACCCGCCAAGACGCGCGCAAAAGAAGAGCGGCCGGCCTGATGACGGCCGGCCGCTTCGCGTCCTGCAAGTCCGCTCAGCCGATGCGGTTGCAGACCATCTCCTCGTAACGCGCGTTCGGCTTGACCAAGTCCCAGCCGACCATCCAGCTGTACGCGCGCTCGAACTCGGCCTGCGAGTAGGGCGCCGGGTCGACATAACGCAGCCGCGGCAGATAGAAGTCTTCCGGCTTGAGCTGCTTGGCGTACTGCTCCGGGATCTCTTCGATCAGGTAGTGGATGTACTTCCGCTTGTCCTGATTGATGAGGCGCACCGCCTTCTTCACCGCGCGGTGCGCCGCATCCCAGACCTTGTTGTCGAGCGTCGCCGCGCTGTTTTCAGTGCCCTGGTAGAACGTGCCGATCAGCTCCTTGTAGCCGTTCTTGTGCGCCAGCGTGACCCAAGGTTCCATCAGCGTGGCGGCATCGGTTTCGCCGTTCACGAGCGCTTCATAGCGCTCGCCGACCGTACCGGAGTGCACGGCATTGATCTCTTCCCGCGGCATGAAGCCCTCGAGCATGGCCAGCGTCGCGTAGTGGGACCCCTGGTGAAACTGCACGCCGACTCGCTTGCCGGCGAGATTGATCGGGGCGTCGATCGGAGAATCGCCGCGCACGAAGATCGACTGGTAGACCATGGCCGGACGGCGGGCGACGATCGGCCCTTTCGGATTGTCGACGGTGCGGCGGATCTGACCCCATTCGCACGCGCGATAGATGTCCGCCTTGCCCTGCTCGAACGCCTTCTGATAGTTGGTCGAACTGACCAGATGATGATCCCGGCTTCGCGGATCCTTCCAGTCGAATTTCGTCTTGATGCCGGGCGTAATGATCTCGATTTCGAGACCCTCGTCCTTGGCGGTGTAGTCGCGCGCGACGAACCAGTGCAATCCGAGCACCGCCTCGGCGCTTTCGACCACGAGCTTAGTGCGATTACCAACCAGCGTAGCCATTGCTTCGCTCTCCTTTCCTGGGCAAGCGGGGAGTCTCTCCTGGGCAGCAGGAATGGCGCGGATATTAGCGAGGCCCGGCCAAAGTGTCTACAGTATTCTGTTTATGAATTTGGGCCCTGGAAAAGCCGCCGCGCGGCTTCTGCGACTGAGAGTCCCAGCGCGGCTGCTCTCTCTTGAAGCCAAGCCGTTGACCATGCAAGGCTGTACACTGTATTCATTGCAACAACAGGCGGGGGCTTCGGCGCCCGGCGCGCGGAGTACGGCGTGGCACCAAGCAATCAGCGGCGGGTGATCATCGTCGGGGGCGGTCCCGTGGGGTTGGTCTCCGCGCTGGCGCTCGCCCAGCGCGACATTCCGGTTCTGGTGCTCGAGGCCTATCCGGACCTGTTCATGGATTTGAGGGCGGGGTCGTTTCATCCGCCGACGCTTGAGGTCCTCGAGGCCAGCGGCATCACCAAGAAGCTGATCGAGATCGGCATTATCGTTCCCGCCTGGCAGCTGCGAGACCGCACCGAGGGAGTGATCGCGGTTTTCGAGCTCGCGTCACTACTCAAGGACGAAACGCCCTACCCGTTTCGCCTCCATTGCGAGCAGCACAAGCTCACGCCGCTCGTCTACGACATGCTGAAGCGTGTGCCGCATGCGGAGGTTCGGTTTTGCTCGCGCGTCACCGAAGTTTCGCAGGATGCCGACAGCGTGAGCGTGAAGGCGGAAACGCCTGATGGCGTCGAGACTTTCACAGGGCTTTGGGTGATCGGCGCCGACGGCGGCGGCAGCATCGTGCGGAAATCCGCGAAGATTGCCTTCGAGGGTTTCACCTATCCTGAAAAATTCGCGCTGATCAGCACGCCTTACGATCTCGGCCAGCGCGGCTTTACCGACACCGCATATATTTCCCATCCGATCGAATGGTGCGCGGTCTTCCGTCTGCCGCACAACGGCCCGCCAGGCTTGTGGCGCTTCCTGTACGGTTGCCGGGCCGACGAGCCCGATGACGAGGCGCTCAGCGAGGATCGCGTCGAGGAGCGCTTGCAGGCGGTGGTGCCCAAGGAAGGGCGCTATGAAACCGCTCACCGGACGATCTATCGGGTCCATCAGCGTGTTGCCACGACATTCCGGGCCGGCCGCATGCTGCTGGCCGGCGACTCCGCTCATCTGAACAACCCGCTCGGCGGCTTTGGCCTCAACAGCGCGTTGCAGGACGCCATCAATCTGACCGACAAGCTCGCTACCGTCTGGCGCGGCGAAGCCGACGACTCGCAGCTCGACCGCTACGTGCGCCAGCGTCGCACCGCCAATATTGAGTACGTGCAGGAATCGTCGATCCGCAACAAACGCACGCTTGAAGAGGTCGATCCCATCATCCGCAAGCAACGGCTCGACGAGCTGCGGCGCGCCTCCGAAGTGCCCGCCCTCGCGAAGGAGGTGGTCATGAAATCGTCCATGATCGCCAGCATGCGACGGGCCAATTCAATCGTGTGAGGTGGCGGCAAGAACGATGAACCATCGGTCGAAGTCCACACGGAGCAAGGACATGAAGCGATTTCACGTCTTCGCAGGCATTCTGAGCGCCTTCGCGTTGCTCGCCGGGCAGTTGCCCGCCGCCGCGCAAGCGGACTACCCGAACAAGGCGCTGACGATGATCGTCCCCTTCCCCGCCGGCGGCAGAACCGATCTCATCGGCCGCATTGTCGCACAGGAATTGACGAAGCATATCGGCCGGCCGGTGGCGGTCGTGAATAAGCCCGGTGCCAGCAGTGTGCTCGGCGCGCGTGAAGTGGCCGAATCCCCGCCCGACGGCCACACGCTCGGTTTCTTTTCGACGTCAGCCGTTACGTCGCAGTACACGGTGCCGACGCCCATTTCCTTGTCCCATTTCGGACTCGTCGCCATCGTCAACACCGATCCGGCGGCCGTTGCCGTCCAGTATGGCGCGCCCTGGAAGACGCTGCAGGATCTGGTCGAGGACGCCCGCAAGCAGCCCGGAAAGCTGCGGCTCGGAATGATTCCCGGTGCATCGGCGCAGATCTTCGCCGCCGGTCTGGAGGATGCGGCGGGCATCCAAACCATCCAGGTGCCGTTCAAGGGCGATTCCGACGGCGCCATCGCTTTGGCCGGCGGCCACATCGACATTCACGTGGCCGTACCAGTGTCCTACAAGAGCCTCGAGGCGGCAAAGAAGGTGCGGATGTTGGCAGTAGCCGATAGCGCCCGCTCGCCGCTCTACGGAAATCTCCCCACGTTCAAGGACAACGGCGTCAATCTGGTGATCGGCGCGTTTCACGGCGTTTATGTTCCCAAGGGAACCCCGCAGGCGGTCATCGACAAACTGGCCAAAGCGCTCGCCGAGACGATGGCGTCCAAGGAGCTTCGTGCCAGCATGGACAATGCCGGCGCCGGCATCGCATTTCTGCGCAGCGCCGAAGCCAACAGCTATCTTGCGAAGCAGGACGAGACCTACCGCGCGATCATCGACAAATTAGGCCTGCGGGTTGCGCCGAAATAAGCCCTCCTCACTTCTAGCGTACCGGCCGGTTGTCTGAGACGATCGTCGGCAGCCTCCGGCGCCCGTTCACAACAAGCCGAGCTCTCTCAACTCGCGACGCAGCGCCTCCGGCATGTTCTTGGCGCCCGGCGCCACGCGGTCGAGGTCGCGCGGGGCGTCCTTGACCACGAGATAGCGCCAGCCCTGGAACGCGCGCCACGGGCGCGGCTCGACCAGAACAAGCTTCGGCTCCAGGACGAGATGGCAGCGGCCCACTCCCTCCCTGTCCACGAATGGGCGAACGTCGAGGATGCGCTGGCGGCACATGATCTCACCGCGGATCACCCAGTAGAGCGAGCCGCCGTCGCGCAGCTCGTCCGCGCGTTTGGGCGCCATGCGCGTGCGATGCATGTGCTCGCTCGAGAGTCCCCGTTTCCTGCGCTCCTTAAGCTTCTCCCGGACCCAATCCTCGAGATCCTGGACGGAGTCGCAGCCGACGCAAAGCTTGATGAGATGCAGAGCCACGATCGATATTCCCGAGCCAAAGCTGACCGAAT
>JBJMTU010000120.1:0-8874 GCA_045811545.1 Xanthobacteraceae bacterium | reverse complement strand
GACGTGATGGCCTTCAATGCATCGCCTTGCCGCCGTCGACGTTGATCGTCTGCCCGGTCATGAAATCGCTGGCGGCTGAGGAAAGAAACATCACCGCGCCTACCAGATCGGCCGGCACCTGCACGCGCTCGATGGCGCGGCCGGCAATGCGCGTGGCGAGATAATTGGCCGACGAGGATGCGACCTGCGTCTCGCTCTGGGTCATGCCGGGGGTGACGGCGTTTACGGTGATGCCGAACTCGGCCACTTCGCGCGCCAAGGCGCGGGTAAATCCGATGACGCCGGCTTTCGAGGTGGTGTAGTGCAGCCGGTTCGGCGTCCCTTCCCACACCCGCGATGAGGAGATGTTGACGATCTTGCCGCGCCGCTGCGCCTTCATCGCCGGGAACACCGCGCGGCAGGACAAAAACATGCCGCGCAGGTTGACCGCCATGACGCGATCCCATTCCTCGACCGGGATTTCGAGCCACGAGCGCCGCGGCAGCACGCTCATCAGCGAGGCGTTGTTGATGAGTACGTCGATCGCGCCGAAGCGGTCGAGTGCGGCCTGCGCCATGGCGTTCGTGGAGTCTTCGCTGGCGATGTCCGTTGCAAGGCCAATCGCTTCCAAGCCCTCCGCAGCGAGCGCCTCGGCCACCGATTTCGCCGCCGCGCCGTCGATGTCTGCGGCGACAACCCGCGCCCCTGCCTTGGCGAATTCTTGCGCATAGACTTTGCCGATGCCTTTGCCGCCGCCGGTGATGATCACGGTGCGTCCGGTCAAATCAAAGCGCTCGTTCATGGCGGCCTCGATGGATCGGAGCGCACGCTATACGGGATGGCTTTCAGGCGCCATGCCTCGGACGTTGGCCCGTAACCCTCATTGTCGTGTGCGGCGATGACAGCAGCCGACGTCATGTCGAACCAATCACCGGATTGCCGATCATTGCTGGACACGCCCGCAACCAAATTTTTCTTGACTCGTGTAACGAGAATCTTCCAAGTTTCGGCATTCTCGAAATTTGCGCTTGCAGCTCGGTAGCCGCAGGAGCGGCGCCAGATGCGCGCGTATGGGCTACACGAGGCCGCCGTCCTGCCCGGCCCCCTGTTCTTTTCCTGTTATGTGCCTGTTCTTTGCCTGTTATTTCGGTGCCGCCTCCTCGATTTCTTGTTTATTTCCCGCGTGTTGCCGTCAGGCTCCCTGTATTTGCTGTTATTTACAGGGACGGTGAGTTGGACTACTGCCGCCGTTGCATCAGGTCGTTCATGGCCATTCCCGCGAATCTCGAGCTGTCTGCGCAAGGCGAAGGCCGCCACTCACATCTCGCGCGGCTCTACCTCGCCCACGAACCAGCGGCGATCGCCGGCGGCACGCTGCTCGCCGTGCTGCTCCTTTGGGAAGCGCTCGGGGCGAGCGGCCTCGTCGACCCGTTGTTCATCTCTTCCCCCACGCGCGTTGCGAAGGCCGCCTGGGAATTGAGCCACGATCGCGACTTCTGGAGCGACCTTCGGGTCAGCGCAACCGAATTCATCCTCGGCTACGGCGCGGCGCTCGCAATCGCCATCCCGCTCGGGCTCGCGGCCGGTTTGTCCAAGCGTCTGAACTACATGATCGGGCCGTTCGTCGACACCCTCAACGCGGTGCCCCGCGTGACGCTGTTGCCGCTCATCATCATCTGGTGCGGCATCGGCATTTGGTCCAAGATCGTCGTCGTTTTTCTCGGGGCGGTCATCCCGATCCTCATCAACACCCAATCCGGCGTGAAGACCAACGAGGCACGCTTCGTCCGCGTCGCGCGTAGCTTCTCCGCCTCCAAACTCAAAATTTTTTCGAGCATCATCCTGCCTGGCACCGTGCCCTTCATCTTCAGCGGTGCGAAGTACGGCGCCGGCCGCGCGCTGCTCGGGGTCGTCGTGGGCGAGCTTTACGCGTCGACCGCGGGCCTCGGCCATATGATGGCAGAGGCCGGCAACATGTTTCACACCGACGTCGTTTTCGTCGGCGTCCTCCTGTTCATGGCCGCGGGGCTGATCGTGGTCGCGCTGCTCGATGCCGTCGAGCGCCGGTTCGAAAAATGGCGGCCGCAGCCGCGTTGAGGCCATGGTGACGACCCAGCACATGACAGGCGCGACGGCATGAGTTCGACCGGTCCCATGGGCGCGACAAGCAGCGAAGCTCAAATGCCGGCGATCCTGCGCTTCTACCTCGCGCATGAGCGCGCCATCCTCGGCACGCTCATGGTGCTGCTGTTCCTGATCGCGTGGGAAGGGCTCGAGCGCGGCTGGTGGGCCGACGCCTTGCGTCCGCTGCTGGGAGATTCGGCGGAGCGGCTCAAGCTCAAGCCGATCTTCATCTCCTCGCCCACGCGCATCGCCGCGGCCGCCTTTCGCATGTTCTTCGTCACCGGGGAGATCTGGCGCGACCTCGCCTGGAGCGGCCTCGGCTACGTCCTCGGCCTTCTTCTGGCGATCGCGATCGGCATTCCGCTTGGGCTTGTCGGCGGCTGGTACCGGCGCTTGTCCTACGCGGTCGAGCCGTTTCTCGCGGCGTTCAATGCTACGCCGCAGGTGGCCTTCCTGCCGCTGATCGTGGTCTGGGTCGGCACTGGGCTTGGCGAGCGGACCTTGATCATCTTCCTGCTTGCGGTGCTGCCGCTCGCGATCAACGCGCACGCCGCGGTTCGCACCACCGATCCGCGCCTGATCAAGGTCGCCGCAAGTTTTGGCACAAGCGAATGGCGCCTGTTTCGAACCATCATCCTGCCGAGCTCGATCCCCTTCCTGCTGGCGGGACTGCGGCTTGCGATCGGTCGCGGGATGATCGGCGTGGTCGTCGGCGAAATCTACGGCTCGGCCGCCGGCGTCGGCGCCATGATCAATCAGGCCGGCGCGCGCTTCCAGACCGACAAGGTGTTCGTCGGCGTCCTCACCATCGTCGCGGCCGGGGTGATATTGGTCGAGCTCGTGCAGCGGATCGAGCGCCGCCTCGACGTCTGGCGTGCACCGGCCTGACGCCAGCCTCACTATGACCCCGAAGCTCGAAGCGCAGGACGTCCGCCTGGACTACATCCAGCCCCGCACCAACAGCCGCATGCGCGCGCTCGATGGTGTCGAGCTCAAGATCATGGACGGCGAGTTCGTCTCGATCGTGGGACCTTCCGGCTGCGGCAAGACCACGTTCCTGTCGGTGGTGGACGGCCTCATCCCCGCGAGCGCAGGCCGCGTCCTGGTCGACGGCCGGGTCGTGACCAAGCCGGGATCGGACCGCGCGGTCGTGTTTCAGGACGCCTCGCTGTTGCCGTGGCGCACCGTGCTCGGCAATGTCCGTTATGGGCTGGAATGCCTCAACGTCGGCGCGCGCGAGGCTAAGGCGCGCGCGGCGCACTTCATCGAGATGGTCGGCCTGTCCGGCTTCGAGGATCACTATCCCTATGAGCTCTCGGGCGGCATGCAGCAGCGCGTGAACCTGGCGCGCGCGCTAGTCGTCGATCCGAAGATCTTGCTGATGGACGAGCCGTTCGCTTCCCTCGACGCGCAAACGCGCGAGGTGATGCAGGAGGAGTTGCTGCAAATCTGGGTCAAAGCGAGGAAGACGGTGCTTTTCGTGACCCATCAGATCGATGAAGCCATCTATCTATCGGACCGCGTTGTCGTCTTCTCCGGCCGGCCGGGAAAGGTCAAGGAGAGCATCCCGGTGCCCATTGAGCGGCCGCGCCGGCTGGCAGTGAAGCGCGAGCCGCGCTTTCATGCCATCGAAGACACCATCTGGAGCCTCATCGAGGAGGACGTGAGGAAAGAGCGCAACCGCCGCGATGTTGACCGAAGCGATCCAGGTTTTTAGAGGACGTGCGGTGGACTACCTTCGTCCAAACTGAGGGCAAGGCGTAGGGTGGGCAAAGTCGTCTGTCGGATGCGTACGCACGATTTTGTCCACGCAAAGACCGAACGTCGCGCTTTTGCCCACCCTACGCTTGCTGAGGGGCAAGGAGGAGCCAATGCGTTTAACCACCTTTTACATCGCGGCTCTCGGCTTCGTGCTGGGCGCGGCGACGCCGGCGCGAGCCGGCGACCCGATCCCGTTCAAGATCGGCATCTCGGCGCCGGTCGTGACCATCTTTCCCGTCTGGATGGGGGAAGCCGGCGGTTTTTACGAGAAGGAAGGACTCAAGGTCGAGGTCATCAATATGGAAGGCGGTACGCGCGGCCTGCAGGTGCTGCTCTCCGGCGAGATCCAGGCGATGCATGTGGGCCTCGCGCCCGCCGTTCTCGCCAATAAGCAGGGAGCCGATCTACGGCTCGTTACCTCGACCTGCAACACGATCCCGATCACCATGTTCACGAAGTCGGGCGTCGGCATGGGCGACCTCAGGGGCAAGACCTTCGGCATCAGCACCTTCGGGTCGGAGACCGACGTCGCCATCAGCATCCTGCTCAAGCAGCTCGGGCTTGCCCGTTCGGACGTCACCATTTCGCAGATCGGGGGAAGCTCACAGCGCTTTGCCGCGCTGATCGCCGGCCGCATCGACGTCGCGCCGCTGATCGAGCCGGCGATCACGCTGGCCAAGGAACGCGGCTTCAATTCCCTCATTGATCTCGCGGCCGCCAAGACGCCGTGGATTTTCGATTCCGTTGTCGTCTCCAACAGCTATCTCAAAGGTAATCGCGCTACGCTGACACGCTTCGTGAAAGCCTACGTTGCAGGCGCGTACCTCGCGCTTGCCGACGAGGCCAAGGCAAAGGAGGTGATCGCGCAAAAATTCAAGACCAGCGATCCGAAGGTCATTGCCGCCACCTACGCCGATTTCAGGCGCCTCATGCCGCGCGACGCGGCGCCCTCGCGCGCGGGCGCCGAGAACGTGCTCGCCCAGCTCGAGGCAATCGGAACCGACATCGGCAGCAGCAACCCCGCCGACTATCTCGATCTCGGTATCATCGAGACGCTGAAGCAGGAGGGCTATTTCGCGCAGCTGGAAAGGACGTATCCGCTGAAACCGTAGGGTGGGCAAAGGCGCGGCGCTCGGTCTTGATGCGTGGGCAAAATCGCGCGTGCGCCGTGCCCACGCGGCAACCCTACCGCGGGCGATTTTGCCCACCCTACTACGCCGTTGGGTACACCGAGCTGAGAAAGACGCGGCCTTGAACGCCATCGACCTTGAAGTCATCTATCAGTCGACCTTGCAGATCGCCCGCGAGCTCACGCTCAACATGTTGCGCACGGGCTATTCCACCATCATCAAGGAAAGCCAGGATTTCACCTTCGCCGTGTTCGACGGCGCGGGCCGCATGGTGGCGCAGGGCATCCCGCAGCCGCTCCACATCGGACCGCTCGCGGCACAAGTGAACGAGATCCGCCGGCGCTTCGGCAAAATGATCGAGCCGGGCGATGCGTTCATCGTCAACCACCCTTACGAGGCGTGCCAGAATCACGCCACCGACATCACCGTCATCTCGCCGATGTTCGCGGGCGAGCGGCTCCTCGGCTTCATCGGCAATATCGCCCACAAGCCGGACCTCGGCGGCAAGGTCCCCGGCACCAACAGCGGCGACGCCACCGATCTCTTTCAGGAAGGCTTGCTGATCCCGCCGCTCAAAATCCTGCGCCGCGGCGAAATCAACCACGATGTGGAGGCGCTCATCTGCGCCAATACCCGGACGCCGGAAGTGACCTGGGGTGACGTCAAGGCGCAGGTCAACACCAATACTTACGGCTTGAGCAAATTCGCCGACCTGTTCGGCAAATACGGCGTCGATGCCGTGCTCGCCTGCTGGGCGCGCTGGATGGACATCTGCGAGGCCGAGCTGCGAAAGCAGATCGCCGCCGTGCCGGACGGACGCTACGGTCCGGAGACCGACTATCTCGACGACGACGGCGTCGACCTCTCGAGGCCGCATCGCATCTCGGCGTCGCTCGAGATCAAGGGCGACACGCTGCATTTCATGCTCGACAGCGATGCCCAAGCGCGCGGACCCATCAACCTGCGCCCCTGCGTCTCGCGCAATTTCATCGAATGCCTGGTGAAGATGATCTTCATTCCGGACCTGCCGGTGAACGACGGCTTGTCGCGTCCGGTGCGCGTGTCCTATCCGCCGCAGGGCTCGCTGCTCAATCCGCGCTTTCCCGCGCCGGTGAACATGTACGTGCGCCCGAGCCAGGTCACGACCTCGGTCATCATGCGCGTGCTGGCGCAGGCGCTGCCCGGCCGCGTGCCGGCGCCGGGCAGCGCGGCGGGCGGTTCGCTGTCGAGCGCGGGCCGCCATCCGAACTCGGGACGCTGGTATTCGCAGTACGAGATCTTGAACGGCGGCACGGGAGCACGTCCGGACGGCGACGGGGTGAGCGCCATGGACGAACTCGTCGTGAATGTGATGAATACCCGGGTCGAGGCCATCGAAACTGAGTTCCCGGTACGCGTCGAGCACTACGAGCTCGCCTGCGACTCGGGCGGGCCCGGAAAATTTCGCGGCGGCCTTGGCGTGCGCCGTCAGTGGCGGATCCTGGCGGAGGAGTCGACCGTCAATCTGCGCATGGATCGCTTCAAATTCTCCTCCCCTGGCGTGTTCGGCGCCAAACCCGCGCGCGCCTCGAAGGCGGTGTTGAACCCCGGGCGCGCCGCGGAACGCGCGCTCACCTCCAAGGTCGCGGGCCTCCTCCTCAAGCGCGGCGATCTCCTGTCCGTGGAATTTGCTGGCGGCGGCGGCTGGGGTGACCCGTCCGAGCGCGACGTTCATCGGGTGCGGGAGGACGTCGCGCGCGGCTATGTTTCCGTTGACGCAGCGCGGGAGGACTATGGGGTCGCGCTCGATTCGGACCTTGCGGTCGACGCTGGCGCCACCGCGCAGCTGCGCCGGAAAAAGACTCAGCGATGACCTTGCGCGTCGGTATCGATGTCGGTGGCACCTTCACCGACGTCACCGCCTTCGATGAGGGCGAGCGTGAGTTGCTCGCGGTTCGCAAATATCTCTCCGACCCGGCGCAGCCGGCCGCGGTCATGGAAACCATCACCGCCGATTTGGCCCGCGACTTCGGTGCCGATGCGGTCTCGCTGATCCTGCACGGCTCGACCGCGGCGCTCAACACGCTGCTCGAAGGCAAGGGTGTGCGGGTAGGATTGCTGACCACACGCGGGTTCCGCGATGTCTACGAGATCGGACGGCAGTGGCGCGGCGAGCACGTCTTCGACATTTTCGCGCCCGCGCCGAAAATGCTGCTCACGCGCGACCGCATCTTCGAGATCCGCGAGCGCGTGGGGTCGGGCGGCGACGTGGTCGAGCCGCTGGTGGCGGAGGATGTGCGCGCCGCCGTGGCAAAGCTCGCAGCCGACGGCGTCGAGGCCGTCGCCGTCTGTTTCCTGTTCGCCTATACCAATCCTGCCCATGAGAAGGCGGCGGCCGAGATCATTCGCGCCATTGCACCCGATCTCTACGTGTCGTTGTCGCATGAGGTAAACCCGGAATGGCGCGAATACGAGCGCACCGCCTCGACCGTGGCCAATGCCTATATCGGCCCGCCCGTCTCGCGCTACCTGCGCACGCTCGAAGAGATATCGCTGCGGCGGTTCCCGCGATCCCGCGTGCTGATGATGAAATCCGACGGCGGGGCGGCGAGTGCGACGATGCTCGCGCGCAGGCCGATTGCGACCGTCATGTCCGGGCCAGTGGCCGGCGTGATCGGCGGCCGGCATCTCGGCGACGTGAAAGGCATCGAGAATCTCATCACCTTCGACACCGGCGGCACGAGCTGCGACATGGCGGTGCTGCCGGGCCGGCCGCTATTCAAATCGGAGGTGGAGATTGCGGGCCATCCGCTGCGGACCCACACCGTCGACATCGAGACCATCGGCGCCGGGGGCGGCAGCATTGCCGCCGCGCACCTCGGCCACGTCCTCAAGGTCGGGCCGCAGAGCGCCGGCGCCGATCCCGGACCCGCCTGCTACGGCCGCGGCGGCCGCGAGCCGACGCTGACCGACGCGCTCGTTCTGCTCGGGCACATCAATCCGACGGCGCTGCTCGAGGGCGCCATGCCGATCAGCAGCGCGAAAGCGCGCGAGGCCGTGTCGACCCGCGTTGCCGCCCCGCTCGGGATGTCGGAGATCGAAGCGGCTTGGGGCATCCTTCGCGTGCTCGCCACCAACGTGATGGTGGCGATGCGCACCATTACGGTCGAACGCGGCTACGATCCGCGCGAATTTACGCTGGTGCCGTTCGGCGGCATGGGCCCGACTATCGCCGGCATGGTCGCAACCGAGCTGGGCATCGGCCGCATTCTCATTCCCCGCGATCCCGGCACCTTCAGCGCTTATAGCATGCTGGTGACCGACGTGCAGCAGGAGCGCAGCCTCACACGCATCACGCCGCTCGAGGAGGCAACGGCAGCCGAGCTCGACGCCATCTTTGCCGAGCTGGAGCGCGCGGCGTTGGACGACTTGATACGGGAGAACTTTCCGCGCGAGCGTCTGCTCACCCGCCGTCACGCCGGCATGCGCTATCGCGGCCAGTCCTACGAGGTGGCGGTGCCGGTGCCGCGCCTGCGCGGGCCGCACGACCTGGCCGATCTGATCAAGCGGTTTCACGAGGGCCATCAGCGGCGCTACGGCCATATGGCCGAGATCGAAGCCGTCGAGATCGTCAATTTCCAAGTCACCGCGGTCGGCCTCATTCCCAAGCCCGCATTGAAGACGTTCACTGCGCCGGCTCCGGCGGGACGGCCGCCAGAAGCACCGGGCGCGATTCGGCAAGCCTATTTCAACGCGACCGATGCCGGGGATGTGCCGGTGCTCCGCCGCAGCCAGCTCACCCCGGGCGCGCGCATCCAAGGGCCCGCGGTCATCGAGGAGAAAACGTCAACGATCATGCTCTATCCGGGCCAGCGCGCCACGGTGGACGAATATTTGAATG
>JBJMTU010000119.1:0-8452 GCA_045811545.1 Xanthobacteraceae bacterium | reverse complement strand
CGACAATGTCTTCGCCGATGCCCATGGGCTGCGACCTGTTCGTCAATTGGTTAGTTCGTCGCGTCGACGAGGGTCCGCGTTGCCGGTCCCTCGCCGACGATGAGCAGCCAAGCCTCTTCGTCTTTCGCGCCGTCCCAATGCACTTGCTTGCCGAAATGGGTCACGAAGCTCCCTGCCGTCATCGGTACCGTGTTTTGTCTGTCCAACTTGTTGCCGGTTGCAACCCACCACGTGCCTTTGACCACCGTGATGAAGCGGTCATTGGGATGGAAGTGCGGCTTGCTGAAATTTCCCGGCTTGAATCGGTTGAGAACCACATAAGGTCCGCTTTTGGTCGGATCGCCGTGCAGCACGACCTGATTGACGCCCGCCGCGCCGGTCGGATCGCGCCATTTGTATTGATCCGGCAGGGTGTAGATAACGGCTTTGGGATCGCCAGAGAATTTGCCCGCGCTCGGCTCGACCTGGGTGCCGGTTCCCGGTCCCTCACCGAAGATCAAGAGTGAAGCGTCTTCGTCCTTGGCGCCGTCCCAATGCACCTGTTTGCCGAAATGCGTCACGAACGTGCCTGTCGGCAACGGCACGCTATTATCGGGATCGAAATTCGTGCCGCTGCCCATCCACCAAGTGCCGCCGAGCACGGTAATGAAGCGATCGTTGGGATGGAAATGCGGACGGCTGAAGTGGTTTCCTTTGAGCCATTTGTTCCGCACGACATAAAGCCCGGGCTTCGAGGGGTCCCCCACAAGCACCGAGTTGTGCGACCCGGCCGCGCTCGGCAAATTCCACTTGATCTGTTCCGGCAATTGGTAGGCGAGCGCCGCCGGATTGAGTTCGGCCCCGTGGCCAGGCACGGCCAGGATCAGCGCGACACTTGCGCCAACCAGCAGGCGCCATGGCGAAGCAGCCATCTGCTCCTCCCGTTCAAGCTCCCGATGGTCCAAGCATAGTTCCGGTGCGTGGGCGAGCAAAGGCCATGTGTCACAGGCGGCTCGCTTCCAGATATGCGTCGATGAAATCGGGATCACCCGCAACAGCATGGCGCCTCCATGCTAACCGCACGATTGGCTGCGCATGGCGGTCTCTGCTAAAAGCCCGGTTCCCCATCGGAACTCCACCGGCAAGATGAAACGCAGCACTGACCGCATCCTCACCACGCATGTCGGCAGTTTGATCCGGCCGCAGTCGCTGCAGGCGTTTCTGCGTGCGAAGCAGGCGGGCAAGCCATTCGACCGGGAAGCGTACGAGCAATGTCTGACCGAATCCGTCGCCGCGATCGTTCGCCGCCAAGCCGAGGTCGGCATCGACGTGGTCAGCGACGGGGAATTCGGAAAATCGATCAGCTGGTCGCAATACGCGCTGGAACGCTTAAGCGGCTTCGAACGCCGCCCGATCAAGCCGGGTGCCAACCCGTTTCAGCGCGGCGCCGATCGCACCCGTTTCGTCGAGTTCTATGCTGAGCTCGACGCGCGCGAAGCGGTCGCGACGAGCACCGATGCGGTTTGCATCGGACCCATCGCCTACACCGGACAAGCAGAGCTCGGTCGCGACATCGAGAATTTCAAGGCTGCGCTCGAAGGCGTGGAGGTGGAGGAGGCATTCCTGCCGGTCGCTGCGCCGGCGAGCGTCATCCCGGACCGCAAGAACGAGTATTACCGCAGCGATGAGGAATGCCTGATCGCCATCGCTAGCGCCATGCGCACGGAATACAAGATGATCGTCGATGCCGGCTTTGTGCTGCAGCTCGACGATGCCCGTGCCGCCGTGTCCTACGATCGCATGGTGCCGCCGGCAAGCTTCGCCGATTACCGCAAATGGCTCGCATTGCATGTGGAGGTGCTGAATCAGGCGATCGAAGGGCTGCCCGCCGATCGCATGCGGTATCACGTCTGTTGGGGAAGCTGGCCCGGACCGCACACCACCGACGTGCCGCTCAAGGACATCGTCGACCTCATCCTCAAGGTGAAGGTCGGGACCTACGTGATCGAAGGCGCCAATCCTCGTCATGCGCACGAATGGAAGGTGTGGGAGGAGGTCAAGCTCCCAGACGATAAGGCGCTTGTTCCGGGCGTCATCAGTCACGCCACCAATGTGGTGGAACATCCCGAGCTCGTCGCCGAGCGCATCATCCGCCACGCCAAGCGCGTCGGGCGCGAGAACGTGCTCGCCGGAACGGATTGCGGCTTCGCCCAGGGGCCGTTCTACCGGCGCGTCCACCCGTCGATCATGTGGGCGAAGCTCGAGGCGCTCGCGGAGGGCGCGCGCCTCGCAAGCAAGCAGTTGTGGAACTGACCACGGGTGCCGCGATCAACGTTTGTTCGACAGCATTCGATCGACGCTGAAGCGTCCTGGCCCGGCCGCGAATATGAGCAGCGCGCCGCCGAAGACGGCAAGATTCTTGAGGAAGTTATTGTATTGGCCGACGACCTGAGCGGCTGGGTACTCCCAGTAACGATGGGCTAGCGCGGTCGCAACGACGAGGAATAGCGCACAGATAAGCGCAGCGTATCGGGTGCCCACGCCGAGAATGAGCGCTGCGCCGATCACGAATTCGATCAGCGCGCCGATCCAGCACAAGAACTCGGGCGCCGGCACGCCCAGATTTTTCAAGTAGCCGGCAAAGCCGGCGATATTCCAGAGCTTCCCCCCTATCCCCGCTGAGCTCGCGAGAAAGAGCCAGCCGACCAGGACACGGCCGACAAGCAAGAAAGCGTCCGCGGTGCTGGCAGCGAAGCTGTCGGCATGGGACAGCGACGGATGCGACGATTCGGTTGTTTGGACGGACATGGTTTTCCCCCTCGATGCTGATTTTTACTCTGCCGATAATTCTTCCATCTCGCCTAATCGAGGTCTCGATGGAAGAAATGCTACTCTTGTCGAGTCGCTGGAGTAGCTTATCGGCCGCAGCGAAAGGTGCATAGAGGCTTGCATCAGCCGACTGCGCGCGTTGTGCACCGCCCACGTCGATGTCGAACCACCTGGATTTGTGCAGCGCGCAGGTTCCCGCAAACGACATTCGAGTACGGAGCACGATCGTGCCGCTGAAAATCGTTCAATTTCTCGCAGTGGTGTTGACCGCGCTCGCCTTGGTGCCCGTCGGCGCGCATGCATTCGCGCTCCTCAACAAAATCGACTTAGGGGCCGAGCAGTATTTTATCGTGCAGAACATCTACCGCGGTTGGGCCTTGTTCGGAATTGTTCTCGTAGCTGCCCTCCTCGCCGACTTCGCGCTGGCGGTCATGGTTCGCCGCCGCGGCGCGCCCTTCGTCCTGGCTTTGCTCGGCGCCTGTGGTGTGGCGCTGACGCTGGTCATCTTTTTCGTTTGGACGTACCCAGCCAATCAGGCGACCGCCAATTGGACCACCATTACCGACAACTGGGAGCAGTTGCGTTGGCAGTGGGAATATTCGCACGCGGTCAATGCTGTCATAACGTTCCTGGCGCTCTGTTCGATCACTTGGTCCGTGGTAATGAAGACGGAATGAACCCTTTCGCGCGGGGTTCAAATCATCGGCGGCGAAGTGCCTCGTTGAACACTGCGCAGCCGTTGTCTATCGTCCGTAAAACTGTGCCCAGTCAGGGAGGAATTCGAATGGCTCTGTCGCCGCGTGCCGTTGTGTCTGTCGCTTGCGCTGCCGTGCGCGCCGCCATAGTCATCGCGCCGCTCGCCTTGACTGCTTCGTGGCCTCTCCCTTGCCTGGCGCAGGACTACCCGACGCGTCCGGTCAAGATCATCGTGCCGTTCGGCGCCGGCGGGCCCGCCGACGTGTACTCCCGCGTTCTCGCCCAGCATCTCTCCGAAGCGCTCAAGCAGCCCTTCGTCGTGGAGGACCGACCGGGTGCCGGCTCGATCATCGGGACCGAGATGGTCGCGAAGTCGCCGCCCGACGGCTACACGCTGCTCGCAATGTCGAACACCCATACGACCAACGAGTCGCTCGTCGCGAACAAGCCGTTTCAGCTGATGCGCGACTTCGTGCCGGTGGCGGGCATCAACTACTCCGACCTGGTGATGGTCGTCCATCCATCCGTGCCGGCAAAGGACCTCAAGGAATTCATTGCCTACGCGAAGGCAAAGCCCGGGGAGCTCAATTACGCCTCCTCCGGCGCCGGTACGCCGTACCACATGGCGGGCGAGCTGTTTAAAGCGATGAGCGGCACCAACTTGGTGCACGTGCCGCACAAGGCGTCCGGCGAAATGCGCAACAGCGTCATCGGCGGCCACGTGCAAATGGCGTTCGATGCTATCACCACGATGGCGCCGAATGTGAAGGCGGGGCAGGTGCGCGCGCTCGGCACCTCGGCGGCCAAGCGCTCGTCGGTGTTGCCGGATGTACCCACGATCGCGGAAGCGGGCGTGCCCGGTTACGAATCGACCATATGGCTCGGCATCATGGCGCCGGCCGGCACGCCGAAGGCCATCGTCGATAAGCTCAACGCTGAAATCAATAAAGTGATCACTCGCCCCGATGTGAAGGAGGCGTGGGACAAGCAGGGCGCGGTGGCGCTGGTGATGACGCCCGCCCAGTTCGACACTTACCTGCGCAAGGACATCGAAAAATGGGCGCAGGTGGTGAAGACGGCAGGACTGAAGGCGCAGTAGCCTCGTTCCGCGACGGCAACCGCCACACCAACGCGCCGAGCCGCACCGCCGATAGGGCGGGTATCTCGATATTGCGCATCTGCCGCAAACGGCCGACAATATCGCTTGATCAACGAAAAGGCGGCGGCGCACGACTCGCCTCGTGTCCCGAATGTGCTGCTGTCGTCCCGGCCGAGCGCAGCGAGAGCCGGGACCCATGGCCACCGGTCGGTGATCATGGGTCCCCGCTTGCGCGGGGACGACCGGATTTCCGAGGAGGAGACCATGCTCTCAGCGATGAAGTTCAAGATCATCCTGTGGGGAATGGCGCAGCTTCTCAAGTATGCGGCATGGCGGTATCCGGCGTTTCGGGAGCGGCTCAAGGAACGCAATCTCCTCGCGCAGCTCAAGGCGCGCGACGAGGAGATCGGCCGCTGGTATGCGATTCGCGACGGCCGGATCACCTCCGGGGTGGGCTTGCGTGCGGATGCCGACGTCACGCTTTCCTTCAAGAACGCCGCGCTCGGCGCCGATCTGCTGATGCCGCCGATCAACTGGCTCGATCAGATCAACGCGCAGAAAGATTTCAAGCTCACCGTCGAAGGACCGGAGGATCTCAGCAACTGGTTCGCGCAGACCATCATGATGAGCCAGAGTGCCGGTTTGAAGATCGGCACCCGGCTTGCCGACGGCACGATGCGCTATTGCAACATGACCAATGGCGGACCGGTCTTCGTCTACGTCAAAGACGGCAAGATCCTCCGCATGACGCCGATCGATTTCGGCGCCGACGATCCCCCGCCCTGGACCATCGAAGCGCGCGGCCTCAAGCTCACTCCGCCGCGCAAGACCACGCTTGCTCCGCACGGACAGAACGCAAAGTCGATCGTCTATTCGCCCGATCGCCTGCTTTATCCGATGAAGCGCGTCGACTTCGATCCCAACGGCGAGCGCAATCCGCAAAACCGCGGCAAGTCAGGCTACGTGCGCATCTCTTGGCCGGAAGCGCTCGACCTCGTTGCCGGCGAGATCAAACGGCTCAAGCGCACCTATGGTCCCGGCGTCATGGCAGTGTCGCACGGCTCCCATCACACCTGGGGCAACATCGGCTATTACCTCTCGGCGCTGTTCCGCTTCCGCAACGCCGTCGGTTACACGCAGATCCACCATAATCCCGACAGCTGGGAAGGCTGGTACTGGGGCGCGGTGCACCACTGGGGCTACACGCTGCGCGTCGGCCAGTCCGAGACCTATGGCACGGTCGAGGACTGCCTGCAGAACTGCGACATGATCGTGTTCTGGGCTGCCGATCCGGAGAGCACCAGCGGCTCCTATGGCGCGCAGGAAGGCACCGTACGACGGCAGTGGCTGAAAAACCCCAAGCTCGGCATCAAGGTCGTGCACGTCGACCCGTACTACAACGCGTCGGCGCAATTCCTGCCGGGCAAGTGGTTCGCACCGAGGCCCACGACCTCCGTCGCGATGGCGATGGCAATCGCCTATGTCTGGATCAAGGAAGACCTCTACGACAAAGACTACGTGGAGACCCACACCGTCGGCTTCGACAAATGGAAGGCCTATCTCCTCGGCGAGGAGGACGGCATCGCGAAGACGCCGGAGTGGCAAGAGAAAGAGACCGGCGTCCCGGCGAAGGACGTGCGCGCGCTCGCGCGCGAGTGGGGCAGGAAGCGCGTCTATCTCGCGCCCGGCGGCTGGGGCAACGGCCACGGCGGCGCCTGCCGCAACCAAACCGGCATCCAATGGGCGCGCGTCATGGTGTGCCTGACTGCGATGCAGGGACTGGGCAAGCCCGGCGTCAACATGGGCAATCTGCAGTGGGGATGCCCGCTGGACTTTCAATTCTATTTCCCGGGCTACGCCGACGGCGGCATGTCGGGCGATCTCGAAAACACCGCGATGCCGGTCGAGCTCTACCAGCGCATGCCGCAGCTGCCGAGCATGGCGACCACCTTCCAGCGCATCCCGCGGCTGCGCACACCAGAGGCGATCGTCGACGGCAAGGCCGAAGGCTATCCGTGGGTGGGAAAATCGATCGAGCACCAGTTCGCGAAGTTCTCCTACCCGGCGCCCGGCCATGCGCCGGTGCGCATGATGTACAAGTACGGCGGCTCGATCCTCTCGACCATGAACAACACCAACCGCTGGGTGCGGATGTACCAGTCGCCCAATCTCGAATTCGTGGTCAATCAGTCGATCTGGTTCGAGGGCGAGGCCAAATTTGCCGACGTGATTCTGCCTGCGTGCACCAATTTCGAGCGGGTCGACATCAGCGAGTGGGCCGGGCTTGGCGGCTACGGCCACCACGGCCAGCAACAACTCAATCACCGCGTCATCATCTTCCAGGCGCCGGCCATTGCGCCACTCGGCGAATCGAAGTCCGATTTCTGGATCTTCAACGAGATCTGCAAGCGGCTCGGCCTTGCCAATTACTTCTCGGAGGGCGTCAACGAGATCGACTGGGTCAAGCGCCTCTATCTCGCGTCCGACCTGCCCAAGGTGATCTCCTGGAAGAAATTCGTCGAGCGCGGCTACTACGTCGTGCCGGCGGAGAAGGAGAAGCTTCGTGCGCCGGTCTCATTCCGCTGGTTCTGGCAGAACCGCAAAAAAGATGTGCCGGAGGCGCAGCCGCTGCCTTCCGATTACACCGACGAATATCTGCGGGGGCTGCAAACGCAGTCCGGTAAGCTCGAATTCGAATGCAACAGCCTCAAGCGCTTCAATGATCCGGAGCGACCTCCGATCGTCAAATACGAGCCGTCATGGGAGGGGCCGCATTCGGGCGAGATGTATGAGCGCTATCCGCTACAGATGCTCACGCCGCACTCGAAGTACTCGTTCCACACCCAGGGCGACGGCAAGGATTCGTTCCTGCTCAACATCGAAGATCATCGGGTCAAGGTCGACGGCTACTATTACTGGATCATGCGGCTCAATGCCGAGGATGCCGCCGAGCGCGGCATCAAGAAGCATGATCTGGTAAAAGTCTTCAACGATCGCGGCGCGGTGATCTGCGCGGCGCTGCCGACGCAGCGGCTGCCGCGCGGCGTGTGTCATGGTTATGAGTCCTCGGCGATCTACGACCCGATGGGCGAACCCGGCAAATCGGTGGATCGCGGCGGATGCCTCAACCTGCTCACGCCCGAGCGCACGCAGACGAACTCGACCCATTCGATTGCGGGCGCCAACGCGCTGGTTCAGGTCGAGTTGTGGGACGGGCGCACCGAGCACATGTCGGAGACCTTCGCCCGCATGGAGAAGGACAAGGAGGTCCGCGAGACGCTCAAGGCCGCGCACCTCGTGCCGGCGAAGTGACAGCGAGTCCTAAGCTAGAGTAGTGCCATGCAAAAGTGGAACATGATCATCGACGTGGCCGAGTGCACGAATTGCAACCTGTGCACGCTCGCGGTCATGGACGAATATGTCGGCAACGCGTGGCCCGGCTACACCGCGCCGATGCCGAAGCACGGCCACAAATGGATCAACATCCTGCAGAAGGAGCGCGGGCAGGTGCCGATGATCGACATCGCCTACGTTCCCACCATGTGCAATCACTGCGACAACCCGCCGTGCATGGCTAAAGCCGGCGACGCGGTGAAGAAGCGCGAGGACGGGATCGTGCTGATCGATCCGGAGAAGGCGAGGGGGCGCAAGGACCTGGTCGAGGCCTGCCCCTACGGGCACATCTGGTGGAACGAGGAGTTGCAGCTTCCGCAGATCTGGCCGTTCGATGCTCACCTGCTCGACCAGGGCTGGCAACAGACCCGCGGCCAACAATCCTGTCCGACCGGCGCCATGCGCGCGATCAAGGTCGAGGACGAGGAGATGACGCGCATTGCGCGCGAACAGGAT
>JBJMTU010000118.1:0-20618 GCA_045811545.1 Xanthobacteraceae bacterium | reverse complement strand
CGGCGCTAATCAAGGACAAGCCGAAACAGACGGATGCCGACATCTATGCCAACATCACCAATATCTTCCGCTGCGGCACCTAACAGCAGGTGCGCGCTGCAATCCACGCCGCAGCCGCGAGCGCAAGAGAAGGGGAGGCAGCCATGAATTACGTACCCAAAATCGATCGCCGCAGCTTCGTCGTGTGCGCCCCCGCCATGGGTGGCGGCTTGGCGCTCGGCCTCGACATTACGTTAGGCGGCCCGCAGATCAAACCTGCCCAGGACGGTTCACCCGAGATCAACGCCTGGGTGGTGGTCCGCCCGGACGACACGGTCGTCGTTCGCATCGCCCGTTCCGAAATGGGCCAAGGCTCCCTCACCGGGCTCGCCCAACTCGTCGCCGAAGAGCTCGAATGCGACTGGTCGAAGGTCACGACCGAATATCCTACGCCGGGCCAAAACGTCGCCCGCAAGCGCATATGGGGCGACTACACCAGCACCGGCAGCCGCAGCATCCGAGAGTCGCACGAGTACGTGCGCAAGGGTGGCGCGGCGGCGCGCGAAATGTTGATCCAGGCTGCTGCCAACGCGTGGGGCGTTCCAGCCGCCCAGTGCAGCGCCTCAAACAGTGTCATCACGCACAAGCCGTCCGGCCGCACCACCACCTACGGCAAGGTGACCGAAGCGGCTGCGAAGCTCGAGCCGCCCGCGGACGTCAAGCTCAAAGATCCCAAGGATTGGAAGATTGCCGGCAAACCGCTCAAACGGCTCGACACGCAGGACAAGCTGACCGGCAAGCAACTCTACTCGATCGACGTGAAACTGCCGGCGATGCTCTATGCCGCGATCAAGGCCTGTCCGGTCCACGGCGGCAAAGTAAAGAGCTTCGACGCTGCCAAGATCACCGGCAACAAGGGAGTGAAGAAGGTCGTCCAGGTCGGCGATTCCGCCGTCGCTGTCGTCGGCGACACGTGGTGGCAGGCCAAGACCGCGCTCGACGCCCTGCCGATCGTGTGGGACGAGGGCGACAACGCGAAGGTGACCACGGCCTCGATCGGCGAATTGCTCAAGGCCGGACTCGATGCGCAGGATGCATTCGTCGGCAATCAAAAAGGCGATGTGAAAGCAGCGATTGCCGGCGCAGCAAAGAAGGTCGAAGCGGTCTACAGCTATCCATATCAGGCTCACGCCTGCATGGAGCCCTTGAACGCGACTGCGCTCTACACGCCGGACAGGTGCGAGGTGTGGACGAGTTCGCAGAACGCGGAAGCGGCGCTGGCTGCCACCTCCGAGGCGTCGGGCCTGCCGATCGCCAAATGCGACGTGTACAAGCTCCTGCTCGGCGGCGGCTTCGGCCGGCGCGGCCGGACCGATTACGTCACCCAGGCCGTGCTGATCGCCAAAGAGATGCCGGGAACCCCGGTCAAGCTGCTGTGGTCGCGCGAAGAAGACATGACGCAGGATACCTATCATCCGACCACGCAGTGCAAACTCACCGGTGCGTTCGATGCAAGCGGCCATCTGACCGGCTTGCACATGCGCATTTCCGGCCAATCGATCCTGGCGACGCTCGCGCCTTCGCGCCTCCAGAACGGACGCGACACGGCGACGTTCCAGGGGCTCAATCCCGGCGGCACGGAGGGCGTGCTCGGATACGACATTCCTCACCTGCTGATCGATCATGCCATGCGAAATCCCCACGTCACGCCGGGCTTCTGGCGCGGCGTCAACAACAACCAGAATGCCATCTATCTCGAGTGCTTCATGGACGAGCTTGCCCATGCAGCCGGACAGGATGCGCTCGAGTTCCGCCGCAAGCTCATGGCCAAATATCCCAAGCACCTCGCCGTGCTGAACGCAGTGGCCGAAAAAATCGGCTGGGGACAGCCTGCACCACAGGGCGTATTCCGCGGCCTGGCCCAGCAGATGGGCTACGGCAGCTACGTGGCGGCGGCGGTCGAGATCTCGGTCACGAGTGGCGATAAGATCAAAATCCACCGCATCGTGGGTGCCACGGATTGCGGTCACGCGGTCAATCCCGCTCAGATCGACCGGCAGGTCGCCGGCTCGTTCGTGTATGGCCTCAGCGCGCTGTTCACGGGCGAATGTACGGTCAAGGACGGGCGGATTGAGCAGCAAAACTTCGACAGCTACGACGTGATGCGCATCGCCCAGATGCCGAAGGTCGAAACCATCCTCATGCCATCCGGCGGCTTCTGGGGCGGCGTCGGCGAGCCGACCATCTTCGTAGCCGCGCCTGCCGTGCTCAACGCGTACTTTGCCGCGACAGGCAAGCGCATCCGCTCGATCCCACTGAAGACCCACAACATCTCGTTCGCCTGACGGGGCGAGGCGGCGGCCGTATCGGCCGCCGCCTTCACCAGCAAGGTGCGCAGCCGGCCGGCATCATAGCCCGGGCTTATCGCGTTCGCGGGCGAGTTTTGCGCGCGTTATTTTTTTGAACTAATGTCGGCAGGATCGAACCGCCGTTTTTGAAGCTGCGTTGGGGAGAGGGGGAATGGCGCGTCTTACAGCGAACGGGCGAGCCCACGACTTCGACGTGGAGTGGGCACGCGTGAGCGGGACGAGGCTGTCGTGAGTCGCGTTTTGCACCTCGACCGCCGCTCGTTTCTCGCCAGCATCGCCGCCGCCGGCGGCTCTTTGGTACTCGGCTTTGAAATTCCGTTCGGCACGCGGGCCGCGCACGCCGCGGTCAGCCCGCGGGAGATCACCGCCTGGATCGTGATCGAACCCGACGAGACCGTAATCATCCGGGTCGCCAAGTCGGAGATGGGCCAGGGCAGCTTTACCGCGCTGCCGATGCTGGTGGCGGAAGAGCTCGAGTGCGACTGGAGCAAGGTAAGGGCCGAGTTCGCGCCGCCGCACGAGAATCGCAAGCGCGACCGCGTCTGGGGCAATATGTCTACGGGCGCGAGTCGCTCCATCAGCGCTTCGCAGAACGAGCTGCGCCGCGCCGGCGCCACGGCACGCGCAATGCTCATTGCGGCTGCCGCCGCGCGCTGGAATGTGCCGATGACCGAATGCACGGCGGCGCAGGGCGTGATCAGCCACGGCCCGAGCGGGCGTAGCGTCACCTTCGGCGCGATCGCGGCCGCGGCTGCCGACATGAAGCCACCCACACAGGTCGCGTTGAAGGATCCAAAAGATTGGAAGCTGATTGGCACCCGGCAGAGACGCTTCGATGTTCCCGACAAGATTACGGGCAAGCCGATCTACGCCATCGACGTGCAACTGCCCAACATGCTGCATGCGGCGATCGTCCAGTGTCCGGTGTTCAAGGGCACATTGAAAGCGGTCGACGAAACCAAGCTCGCCGGCATGAACGGCATCCGCCAGGTGGTGAAGCTGCCGGATGCGGTCGCGGTCGTGGCCGACAGCTGGTGGCGCGCGAAAAAGGCGGCGGAGGCGCTGCCGGTGACGTGGGACTTCGGTGACAACTCCCATGTTTCAAGCGGCACGATCGGTGCGCAGCTCAAGGCAGGGCTCAGCGCCAGCGACGCCCGCATCGGCCGCGCCGACGGCGATGTAGACCGCGCACTCGGTCAGGCGGTCAAGCGCGTCGAAGCGGACTACGAGGTGCCCTTCCTCGGTCACGCGACCATGGAGCCGCAGAACTGCACAGCGCATGTGACGGCCGACCTTGTGGAGGTCTGGGCGCCGACTCAGGACGGGGAGACCGCGCTCGCAATCGCGGCGGATGCCGCCGGGATGTCGCCGGACAAGGTGCTGATTCACAAAATGATGCTTGGCGGCGGCTTCGGCCGGCGCGGGATCTTTCAGGACTTCGTCCGCCAAGCGGTGCTGGTCGCAAAGGCGGTCGGTCAGCCAGTCAAGCTCGTTTGGAGCCGCGAAGAGGACATCCGTCACGATTTCTATCGCCCTGTGGCAATGGCGAGGATGACTGCCGGTCTGGATGCCAACGGCATGCCGATCGCTTGGAAAATCCGCACCTCAGGCCAATCCATCATCGCGGCGGTATCCCCGCGCGTGATGCAGTTCGGCGTCGACCGGAATTTCCTCCAAGGGCTGCTGGAAGACATGCCCTACGAGGTGCCGCACTATCTCGTCGATTTCGCGATGCGCAATAGCCATGTCCCGGTCGGGGTGTGGCGCAGCGTCAACCATTCGCAGAACGCCTTCTTCAAAGAGAGTTTCGTCGACGAGATGGCTTTCGCGGCGGGGGCTGATCCTTATCTGTTCAGGCGCAAGCTCTTGGCAAAAAGGCCTAGGGAGCTTGCCGTGCTCGAGGCCGCCGCCAAGCGCGCCGGATGGGGCGCATCGCCTCGGTCGGGGGTCTTTCGCGGCATCGCGCTTCACAATTCGCAAAATAGCATTTGTGCGCAGGTCGTCGACGCCTCGGTCGGCGCCGACGGCAAGGTGCGGGTGCACCGGGTGGTATCGGCGATCGACGCCGGCCACGTAGTCAACCCGCTGAGCATCGAATTGCAGACCGAAAGCGCGGTCGTGTTCGGGCTTACCGCGGCGCTGTACGGCGAGATCACCATCAAGGACGGACGGGTGGAGCAGGCGAACTTCCACGACTATCCGATGCTGCGCCTTGCCGAGATGCCGCAGGTTGAGACGGTCATCGTCCCGGGCGATGGTTGGGGCGGCGTCGGCGAAACGGCCGTGCCTCCACTTGCGCCCGCCTTGTGCAACGCGATTTTTGCGGGAACGGGCAAGCGCATCCGCTCCCTGCCGCTCAAAAACCACGACTTGAGGAGCGCATAGCTTATAAAGCGGCCGGCATCGAGCGCTGCCGGGCACGAGCGGCGCTGCACCCCTCCGGCACACGCTCCGCGCCGACCCCGAGCCTCGACGGGCTTGATCAGCGTCGTTGTTTGAGCGTTTCCGAGGGGCTCTCTCCGAAGCGCCTGCGATATTCAGCCGAGAAGCGGCCCATATGGCCGAATCCGCAACTCATAGCGATCTCGGTGATGCTCGCTTCAGGCGTCGCTCGCCTCAGTACTTCTCGCGCCCGCTGGAGGCGCGCGTTGCGCAGATGGCGCATGGGCGAAATGCCCCTCCAATCTTTGAAGTGCTTGAACAGGGTGCGGCCGGGGACGCCGGAGACTTGCACGATGTCTAAAAGTGTAATCGGCGCGTCCAAATTCGATTCCATGTAGTCGATTGCACGCTTGACGTCGCGTGGCGAGATTGGCTTTTCGCGCTGTCGCAGTCTTTCGCTGCAGGTGTGCGGATGCGAGAGCAGCAGCCCGGTTGTGATGAACTGCTCGAACATGGTCATCATAATAGGGTTGTGTAGCATTGCATCGGGATGCTCCAAGTCGGAGGCAGCCGCCAGCAAGTAGCTTGCCAAGGTGCGACCGTAGCCCGATGTAAGCGCCAGCGTGGGCTCGAATTCGATCGACTGGTCCATTGGCTCGCCGAGTAGCGCTGTCAGCTGGCGCAGCAGTGCGTCTTGGTGGAAGTAGATGTGAACGCGTGCGCAGCCCGCATCCAATCGCATGGAGTTATAGTTATGCCGCGTGGGTGACATGATCACGCCACGTCGTGTATTGCAGACGATGTTGTCGCTGCCGAATTCCGCGGCGAGCGAGCCGCGAATCGGCAAATGGATCCAATAATCCTTGCGCGTAGGTGCGGCGCGGACCACCGCCTGAACGCCGTATTGCAGATATCCAAGATACAAGTTTGGCAAGTAGACCCCGTTCACGCGCACGTCGGGCCGTACATTCTGCCGGTCCAGGAGATCGAATCGGAATTCCTTGCTGCGCAGCCAGACGCGCGTCTCATCCACATCCCTGCTATGAAAGATGCGCCGGCCTTCAAGCAGCGGACTGGTGCCGAGGCGCATATCGTCTCCCTCCTCGACGTTCGATCCGGCGTCGAACGCTGTCGATAAGTACTATTGTCGAAGCGGCCCGCCAAGGCCGCCGACCTTGTTGCAAATTGTCAACCCGCCTGGTTTTGGCACGTTTTGGATAGAGCGGCAGGAACTGGTTATCTGCCGCCGGACCACGTCCTTAATCTCGCTTCGGCCGATACGGCCTGAGCCGGACAAGAGACCCTCCGCGTGAGGCGAAGACGCTCCTGTAGCTCGCGAGAGCTTTGCGCCGAAGCCATGGCAATGGGAGCGGCCCCGCGACCTCGTTGCGGTCCTCGCGTCGGCGTTGTGTAATGTCGGTTCGGCAGCGACAGGCAAGCGCATCCGCTCCCTGGCGCTCAACACCCACGACCTGAGGAGCGCTTAAGACGACAGGCTGCGCCCCTTCGCATTCGGGAGGCCCATATGAACGGCACCTGTATCGCGACTGCTGCTGCGTTGGTTTTCATGTTGATCGGCCATGCTGCGGCGGCCGGCCCGGCGGATGCTCCGCCCGGTGCCCTCGCCTGCTCCGGTTGCCATCCGCCCGCGCGCACGGCGGACGCGACGGTCGCGCCGCTCACCGGCCGCAATCCGGCGGACATCGTCGCCGCCATGCAGGCATTCAAGTCGGGACAACGTCCGTCCACCGTGATGGACCGTATCGCCAGGGGTTTCTCGGAAGACGAGGTCAAAGCCATTGCCACCTGGTATGGCGCACAAAAGAACTGAGGAAGGAGGCCGACCATGACCGCACTGCGCACGAGCCGGCGTGAATTCCTCAAAGCCGCGACCGCCACAGCAACGCTGCTGCCGCTCCCCGCCATTGCGCAAGGCGCGGCCGGGCGCGTGGTCGTGGTGGGGGGTGGATTTGGCGGAGCCACTTGCGCCCGCTTCATCAAGCGCATCGATCCGCGCATTACCGTGACGCTGGTCGAAGCGAACCGGACGTTTGTCGCCTGCCCATTCAGTAATGGCGTCATCGCCGGGCTTCGCGAGATCAAGGCGCAGGAATTCGGTTATGACAAGCTCGCCGGTGATCAGGTGGTTCTCCAGCTCTCGCCCGGCACAGCGGTCGACCCACAGGGACGCATCGTGACCCTCGCAAATGGCACGCAGCTTTCCTACGACCGCCTGGTACTCTCGCCCGGCATCGATATCCGCTGGGACGGTCTGCCCGGCTACACGGAGGCCGCCGCCGAACGCATGCCGCACGCCTGGAAGGCCGGCGAGCAGACGCTGCTGCTGCGCCGCCAACTCGAAGCCATGGAGGACGGCGGCACGGTGGTGATGTCGGCGCCCGCCAATCCCTTCCGCTGTCCGCCCGGGCCATACGAACGGGCAAGCTTGATCGCCTACTACCTCAAGACCAAAAAACCGAAATCGAAACTGATCATTCTTGACGCCAAGGATGCCTTCTCCAAGCAGCGCCTGTTCCAGAACGCATGGAAGGCGCTCTACCCAAATCTCGAATGGGTGTCGCTGTCGAGCGGCGGCAAAGTCACCTCGGTCGATGTGGGTGCGATGACGCTCATCACCGATTTCGGCCGCCACAAGGCGGACGTCGCCAATGTCATTCCGCCGCAGAAGGCGGGACGGATCGCCGAACTTGCCGGGGTCGCGGACCGCACCGGTTGGTGCCCGATCGACCCCGCCACTTTCGAATCCAAGCTGCAGCCCAACATCCACGTCGTCGGCGACGCCTCGATTGCGGGCGCGATGCCGAAGTCGGCGTTTTCCGCCAACGCTCAGGCCAAGGTCTGCGCGGCTGCGGTCGCCAAGCTCGTCGCCGGCGGCAAGCCCGACGAGCCCAAGCTCATCAACACCTGCTATAGCCTGGTGACGCCCGACTACGGGATTTCGATCGTCGGCGTCTATCGGCCTGCAGACGGGCAGATCAAGGAGGTGGAAGGCTCGGCCGGCGTGAGCCCGCTCGATGCGCCGAGCTCCACGCGCGCGCTCGAAGCCACGTTCGCGAATGCCTGGTTCAACACGATCACCACCGAAGTCTTCGGCTGAACGTTGCCGCGCGCTGATCATTGTGTTCGCGGCTGCCGTGGCAATTGCAAGCTGTGCCGATGACGCGCGCGGCGAGGAGCAACTTCGTCCCTATGCGGTAGTGGGAGATGCCATCCCCGAGTCGCTGACCGGCGCCAAGGGGGACGTGGAACGCGGGCGCAGCATCGTCGTTAATCGACAGGTGGGCCTCTGTCTCCTCTGTCATAGCGGTCCCTTCCCGGAGGAGAAGTTCCAGGGCACACTTGCGCCGGATCTCAAAGGAACCGGAGCGCGCTGGTCGGAGGGCCAGCTACGGCTGCGGATCGTGGATGCGAGCCATCTCAACCCGAACACGATCATGCCGCCGTATTATCGAGTCGAGGGTCTCACGCGGGTGGCCCCGGCCTTTCAAGGCAAGCCCGTGCTGACGGCCGAGCAGATCGAGGACGTGGTCGCCTATCTCGCGACCCTGCGTGACGAGCGAACACCATGACGCGAGCCAACGGCATGTCGCAAAGGACCCGGCGCCGCTTCTTGGTCGAAACCGCAGCGCTCGCCGGTGCTGCCGGGCTGGGGCTCGATTCGGATCCTGCGGGGGCGACGCCGGCATCCATGCAGGCCGCAATCAGAAATGTCACGGGCGAGGCCAAGCTCAACAAAGGCAGGGTCAAAATCGACGTACCGGCGCTGATCGAGAACGGCAACGCGGTTCCGCTCACTGTGTCCTGCGAAAGCCCGATGACGCAAGAGGACCACGTCAAGGCCATCTACGTGTTCACCGAGAAAAATCCGCAACCGAATGTGATCGGCGTTCACCTCGGTCCACGCGCCGGACGGGCGAGCGTGTCGACCCGCATCCGTCTTGCCGATACGCAGAAGATCGTCGCAGTGGCGCAAGTGAGCGACGGCTCGTTCTGGTCCGACGAGGTCGAAGTCATCGTGACGCTTGCCGCCTGCCTCGAGGGAGCCTGACCATGGCGCGCGCCCTCATCAATGCGCCGGCGAAGGCCAAGCGCGGCGAAGTGATCGAGATCAAGACCATGATCTCGCATACGATGGAGACCGGCTTTCGTCCCGACAATACCGGCAGACCGATACCGCGAGACATCATCACCGAGCTGGTTTGCAAGTATAACGGTGAGGAGATCTTCCGCGCCGAGCTGTTCCCGGCGATTGCCGCCAATCCGTTCCTGACCTTTTTCACCGTTGCCACCGAGAGCGGCACGCTGAGCTTCGAGTGGACGGGCGACAACGGTTTCAGCGCGAGCGAATCCGTCAATATCACCGTCGAATGATCGCGGCGGCTGCCCTTTTCGTGACTGCCTTGTTCGGCGCTGCCGTGGCCAACGCCGCCGAAATTCCGCTCGCCGAGCGAAAGTCGAGTTACGAATTCATGGCGCGCGAGACACGCGCCATGCAGGACGACGACACGGCCAATCCCGCCATGCTGTCGGTGCTCGATGGCGAAACGCTCTGGCAACGCAAGGACGGCTCCGCCGCCAAATCATGCGCGGATTGCCACGGCGACGCGCGCACGAGCATGAAAGGCGTGGCTGCGCGCTATCCGGCCTTCGATGCGGCGCGCGGACGACCCATCGATCTCGAGGAGCGCGTCAATATCTGCCGCACGGAGAAGCAGCAAGCAACGGCGC
Organism: Xanthobacteraceae bacterium; assembly: GCA_045811545.1. Taxonomy (GTDB): domain Bacteria; phylum Pseudomonadota; class Alphaproteobacteria; order Rhizobiales; family Xanthobacteraceae; genus VAZQ01. The sequence goes on along the minus strand of JBJMTU010000118.1, from coordinate 11,139 downwards.
TTGCCTTCGAGAGCAAGGAGGTGCTCGCGCTCGCAGCTTATGTCGGGCAGCAATCGCGCGGGATGCCGATCGACATCGCGGACGACGCGCGCACAAGGCCTTTCCTGCAAGCCGGGCGCGACATGTTCACTGAGCGCCAAGGGCAGCTCAATCTCTCCTGCGCTCAGTGCCACGATGACAATTGGGGCCAAAAGCTTGCCGGCGCTCCGATCCCGCAAGGCCATCCCACCGGATATCCGATCTACCGCCTCGAGTGGCAAACACTCGGATCGCTGCAGCGGCGACTACGCAATTGCCTGTTCGGCATGCGCGCCATTTCTTATCCCTATGGCGCGGCCGAGATGGTCAATCTCGAACTCTATCTCATGTGGCGCGCGCGCGGCATGCCCATCGAAACGCCGGCGGTGCGCCCGTAGCCAAGTCTCGCTATGGAAGGCTTCATGCGTCGGTAAGGACACGTCCGCACTCATTGCCGGGCTTGACCCGGCAATCTATCTCCTTGGCAAGAAGATGGATGCGCGGGTCGAGCCCACGCATGACATGTAGAGGACAACGGCCGCTTCAGTCACGACTGCGTCCGGTGAAAATCGTCCTCCGGCGTCGGTCCCCAAATGCTCGTCTTTCCCGGCGTCCACCGTTTGGGCCGCTGCGGCGTGTCGTGGTGCCACGGGCGCGGCTCGAAATAGCCGAGCTCCTCATCCTTCATCTGATCGAGCTCGCAGAAGAACTCGACGACCTGCTCATCCTGGTTGCGATGGTAGGTGGCAACGTTGTGCCCGGGACCATGCCGCAACGGCCCCCAGATGATCGGGATCCGCTTTTGGCCCATGACCTCACACGAGTTCTGCAGATGCATGAAATCCTTGAGCTCGAACGCGATGTGGTGAAGCGTCACGTTCGGACCGGTGAAGAAGTTCACGGTGTGATGATCCGGATTGCAGCGCATGAAGCAGAAGAAATCGCCGATCCAGTCGGAGACGCGAAAGCCGAGCACCTGCTCGTAAAATGCGACGGTGCGCTGGATATCCGGCGTGTAGAAGGCGACGTGTCCGAGCTTGAGCGGCCCGATACCGGCGACCTGCGCGTGCTTGCCGAGATAATTCCACTCCTTGAACAGGTCGATCGTCGTTCCCTTATCGTCTTTGAACGACAGCACCTGGCCCATGCCGGGAACGGAGTCGTTGCGCAACTCGCTGCGCACGCCATCCTTGGATAGCTCCCGCGCCAGCTCGCCGAAATCGGAATTGGGCGCGACCTCGAACGACAGCTTGCTGCAATGCGCGCGGTCCGCTCGGTTGAGCTCGATCACCAGCTGCCCGATCTTGCTGGCGAGAAAGGCGCGATCCTTTTCGCGTTCGGCCAGGATCAGTCCCATGAACTCGCCATAATAAGCGATGGCCTTCTCCAGGTCCGGCGTCTCGAACGTAGCGTGACCGATGCGTTTCGGTCTGATCATGGCGTTTCTCCTTTTAGCGATGCGGCCCTCGCGCCGGCCTCATTTACATCATTTCCTCTCCGCTCTTAAGGCTCAACCCAGCTACGCCCTCGACAAGATCGACATATTAAGCAAAAACTTTCGCGAGTGGCATGGCACGCAACGGAGCAAATGAACATGGCCGGCTACAAGCTCGCGACTTACCAGACCTCCGACGGCCCCCGGGCTGGGCTGGTCATCGACGACAAGGTGTTCGATGCCGCCAAGCTCACGGGCAAGGGCGCCTACACGACGGTCCTCGGCATCCTCGAGGACTGGAGAACGGCGAAAGGCGTGCTGCGGAAAGCGGCGGCTGGAAAAAGCCGCGTCAAAGCCTTGCCGCTGGCGCGCACCAAACTTTTGGCGCCCGTGCGCTGGCCCTCCGCGATCTATTGCGCGGGCGCCAACTACGCCGACCATGCCGCCGAGATGGCCCGCCGGATGAATCGGCCGCTCGAGCCCGATCCGCATACCCAAGGGCTTAAGGCGTGGCATTTCATCAAGGCATCACGAGTGCTCGCCGATCCTGGCGCCACGGTGAAGATTTCCGGGCTGTCGAACGAGATGGACTGGGAGGTCGAGTTGGCGGCGGTGATCGGCCGGCCGGCCAAGGACGTGTCGGAGGAGAAGGCGCTCGATTATGTTGCCGGCTACACTGCGGCCAATGATCTCTCCGCGCGCGATCGCGGGCGCCGTGCGAAGATCAGCGACACTTCTCCGTTCAAGTCCGATTGGACCAAGCACAAGACCTTCGACGGCTCCTGCCCGCTCGGCCCCTGGATCGTGCCGGCGAACGACGTCGACGACCCGCAAAATCTCGAGCTTAAGCTGTGGGTCAACGACGTCCTCAAGCAGGACTCCAACACCAAGCATATGATCTTCAATCTGGCTGAGCAGATCGCGCAATTGTCGAGTGGCACGACCCTCCACCCGGGCGACCTCATTCTCACCGGCACCCCCGCCGGGGTCGGCGCAGCGCGCGGGGAATTCCTCAAGGCCGGCGATGTGGTCAAGATCTGGATTGAGAAAATCGGAACGCTGACCAACAAGATGGCCTGATTGCGCCCCGGCCCCCTGCGCAAAGGCATGTCGTTAAGGATGCCCGACCAACGCTTGCCGCTGGTTGTATCCAGCCAATTGTACTATACAAATGTCCCTGGATGGCGGACGCGCGGCAAGAAGATCGGCGGACATCCCAAAAGAAGACAATCGAGGAAACAGCACCTTCAAGGAGGCGTCGCAGCATGGCCGAGCAGTTTGTCGGGAAGATCGCCGAGTTCAAGGACGGCGACCGCCGCATCATCTTCGCCGGAGACAACGAGATCGGCATCTTCCGGCACGAGGGCCACTTCTACGCTTACAGCAATTTCTGTCTGCACCAGGGCGGCCCCGCCTGTGAAGGCCTCACCATCGCCAAGGTCGAGGAACGGCTGTTGCCCGACAAGACCTCGCAAGGACTCTACTTTTCCGAGACCGAAATGCATTTCGTGTGCCCCTGGCACGGCTACGAATACGATATGAAGACCGGCGAATGCGTTTCGGACCGCAAGCTCAAGCTGCGCAAATACAAAGTCGTGGAGAAAGGGGACGAAGTTTATGTCCTCACCTAGGAGGACGGCAAAGACCGCGCGGCGCGCAGCGATGGCCGTGCCGCCGATAGGAAAGCGAGCCGGACACGCCAAAGCGGTCGAGCGTCCGGCGATGGCAAAGCGGGCGGCCGAGGCACCCAACGGCGGTTCGGCGCAGGCCAAGCGGCTTGCCGCCGAGCTCGAGCGGGCGCTTGCCAGCGGCCGACGCGATCTGCTTAGCACTGAGGCGCTGCAGGCGCTGATGGCCGCGGTCTGCAAGACCTACGCGGCACAAGTTGAAGCGGGCGAGCAGGTGCTGCCGCTTCCGCAGCGTGGCGGTGCCACCGCCACGGACGTGATGATCACGGCGAGCGGCCTGCTCAAGGCGGCCAACCTCGCCGTCTTCGAGCTCGGCATGTGGCAGAGCTGGACCGGCCGTTAGGTTTTCAAGCGCGGGTTCGCCCGCCGGAACGAAAGCAACATTTGGAAACGTCAGGAGACAACCATGGACCTCCTCGCTGAACGCGGCCGACGCGTCTCTGTCGATGAGTTGAACACCACCCGGCTGCTCTCGCACGCTCGCAAGCAGGCGGTGCAGCGCAACCTCGACGACATTCTCGTCGTCGATGTCGACGCCCACCATTACGAGAACGAGCACTACAACGACATCCTGCCCTACATGGAAAACGATGTTTTCCGGCAGTGGACGATGGGCGGTCGTGGCATGACCGACCGCGGCGCCGTTGTGCCGACCAATGCCGGCTTCATCCAGGATATGGGCGGGCGCGTGACCCGCTATCCGCTGCGTCGTTCCGAGAAGACGGAGCAGAGCGGCAAGCATCGCGACGTGCAGCTCGGCGAGCGCTGGATGGACGCGATGAGCGTGGACTACTCCTGCCTGTTCCCGACCGGCATGCTCAATATCGGCATGCATCCGCAGAAGGAGATGGAGGCGGATCTCTGCTGGGCGTACAACCGCTGGGTCACCGAAAAGGTACTGCCGGAAGCAGGCGGGCGCATGTACTCCATGCTGTGCCTGCCGTTTTCCGATCCCGCCGCCTGCGTGCGTCAAGTCGAGGCCTTCGGCGCCCGGCCGGGTGTGACCGGCTTCATGGTCACCACCGTGCGGCACCTGCAGGTCAACGATAACGCCTATATGCGGCTCTACCGCATGTTGGAGGAGCGCGGGCTCGCGCTCGCGTTCCACTCCGGGCCGAACTGGAACGAGCCGGTATTCCGCGCCTGCAACCGCTTCCTCTCGGTGCATGCGCTCGGCTTCACCTTCTACAACATCCTGCATTGCACCAACTGGGTGATCAACGGCATGGGCGAGCGCTTCCCGAAGCTGCCGGTGATCTGGATCGAATCCGGGCTCGCCTGGGTGCCGTTCCTGATGCAGCGGCTCGACCACGAATTCATGATGCGGCCCTCGGAAGCTCCGCTGCTGAAGAAGAAGCCGTCGGACTATATGCGCGAAATGTACTACTCCTCGCAGCCGATGGAGATTCAGGACCGCCAGGCGCTGGAGTGCACCTTCCGCATGATCAATGCCGAGACACAGCTCCTCTACTCGTCGGACTATCCGCACTGGGATTTCGATCTGCCGTCGACGATCTACGACCTGCCCTTCCTCTCGGAGAAGGCCAAGCACAACATCCTCGGCGGCACCGCGGCGCGCCTGTTCAAGCTGCCGCCGCGCAACGCGAAGCAGCGCGAGAACCTCAAACGCTTCGGTAATCTCGCCGCCGCAGCCTAGAGCGAGGCCTCAGATGCAGCCGTCTCCCGGATCGCTCCGGGAGGCGGCTTTGTTTTTGCAGTCGCTCTAGGGGTGGGCAAAGGCGCGGTGCGCTCGATTCTCACGTATTAGAACGAGGCTCAGCAATCGCACGCGCAGAGCGGCCCCCGCGCCGCCGTCCTCGCAAGCAATTCGCTAGACTTTTCCGTCGGTTGGATTGCGCGCGAAGCAAGCATATCTCATGCCCGATAATTGACAAACGAGCTTCGGTGCCCGATGACGCTGGCGCTGGTGCAGGAGAAACATTGGTGAATGCAGCGACGGCCGCACCGGCCGAGGCCATGCCGGCAAAGACGGCCGACAGCTTGATCGACGTGCGCGTGACCGCGATCCGCTACGCCGCGCGCGACACGAACATCTATGAATTTGCGCCGCTCGACGGAAAGCCGTTACCGCCCTATGAACCCGGCGCTCACATCGACCTGCATTTGCCGAACGGCCTCATTCGCCAGTACTCGCTGATCAGGCCTGAGCCGGATCCCTCAAGCTATGCCGTCACGGTCAAGCGCGACCCTGCGAGCCGGGGCGGCTCACGCTGCGTGCACGACGAGCTGCGCGTCGGCAGGACGCTCAAGATCAGCGCGCCGCGCAACAATTTCCCATTGGTCGAGAACGCCAGCCACGTCGTCCTCTTGGCCGGCGGCATCGGCATCACTCCGATTTGGTGCATGGTGCAGCGGCTGCACAAGCTCGGCCGCTCCTGGAAACTCTACTATGCCTGCCGCTCGCGCGCCGAGATGGCGTTTCTGGAACCGCTCGAAGCGATGGGCCACGCGCATTTTCATTTCGACGACGAGAACGGCGACAAGGTCCTCGACATCAAGCCGATCATCGCCGAGGCGCCGAGGGAGTCGCACCTCTATTGCTGCGGACCGACCCCGATGCTCAAAGCCTTCGAGGCCGCGACCGCCGATTGGCCGCGCGCGCAGATCCATGTCGAATATTTCACCCCCAAGCAGGAGGCCGACAGGAAGGGCGGCTTCGTGGTCGAACTCGCGCGCTCCGGACAGGAATTCGTCATTCCCGAAGGCAAAACCATCCTGCAGGTCCTGCTCGATGCCGGGGTCGACGTCGACTATTCCTGCGAGCTCGGCATCTGCGGCGCCTGCGAGCAGCGGGTGATTTCCGGCACCCCCGAGCACCACGACGCCATCTTGACGGAGGAGGAGCAGGCCTCCAACATCAAGGTCATGATCTGTTGCGCCGGCTGCAAGAGCGAGCGGCTGGTGCTCGATCTGTGACCGAGCTACGTCCCCGCTACTGGTTAAGCAGGGGAATGTCCTTGTAGTCCGCCGGCTTCGGGATCGTTTCGAGATAGGCGTGGATGTCGGCGAGGTCCTCGTTCGGCAGGATCGCCTCCGCGTAGGGTGGCATCGCGCGATTGGTGGTGCGCACGAACGCCGTGAACGTCTCGAGCGGCATGGGATCCGGCGCGAGCTTGGGGCCGGCGATGCCGCCTTGCGCTTGCATGCCATGACACTGCCAGCAGCCGTGCTGGACGTAGGCCGCCTTACCCTTCTCGGCCGAGGCGGCAAACGCGCCGCCACAGCTCAAGAGTAGGCCGGCGGCGAGCGCCACCGGCCTGAACCCAGGAACGATGCGCATTGACCGGCCTCCCTAGCGCGGCTGCGTCCACACATTGACCAGCGCGGGCTGGCCGGATTTCACCACGGCGACCGCTTCTTTGATCGCCGGCCCGAGCTGCGCCGGATCCTTGATCGGCCCTTTCGCCCACCAGCCCATGGACTCGGCGAGCTTGTGATACTCGATGTCGGGATTCTCGATGCTGGTCCCGATCGGACCCATGTCGCCGCCAAGGCTCGCCACGCGATTGCGGAAGTTGGACAGGCGTTGCACGTGCATCACCTCCTGGTGATAGCCGCGATTGTTGTGCATCACCGCAAGCAGCGGGATCTTGTGATGGGTCGCGGTCCATAGCACACCCGGCGCGTACATGAGATCGCCGTCGGCCTGGATGCTCACCGAGAAGCGGCCGAGATCGCGATTGGCAAGCGCCGCGCCGATCGAGGCCGGCGCGCCGTAGCCGACGCCGTAACCGCCGGATGCACCGAGCCAATGGTAATACTTCTCCATCGGCCACAGCCGAAGAGGCCATTGGCTCACGTTCCCGGAGGATGCGACCAGCGACCAGTCGAGATCCTTGATCTGCGCCCAGGTCTCCATCACCAGGCGCGCGGTGCTGATCGGACTCGCATCCCAGGCGAGCGCCGCGGCCTGCTTGGTGCGCACCCGCGCTTCGGCATAGGCCTTCCTCGCGGCCTCGCCGCGTTTCTCGATCGCGGCTTTGCGGTCGGCGGGAATCGCCGCCTTCACCGCTTCAATCAGCGCCGGCAATGTCGCTTCGGCATCCGCGGCCATCGACACGTCCACCACCTGGAAGCGCTGGAAGTCCTGGTAGTTCGCCTTGGTCAAGAGCTCCGAGGCGTTGATGCTGATGAGCTTGGTATCGGGTTTGACCCTGCTCGTGTTGACGCCCTTGCCGTGCTCGCCGTTGTCGATCCAGGCGTTCACCGTCGCCCAGAAATCGGTGAGCTCGAGCCCGAGGATGACATCGGCATTATTGACCGCGGTCAGAGGACGGCTGAGATAGTGGGTTCGCGGGAAGTTCATCCGCCCACCCTGGTCGATCACCTGCGCCTGCAGCGCCTCGGCCAGCTCTACCAGGAGCCGAACGCCGTTCTCGCTGCGCGCGGCACGATCGGCGACGATCACGGGATTCTGCGCATTGGCGAGGAGCCGCGCCGCTTCTTTCACGGCGCCGGTATCGGCCTGCGGCGGCGAGGTCGGAACATAGCGCGGGATATAGAGCTTCTCGCCGTTGCGCATGGGCTCTTGCTGCAGGGCGGCGTCGAGCGAAATCGCGACCGGTCCGTAGGGCGGCGTCATCGCGATCTTGTAGGCGCGCACGAACGACTGCGCGAAATGCTGGAGCGAGACCGGCGTATCGTCCCACTTGGTGAAATCACGCACCAGCGCGTTGATGTCTTGCGCGGAGTGAACCGTCGGCACGCCTGGAGGCCGATGGGCGGCATCGAGATCGTTGCCGCCGACGATGATCACGGGCACGCGATCGCACCACGCGTTGTAGACGGCCATCGCGGCATGCTGCAGGCCGACCGTGCCGTGGCACAGCGTCATCAGCGGCTTGCCGGTGATCTTGAAATAGCCGTGCCCCATGCCGACCGCGGATTCCTCGTGCGCACAGGTGAGAAATTCCGGCATCTTGTTGCCGCCGTAGTTGATCAGCGACTCGTGGATGCCGCGGAAGCTCGAAGCCGGATTGGACGGCAGATATTTGATATCGAGAGTCTTGATCACGTCGACCATGAAGTCGGAGCCGGGAACGCCGCCGATGCGCGCGGCGGACAACTCCTTCGGCGTCCCACTCTCGGCCGCCGCCATCCGCATCGTGGGCGGCAGCGCGGAGGGCCGCCGTGGTACAGCGTCCGTCGGCGCCGTGGTTGCGGCCTGTGCCGGCGGCACGGCGGTGGCGGCACCTGCCACTGCGGCTCCCGCCAGGAACTTACGCCGGCTCACCTCGGGATGCGGATATTTTCGGGCCATGGGCTTCCTCCATTAATTGTTATGCGCGGCAGCTTGCGGCCAGCGCCGGCTCAATCGAGCGCATGCGGCAATATTATCGTCGCGGCGAGGTGCTGGGAAGGCTATCAGCAGCCTCTGTGCGTGCTTAACATCCATGCAGGGCTCTCAGGGGTGATACTGAGCAAATCGGTGATGTTTCGTTCGTGAACAGAGGCGCGCCGTGTCGCGTAAATCCGTCCTGCATCGCAGCTTAGTTCTCCTCCTTCTGCTGTTTTCGACCAACGCCGGCGGCGCCGAGCCGGTCGAGCAGTTCTTTGCGCGCCGCACCGTCACGATCGTCATCGGCTACACCGCAGGCGGCAGCTACGATCTCTATGGCCGCATGGTCGCGCGCCACCTCGGCAAGCACATTCCCGGCCACCCGACGGTCATCGCACAGAACATGCCGGGCGCGGGCAGCCTGAAGGCGGCGAACTATCTCTACGAACTCGCGCCCAAGGACGGGACGGCGCTCGGCGTGATCGTCGAATCGGCGGCGCTCGAACAGGCGCTGGCCAATCCGGCCGTTCAGTATGACGCAGGAAAATTCACCTATCTGGGCCGCGTGGCCACCAGCAACAACATCTTCATGCAGTGGCACACCGCAAAAGTGCAGTCGCTCGAGGACGCCAAGCGCATGGAGACCTCGCTCGCCGGCACCGGCCCGGGATCGATCGCCGAGACCGTGCCGCGGCTGCTCAACGCGCTCATCGGCACCAAGTTCAAGCTGATCAGCGGCTATCCGGCCTCGAGCGAGGCAATGCTGGCCATGGAGCGCGGCGAGGTTGACGGCGCGTCCTCGTCGTGGGCGGCGGTAAAGGTGGGAAAACAAGCTTGGCTGCGCGAGAACAAGATCAAGATCATCCTGCAGACGACGCCGGAACGCATCGCCGAACTGCCGCACACACCGAGCTTGGGCGAGATCGGCGATACACCCGAGGACAAACAAGTCTTTGCACTCTACGCGAGCGGCAGCGCGATCGGGCGCTCCCTGCTTGGTCCGCCTGGAATTTCTGCCGAGCGCGCACAAGCCCTGCGCACTGCGTTCCAAGCAATGGCGAAGGACCCGGACTTCGTCGCCGAGATCCAACGGCTGAGCGTGGAGCTCGACGCGATGCCGGGCGAACAGCTCGAGCGCCTCGTCGCGCAAACGCTGAACACTCCGGCAGCGGTGCGCGAGCGCGCCAAGGCCGCCTTCGGACGCTAGCGCTGCGCGCTCTGTACCCTCTCCCCGCTTCGCGGGGCGAGGGTCGCATGTTGCATGGCCTCACGCGTCGTTGTCCGGGGGCAGCGGCGGCTTGTTGCGGATGAGGTCCGCCGCCTTCTCCGCGATCATCAGCACGCAAGCATTGATGTGCGCGGAAACGAGATCGGGCATGACCGAGGCGTCGACCACACGCAGATGCTCCACCCCATGCACGCGGAGCTGCGGGTCGGTGACCGTGTCGGGTCCCGTTCCCATGGCGCAGGTGCCGCAGGGATGATGTGCCGTGATCGCCGTGCGCCTGATCCAAGCGTCGATCTCGGCGTCGGTCTTCACGTTTTCGCCGGGCGAGGTCTCCGGACCGCGATAAGGCGCCATCGACCTCTGATAGGCCACATCGCGAGCGCGCTTGACGCCTTCGCGCAAGCGCGGGAGGTCGTCCGGCACGGAAAAGAAGTTGTAGACGATGCGCGGCGCCGCGCGCGGATCGGCCGAGCGCAGCAGAATTTCGCCGCGACTGTCCGGATGCAAGAGCGTCGGGCGAATGCCGTAGCCGTCGACATAGGCCGCGCGGACGAGCGGCAACCACAGATGCGTCGCCGCCGGCGCGCCGCGGAACATGAACTCGATATCGGGCACCGCAAGCTCGGGCCGCGTCTTGATGAAAGCGTGCAATCCGCCGGGCACCACGGTCCCGGGGCCGGTGCCGAAGAAGTAGGCGCGGAGCATGGCAACGGCCATGCGGTCGAAACGCATCTGCTTGAGGAACGTGCTTTCGTCCAAGCGCCGGAAAAAGACGATCACCGCGAGGTGATCCTGCAGGTTCTTGCCGACCGGCAGATCGACCACAGGCCCGATGCCGATGTCGCGAAGATGCGCTGCCGGCCCGATCCCTGACAGCATGAGCAGCGCCGGGGTATTGAACGCGCCGCCGGAGAGAATCACCTCCCGCTCCGCCTCGACCTGCACCATGCGGCCGCCTCTGCTGTATTCGACGCCGATCGCGCGCGTGCCGCGCATCAGCACGCGCGTCGCATGCGCTCGCGTCGCCACCTCGAGATTTGCCCGCGCTCGCGCGGGCTTGAGATAGGCGCGCGCGGCCGAGGCGCGATAGCCGTCGCGGATGGTGTATTGGCCGCGGCCAAAGCCTTCCTGCTGCTTCCCGTTATAGTCGTCGGTGACGGGCAAGCCTGCCGCCAAGGCGGCCTGGGTCCAGGCGTCGTAGAGCGGATCGGCCGTCTTTGCGTATTGCGTGCCGACCGGCCCCGCTCCACCGCGCCAGCGGTTCTCGCCGCCTTCCCACCGCTCGCAGCGCTTGAAGTAGGGCAGCACGTCGGCATAGGACCAGCCCCGCGCACCCTTCTGCGCCCAGCGATCGTAGTCGCCGCGATGGCCGCGCGTGTAAGCCATCACGTTGATCGAGGACGAGCCGCCCAACACCTTGCCGCGCATCGCCTCGATCTTGCGGCCGTTCAGGTTCGGCTCTGGCTCGGTG
>JBJMTU010000117.1:0-4436 GCA_045811545.1 Xanthobacteraceae bacterium | reverse complement strand
TCGATCAAGAACACGAGCTTCGAGCGTTCGTCCATGCTGTAGATCACCGGCGGCGTGAATTCGGACGCGCGCGAGATGAAACTGATCTTGGCGACGATGTCGCCGTCGCAGCCGCCGCAAGTGACGGTGACGGGGTCGCCGAATTTGAGCTTGGGCAGCGTCGCCTCGTTCACGAAGAACCGCACTTTGAGGTTGCCGGGAGGCAACAACGCGAGGATCGGCTTTCCAGCCGGAACCAACTCCCCGCCGCGATAGTAGATCTGCTGGACGGAGCCAGTGACCGGACTGAACACTTTGCGGCGCGCGAGCCTCGTCTGCACCGAGTTGAGCCTCGCCTGCGCCGTGCGCAGCGCAGCCTCGGCCTCGTCGAGAGCCTTTTGTGTCCCCACCTGCGTCTTGGCAAGCTGGTGCGCGCGGTCGTAGGCGAGTTGCGCGTTCTTCACAGCGGCCTCCTGCATGGCGACGTCCGCGAGCTGCAGATCGGGGTCGACCGTGAAAAGCAGCGTGCCGCGCTCGACCTGATCGCCCTCGCGCACCGTGAGCGTCTCGATGCGCCCGGTCTCATCCGGACCAACGAAGATCAGCTCGGCCTCGATCCAGCCCTGGAAGCTCGGTTCCTTGCCGTTGTCGCACCCGGCGAGCGCGAGGCACCCGAGCAATCCGAGCGCGAAGCGCAGATCGCTCATGTGGCGCTCCTTTCCCCGAACAGCAAATCGAGGTGGGCGCGCATGAGGTCGCGTATGTCGAGCGGCGCGAAGCGCCCGAACAGGCCGTTCCAGATGATGGCGACGAGCGCGGGCGCGACCAGCAATTGCGGAAAGCGGGCGAGCGCGTCGCTGGAAAGCTCGCCCCGCTCCACCGCAAGCGTCAGCCGCGCGCGAATGACCGGAAGCACGCGCGCGATGACCTCCCGATAGTAGATCTCGGCGAGCTTGGGAAAGCGCGGGCCCTCGGAGATGATCAGGCGGATCACGTCCTTGCGCCGCGTGCCGTAGATTTCTCGGACGAACACGTCGACGATCATCTCGGCCACGGAGCGGATCGGCACCTCGCTCAGCGGCGCGGCCGCGATCGTGCCCACGAGTGGGCTGAGCATCGTGCGCACGAGTTCCTGGAACAGGCTCTCCTTGTCGCGGAAATAGAGGTAGATCGTGCCCTTGGCGATGCGCGCGCGGCGGGCGACATCGTCGAGCCGCGTCGCCGCAAAGCCGCGCGCTGCGAATTCTTCGAGGGCGGCGTCGAGGATGGCGGCGCGTCGCTTCTCGCGCCGGGCGACACGCGCATCCGGCGCGGGCGCGCCTTTGCGGCGACCTGCGGCGGTTCGCTTTGCTGTCTTTCTTGGGTTTGCGACCATGCCTGTCCAGCCTTGCAAACTGACTGACTGGTCAGTCATAATATATCGGCGCAGGCCTCCCGGCGCAAGCCCCCGAGGCAAGAGCGGAACGAGCGGAAAAAAGTTGGGACACAGCACCCGCCACGCCTGCGGCCGGGTAGGCCGCTGCCGACGGTGCGCTGATTTGCCAAGCGAGCCGTGCAGCGAAAGCCGCAGCAGCAGTCAATGCGGCGCGCCGCCGCGCGATTAACCAAGTGAGCTGACGGAAAACGCTGCCGCCCTCATTTTGACCAAATGAAACGGGCAGGAAGTGTTGCCCGGAGCACCGGGCCTTGAGCCTGGGGGGAACCAGATGGGACGGACTATCGCCGCGTTTGCCGTTGCCGCTTCATTGTTGACGCTGGCGTCGTCCGAGGCCTCGGCGTGGGCCTGTTACGCGACGGGGCTCGGCTCCAGCGGAGCGGCCCGCGCCTACGACATCATTGACGCCAAGCTCTTCGCTCTGCGCCGATGCGAGCGCAACAGCCCGGTGCCGATCTGCACTATCTTGTGGTGCCGTCCCGGCCGCTGACCAGCGACCACTTCAGCCAAATGACTCACCCCCGGCTTGCGCCGGGGGAATTCATTTCGAGAATGCGCCCTCGATCGCGGCCTTGACGCCGACGAGCGCTTCCGGGGTGTCGACGTCCACCAGCGCGGCTCTGCCCTCGAGCGGCACTTCGACCACCGCCTCGCTGTAGCGGCCGATGAAGTGGCGCGCGCCCACATCGCCCTCGATCGCCATCAGGTCGGGAAAGAAGCGCCGCGACCACAGCACCGGATTGCCGCGCCTGCCCTCGACCGTCGGCATCACGATCAGCGCGCCGCGGTCAGGATCGAACGCAGCGATGAGCCGGTCGATGAGGCTTGCATCGATCTGCGGCATATCGCCGAGGCAGACGATCGCACCATCGGCCTCCGCCGGCACGGCGGCGATTCCAGCCTTGAGCGAAGTGCCCAGCCCCTGCGCGAAGTCCGGATTGTGAACAAGCTGCACCCGCAAGCCCGCGAGCGCCTTCTCGACCTCGGCGCGCTCGTGCCCGACCACGACGATGACCGGGTTGGCGCGTGAGGCGAGCGCTTCCTCCACGACGATGCGCAGGAGCGGCCGGCCCGCGATCTCGGCGAGCAGCTTGTTCGGTCCGCCCATTCGGGTGGAACGCCCGGCACCGAGCACGACCGCGGCGATGCGCCGCCCCGCCGCCGCCGGCGGCTCCGCGCGCGGCTGCGGCCGCGTGACGATCTCCATTAAGAGCCCGCCGACGCCCATGCCGGTGATCGCCGTGCGCGGCACTTCGAGCCCGGCGAGCAACCGCATGAGCACCCAGTCAAAACCGTTTTCCTTCGGCGAGCGCGCGCAGCCCGGCGCGCCGACCACCGGACGGCCGCGCGCGGCGGCGACGAGCAGGAGATTGCCGGGGTCAACCGGCATACCGAAATGCTGGATGCGCCCGCCGATCGCCTCGACCGCGGCGGGAATCACGTCGCGCCGGTCGGCGATGGCGGATGCGCCGAATACGATGACGAGCTCGGCGCCCTCGCCGAGCACCTCTTCCATGGCGCGCGCGAGCGCGTGCTGCTCGTGCGGCACGCGCCGCCCGGCAACGATGGTCGCGCCCGCTGCCGCCAAACGCTCCTCCGTCACTTTCAAGGTCTTTTCGATGACCTTGCTGGCGAGGCCCGGCAGCATCGTGGAGACGACGCCGATCTTGCGAATGCGGTAAGGCGCGATCCGCACCAGCGGCCGCGCGGCGACTGCGAGCGCGGCATCGCGCGCTTTCTCGGCGACCGCGAATGGAATGATCTTGACCGTGGCGATCATCTCGCCGGCCACGACCGGCTTGTAGGCCGGCAGCGTGGCGAACGTGATCGACTCGTCCACCTGGTTGAGACGGTCGACAGCATCCTTGTCCACCACCAGCACGCCGGCGGTCTCGGCGAAGAGGTTGGCGCGGCCGGTAAAGGCGCGCTCGACGTGTACCCCTTCGCCCGCGACCGCCGCCGCGATCTCGGCCGCGGCCGCGTCCTCGGAGACGTCCCCGGGCTCGATCCGCGCGACCACGATTTCGCCGATGCCCGCAGCCTTGAGCGCGGCGATCTCGGGCTTGCCGATCAAGGTGCCCTTCTTCAGGACCAGGCCGCTCTGGCGGATCGAGTGCACCGCGACACAGCCCTCAGCCTCCTCGACCGGCACGGCGCCGAACTTCATGACGTCTTCTCCGCAGACTGGCGCAGCTCCGCCGTGATCTCGCCCATGATCGCAACCGCGATCTCGGCCGGCGATACCGCACCGATCTCGAGACCGATCGGCGCATGGATGCGCGCGAGCGCGCCGTCGGATAGGCCTTGCGCTTTGAGCCGTTCGATGCGGCGCGCGTGCGTCTTCTTCGAGCCCAGCGCACCGATGTAGAAGCAGTCGCGCGCCAGCGCATGGGTGAGCGCGGGGTCGTCGATCTTGGGATCGTGGGTGAGCGCCACGAAGGCGGTGTAGCGGTCGATGCCGAGCGGCGGCAGCGCGACATCAGGCCATTCCGCGATCACCTTGACGTCGGGGAAGCGTTCGATGGAGGCAAAAGCGGTGCGCGGATCGACGATGGTCACGTCGTAGCCCACAAGGCGCGCCATCGGCGCGAGCGCCTGGCTGATGTGCACGGCGCCGGTGATGACGAGCTGCGCGGGCGGAACGTACACAGTGAGGAAGACCTTCCCCGCAGGCGTCTCCACCATGCCACTCCTGCCGCGCCGGATGTGCTTTTCGATCACTTCCTTGAGCGGATCACGCGCCAGTTCCGCCGCCTTGACCAGGCGCTGCTCGCCGCTCGTCACATCGGTGACGACCACCGCAGCGCGGCGCGCCGCGCGCTCGGCATTGAGCGCTTTGAGAATCTCTAGCTTCACGATGCTTCTCGCCCCAATCTCGGTGCGTCCCCTCCCCCCTTGCGGGGGAGGTCGGCCGGCGCACACCTTGCAGGGTGGGCAAAATCGCCTGTCGCACTGCCGACGCGTGGGCACGGCGCGCGAGCGATTTTGCCCACGCGTCGAGTTACTCCCGCGCGCCTTTACC
>JBJMTU010000116.1:0-5440 GCA_045811545.1 Xanthobacteraceae bacterium | reverse complement strand
TCACGGCCTCACAGATTGGAATCTCGAACAACGGTTGCAGGGTCGGCATGACGTGCCGCTCAACGCGGCAGGGTGTGGGCAGGCTGCTTGCTGCGCGGCGATCCTGCAGACCCTGTTCCGCCGCGATCATCGCGCGCCGGAAAGCTTCGAGTACGTTTCAAGTCCGCTCGTGCGTGCGCGCAAGACCATGGAGATTGTGCGGGCGACGCTCGGGCTCGAGCCTGCGGGTTACGCGGTCGACGGACAACTTGCCGAAATCGCATTCGGAGAATGGGAAGGGCTGACCTATTCGGAGGTCGTGGCACGCGATAAGCACGTCATTGCCGAGCGCGAATCCGACAAGTGGGGCTTCATGCCGCCCGGCGGCGAGAGCTATGCACAAGTGGCGGTTCGAATACGCCGGTGGTACGAAAGTCTCGACAGGGATACCGTCGTCGCCGCCCATGGCGGCACCGCGCGCGCCTTGATCGCGCATCTCGGGCTCGCGCCGCCGCAGGACGCCACGCACTATTCTATCGACCAAGGCGTGGTCTACGTGTTTTCGGCAAATGAGCTCGCGCGGTACGCCTGATCACCGCAGTCGCTCATCGCTTCCTAGGGGCCATTTGACCCCGGCGGTCACGCGGGTTACCACACGCCGGCGGGTAGAAGCCCATGTCATTCAATACCTTCGGTCACCTTTTCAGGGTCACGACCTTCGGAGAAAGCCACGGAGTGGCGATCGGTTGTGTGGTCGACGGTTGCCCGCCGCGCATCGCGCTGACCGAGGCCGACATCCAGCCCTATCTCGACAAAAGGCGGCCGGGCCAGTCGCGCTTCACCACGCAACGGCGCGAACCAGACCAAGTGAAAATTCTGTCGGGAGTATTCACTGACGAAACGACCGGCAAACAGGTCACGACGGGGACGCCGATTGGACTCGTCATCGACAACGTCGACCAGCGCGCGAAGGACTATTCCGAGATCAACGATAAGTACCGGCCTGGGCACGCTGATTATACTTACGATGCCAAATATGGCATCCGCGACTACCGGGGCGGCGGTCGTCAATCTGCGCGCGAGACTGCGATGCGCGTAGCGGCCGGCGCGATCGCTCGCAAGATCGTGCCGGGCATGACGGTGCGCGGCGCGCTGATCCAGATGGGCAAGCATAGCATCGAGCGCGCGCGGTGGAACTGGGATGAGGTCGAGCGCAATCCGTTCTTCTGTCCCGATGCGGAGAAGGCGAAGTTCTTGGAAGGCTATCTCGACGAGATCCGCAAGCACGGTTCCTCAGTTGGCGCGGTCATCGAGGTGGTCGCGGAAGGGGTGCCGGTCGGTCTCGGCGCGCCGATCTACGGGAAGCTCGATGGCGATCTCGCCGCGGCTTTGATGGGCATCAATGCCGTCAAAGGCGTCGAGATCGGGGCAGGCTTTGCGGCAGCTGCGCTGAGCGGCGAAGAGAATGCTGATGAAATGCGCATCGGCAACGACGGCAAGCCGATATTCCTTTCAAATCATGCCGGAGGCATCTTAGGTGGCATTTCGACGGGGCAGCCGATCGTCTGCCGTTTCGCCGTCAAGCCGACGTCGTCGATCCTTACGCCCCGGCGCACGGTCGACCGCTACGGAGCCGAGACCGAGATTAGTACGAGGGGCCGTCACGACCCCTGCGTCGGCATTCGCGCGGTGCCGATCGGTGAGGCCATGGTGGCATGCGTGCTCGCCGATCACTATCTGCGTCAGCGCGGGCAGCTGGGCGAAACGCCGCCATGGCCGTTCGCCCGCGGCTGAGTGGAGTGAGCCAAGGTGCTCGAGAACTATCAGCGCGTCGAAGCAGTGGTGGCGGCCTTCACCGCGGGAGAGATCGTGGTCGTCACCGATGATGATGACCGCGAGAACGAGGGCGACCTGTTCGTCGCCGCTTCCCGGTGTACGCCCGAGAAGATGGCTTTCATCATCCGCCATACGTCAGGCATCGTGTGCGCCCCGCTCTCCTCCGAGGAGGCGAAGCGTCTGCATCTAGACCCCATGGTCGCGGCAAACGACGCGCCGCTCGGCACCGCTTTCACCGTTTCGGTCGACGTGCGTCACGGACTCACCACCGGAATTTCGGCGGAGGAGCGGACCAATACCGTACGCGCGCTGGCCAACGGCAATGCCGGCGCGGCGGATTTCGTGCGCCCGGGTCACGTCTTTCCGCTGGTCGCGAAGGACGGCGGCGTGCTGATGCGTTCCGGGCATACCGAGGCCTGCGTCGACCTCTGCCGTCTCGCCGGCCTGCCTCCAATCGGTGTTCTCGCCGAATTGATGAACGACGACGGCACGGTAATGCGCGGGCCGGCCGTGACGGCGTTTGGCGAGCGCCACAAGCTCAAGCAGATTTCGATCGCCGATCTCATCGCCTACCGTCAGGCGCGCGACAAGCTCGTCAAGCGCATCGGCGAATTCCCGGTGCAAAGCAAGATCGGCGCGCTGACGGGCTATGCCTTCGTGACCCCGTTCGATGCCATCCAGCATATGGCCTTTGTCTACGGTCGCATCGGCGACGGCAGAAACATGCTGGCGCGGCTGCATCGCGCCGATCTCATCCGCGATGTCTTTGGGGGCGGGACCTCGATCCACGCCTCGCTTGAGCGGTTTGAGCAGGAAGGTCGAGGCGTGATCGTCTTCCTGCGCGACGGCGCGGCCGGTGTGCCCACGCATGCCATTCCGCAGGCGGGCTCGACCGGCTCCGAGGTTGCACGCTCGCGGCAATGGCGCGAGGTCGGGCTCGGCGCCCAGATCCTCAAAGATCTGGGCATCACGTCCATCCGCTTGCTCACCTCCGCCAAGCTCACCTATGTCGGCCTTGCAGGCTTCGGCATTGAGATCGTGTCGACCGAGAGAGTCGATGATAGGATCCCGCAATACTAGTGGGCTGCCATCCTTCGCCGGTCTTGATGGCAAGGCATCACAGAGGAGATCGTCCGTTGATGGAGAGAGGGGTGCAAGCATCGTTGGTCTCGATCCTCGTCGCCGGCGCCGCCGCATGGTTGGCGGCCAGTGGAACTGCGGCACCGAACTTGGCCCCGCGGCTTGCGGACAACGATCCGGCCGCGACCCCGGTCGACGTCGAGCTCGTGCTTGCCGTCGACGTGTCCTACTCGATGGATCCTGAAGAACAGGCGCTGCAACGCGAGGGCTATATAGCCGGCATCACGTCGCGAGACTTCATGCAGGCGCTCCGCAGCGGACAGCATGGCAAAGTGGCGGTCACCTATTTCGAATGGGCGGGGCCGTACGACCAGAAGGTCGTCGTGCCGTGGCGGCTCATCGACGGCCCGGAGGCCGCCGACGCCTTCGCGAACGAGATCGCGCGCGCGCCTTACCGGCGCGCGTCGCGCACGTCAATTTCGGGCGCGCTCAACTTCGCAAAGCCACTGTTCGTCGGCAACGGTTATAGCGGCTTTCGGCGCGTCATCGATGTCTCCGGCGACGGCGCCAACAATAGCGGCCCCTTCGTCACGATCGCGCGCGACGACGTGCTCGCTACCGGGATTACCATCAATGGGTTGCCGATCATGCTGAAGCGGCCAAACGCGTTCACGATGGATATCGATAATCTCGATATCTATTTCGAGGACTGCGTCATCGGCGGCCCTGGCGCGTTCGTCATCCCTATCCGCGAGCGCGAGCAATTCAAGGAGGCGATCCGCACCAAGCTGGTACTGGAGATCGCGGGGCCGGTGCCGCAGCGAGGTCTGGTGCCGGTGCAAGCGAGGGCGCCGCGCATCTCCTGCACGATCGGTGAGCAGATGTGGCGGGAACGCTGGGGGAACTAGGCGCGCTCGGGACGGAAATTGGCCCAGCCGGTCACTTCTTACCGCACTTCGAGGTGCCCCTCGCCTTGCAGTGTGGCAAGGTCGATGCGGGCAACGCAGGTTACGCGGACATAATCAAGCGTCAGATCTCCGACGACTCTGATCTCGGAAGAGCCATTCTTATTCTCAATAGCGCGTAGGTCGGAGCGGCTCAGGTCGAGCGGCACGACGAGCTCAGTTCCTCCGCGCGTGTCGGTGAACTTGATCGGAACGTGACCCCTCGCAATGGCTTCCTTCATAGCCTCGCGCGTTTTCTCGCGCAGAGTCGCCTCGATTGGATGGTCGCCCTTGCAGAGAAATTCCACCAACTGACTCACTCGGCTCTCCTCGTTCCTGGTCGAACGTACCGCGTAACCCGTAAAGGTTTTCGGAATCTCCGATCGCGTATCAGCGTCGGGGAGCAGGTTGCCCCCCGGCGGGACCGGTTCAGCTCACGTGCGGGCCGCGCATCGACTTCAGCGCCGCTTCGATCTGCCGCCAAGTTTGGGCCTATTCGCTTTGGCCCTGCTGCTCCAAGGCGGAGGCCTTTTGCGCGGCCTCGACGATGGCCCTGTCGCCGTGGGCGTCCAGTAATTGTCGTGCGTAGTCGTGTATATCTATTTCCTGCATTCTCATGGCGTCATACTCCTCTTTTTCGGCGTGATCCCATCGCGCCGGAGACTGGCACATGTTGACGCTCGAAACGTTTCCCGGTTCCCTTAATCTGCATTTGGCAGGTCGCGCGGGCAAGAGTTCTCGCTCCATTTTCAGGCAAATCATTTTTTGAAATTCGCGACCACTTCTACGTGTGCCGAAAACAGGAATTGATCCACCGGTACCACCTGCATGAGACGGTAGCCGCCGTCGACGAGGATGCGGGCGTCGCGCGCGAAGGTGGTTGGATTGCAGGACACTGCGATCACCGTCGGCACGGTGGACGCCGCAAGCTCGCGTGCCTGGGCCTCCGCGCCTTGCCGCGGCGGATCGAATACCACCGCATCGAATTGGTTGAGTTCGGTCCGCGCGAGGGGGCGGCGAAACAAGTCGCGCGGCTGCGTTGCGACCGGCTTGAGGCCCGGTGTTCCTGCCACGGCCTCCCGTAGGGCCGCGATTGCGCCCTCGTCGTTGTCGACCGCGGTGACTTTGGCGCGCTCGGCAAGGCGTAGCGCGAACGGTCCCACACCGCAGAACAGATCAGCGACTGTTGCGGCGCTTTCGCAGTATGCCGTCACCACTCGCGCCAAAATCGCTTCTCCGGTACTCGTCGCTTGCAGGAACGCGCCCGGTGGAAGCACGACCTCGGCGCGGCCGACTGTGAGGGTAGGTGGGCTGCGCTGCGCGACAATCTCGCCATGGCGCGTAAGCCTGGCAAGATTTCGGCGACCCGCGATGCGGGCGAGCGCCATCGTCTGCGGTGCCGTCAACGGGCCAGATCCGCGCACGTCGACATCGGGGCCGATATCGGTCGCGGTCACCTGAATATCGAGCGGCTTGCGCGTCGACGCGAGCACTTCGGCAATGTCCCAGGCCGTTTCGATCGCCCCTGTGAGCGCTGGCGCAAGGATGGGGCAGCGGTCGATCGCGACCACGTGATGGGTCCTGAGCGCGGCAAACCCAAC
>JBJMTU010000115.1:0-5973 GCA_045811545.1 Xanthobacteraceae bacterium | reverse complement strand
TTCGAGCCACAGATTGCGCAGCGCACCCATGGGCAGGTCGTGGCTCAGGACACGCGCCAACATGGTGCCGTTGATGCCGCCCGCCGACGCGCCGGCAATGATGTCGACGACCACGCGCATCTCGATGCTACGGCCGATCTCGCGCAGCAGTTCGAAATAGATGCTCTCGGTGTCGTACTCCGGCTTACTGCGATCGACTCCATCGAGGAAGGATGCTTTTGCCCGCCGAGAGCGGTCCGCGATCGCGTGCAACGCGCTCGAGGCGCGCACCAGCTTGAGAATCTCCTTGCTGATGCCGTGCATATAGATGGCGAGCGAAAGGCCGCCGAAGCAGACGAGCGCTATGCGAAGTTCCTTCTCGCGCAAGACCTAGAACCCTCAGTGCGGGCGATTCGCGTGGAAATCATGGAGGGAGAACGCGCCGGTCGGAACCATTTCGTGCCGTCATTCCATCATGGTTGCGGTATCGATCCACATTGGCTGAAAGCCGTCGCCCTCGAGCGCATTGAAGATCTGCGCTCCATGCGCACGATCGCGCGTTTCCACCGTGACGTCGAGCTTGGCGCCCTTGGCCGGCACGTCGAGGAACAGCCGGCGGTGCTCGACTCCGAGGATGTTGGCCCCGAGCTGGCCCAGCCGAGTGGCAATCTGGCCGAGCACGCCCGGCTGGTCGGGGATGGTCAACCGGAACGAGACAATGCGATCCTCGCGCTCGAGCTCCCGCACCATAATGGAAGCGAGGATGCGCGCGTCGATGTTGCCGCCGCACAAGATCAACCCGACCTTGCGCCCACGGAATTTTTCCGGGTTGACCAACATGGCGGCAAGCCCGGCGGCGCCGGCGCCCTCGGCCATGGTCTTCTGCAGCGTGAGATAGGCGTTGACTGCCTGCTCGAGATGCGCCTCGTCCACCAATACGATCTCCGACACGAGTTCGCGCACGATCGGCAATGCGAGCACGCCCACGTTCTTCACCGCGATGCCCTCAGCTAACGTCGCACCGCCGAGCGGGCGGTTCTCGCCGTGCAGCGCGTTCCAGAACGACGGGTAGAGCGCGGCCTCCGCGCCGACGATCTCGATTGCGGGCTTGCGCGCGCGCGCTGCCACCGCATTGCCGGCGATCAGCCCACCACCGCCGATAGGAATCACCAGCGCGTCGAGATCGGGCGCCTCTTCCAGCATTTCCAACGCAATAGTCCCTTGGCCGGCGATCACCAACGGATCGTCGTAGGGATGGACGAGGGTACGGCCGCGCTCGCGGGCGATGATCTCAGCGCGAATCTGCGCCTCGGCCACCGATTCGCCTTCCAGCACCACCTCAGCACCATGCGCCTGCGTCGCCTCTACTTTCACGAACGGCGTCGTCAGCGGCATGACGATGGTGGCCGGAATCGCCAGCCGCGCGGCATGATAAGCCACCGCCTGCGCATGGTTCCCGGCCGACATGGCGATGACGCCGCGCGCGCGGGCGGTGGGGCTCAACGATGCAAGCTTGTTGAACGCGCCGCGATCCTTGAATGAATTGGTGACCTGGAGATTCTCGTACTTGACGTGGACCTCCGCGCCGGTCAGCGCGGAAAGTTTGGGCGCCGGCAGCATGGGCGTGCGTAACACCTGGCCCGCGATGGTGCGTCGGGCCGCCTCTACGTCGGCAATGGTGATACTCATGCCTTCAACTCCTACCCGCGGAGGATCGGCCCGACTTCGTCCAGCGACGGCCGGTGCGCCAGCGCGACCGCATCGCGCATACGCTCGCATGGTCGAGGTTCATGTCACAATGGCCGTGCCTCTCGCGCGAAGACCGTCTATGCTCCATCTGCAGGGATATGAAGCATAGCAACAATGGACAGCGAGGATATTTGCACATGAGCGATGGCGGACCGAGAAAGATCGGTGTGTCGATCGACGTCAAGCCCCATGCCTACGACCCGGTCGTCAACCCGGAACTCTTCGAAGGCGTGTTGTCGCGCCGCTGCATCGCATTCGTGATCGACGTCGTCATCATCGCCATTCCGGTGGTGTTTGCGGCGGCGTTCATTTTCATCGTGGGCCTCCTCACACTCGGCTTGGGCTGGCTCTTGTACTGGCTATTGTCACCTGCTGCCGTGATCTGGGCGATCTGCTACTACGGGCTGACGTTCGGCAGCCCGGCATCGGCAACCATTGGAATGCGGGTGATGGATATCGAAATGCGCACTTGGTACGGCGCGCCCGCCTATTTCGTGCTGGGCGCCGTTCACGCCATCGTCTACTGGATTACGATCTCGTTCCTGACCCCGCTGATTCTTCTCGTCGCCTTGTTCAATCAACGGCGGCGGCTGTTGCACGACATGCTGGTCGGCACGATCGTCATCAACAGTCGCGCTCGCGCCGAGGCTTTGCGCCGCGCCCCCATGCAGCAACAAGGGATTTGACGAAAGGGATCGCCCGCGCGATCCTGGTTGCGATAAATCGGATGGTACCGGCCCCGATACTGCCGTGACGCAGCACTCGCGCAATACTCCGCAGTTCTATCTTACGGCCCCGTCGCCCTGCCCCTATCTGCCGGGGCGCGAGGAACGCAAGGTGTTTACACATCTCGTCGGCGAGCGGGCCGCCGAGCTCAACGATCTACTCACCCACGGCGGCTTCCGCCGCAGTCAGTCGATCGCCTACCGGCCTGCCTGCGAACACTGCCGCGCCTGTGTGTCGGTCAGGGTCGTGGCCGAGGATTTTCGGCCGACGCGGAGCATGCGGCGTATTCTCGACCGTAACCACGATGTCGTCGGCGAAATGCGGGTTTCGGTGCCGACCGCAGAGCAATATTCGGTATTCCGCTCCTATCTCGACGCGCGCCATCGCGACGGCGGCATGGCAGACATGACGGTGCTCGATTACGCCATCATGGTCGAGGACAGCCACGTCGAAACCCGCGTGGTCGAATACCGGCGGCGCCGCGCAGACAGCGACGGCAGCCGCAACGGGGAGCTGCTCGCAGTCGCTCTCACCGACGTGCTCAGCGACGGGCTTTCGATGGTCTACTCGTTCTTCGATTCCGATGAGGCGTCGCGCTCGCTCGGCACTTTTATGATCCTCGATCACATCACGCGGGCGCGCGAGATGGGGCTTGCCTATGTCTATCTCGGATATTGGGTCGAGGGTTCGCGAAAAATGGGCTACAAGGGCCGGTTCCTGCCGCAGGAGCGACTCACGCCGCACGGTTGGACGCGGGTGGAAGGGTAAGATCCGGGCATTGAACCGGAATTCGGCCGTCGCCTAGCCGAGGATCTGATCGGCGATCAGTTTCACGTTGAGGGCGATGATGAGCAGCGCCGCGAGCGCCGCCAGCATCGTCACCCAGAACGGCGCGACGAGAGCGCCCATCTTGCGCCGGTCGGCGGTGAACATCACCAGCGGCACGATCGCAAACGGCAGCTGCAGGCTCAAGATCACCTGGCTGAGGATCAACAGCTTCGCCGTACCCGACTCGCCGTACCAGATGGTGACGGCCGCCGCCGGCACGATCGCGATGGCGCGCGTCAGCAACCGGCGCGCCCACGCCGGCAGCCGGATGTCGAGGAAGCCCTCCATCACGATCTGTCCGGACAGCGTGGCGGTGACGGTCGAGTTCATGCCGCAGCACAGCAGCGCAATACCGAACAGAGTCGGAGCCACGGCCGATCCGAGCAGCGGCGCCAGGAACGCATATGCCTGATCGAGCTCGGCGACGTCGGTCTTTCCCACTTTGTTGAAGGTCGCAGCCGCAAGGATCAGAATCGAGGCATTGATGAGCAGGGCAAACATCAAGGCGATGGTCGAGTCGATCGTGGCAAGGCCGATCGCCTCGCGCTTCTCCGGGACCGTGTCGCCGAAACGTCGCGTCTGCACCACGCCCGAGTGCAGATAGAGATTGTGCGGCATGACGGTGGCGCCCAGGATGCCGAGCGAGAGATAGAGCATCTCCGGATTGGTGACGATATCGGTGGTGGGCGCAAAGCCGCGGATGACTGCGCGCATGTCAGGATCGGCCAAGGCGATCTGGATGGCGAAGCAGATCGCGATGATCCCGAGCAGCGTCACGATGAAGGCCTCGATCCAGCGGAAACCGAGGTTTTGCAGCCATAGAATGAGAAACACATCGAGGGCGGTCAGGATGACGCCGATTTCCAGCGGGACGCCGAACAGAAGGTTGAGCCCGATCGCCGTGCCGATCACCTCGGCGAGATCGGTGGCGCAGATCGCGATCTCGGCGGCCAGCCACAGCGACCACGACACCGGGCGCGGAAAGGCGTCACGACAGGCCTGCGCGAGATCGCGGCCAGCGCCAATCCCCAGCCGCGCGCACAAGGCCTGCAACAGGATCGCGATCAGGTTGGACAGCAGCGCGATCGTCAGCAGCGCGTAACCGAACTTCGACCCGCCCGCGAGGGAGGTGGCCCAATTGCCCGGATCCATGTATCCGACGGCGACCAGGTAACCGGGTCCGAGAAAGGCCAGCAGCTTCCTCCACAGCGGGCCCTGCGGCCGCGTGGGGACCGAGCCGAAGACTTCGGAGAGCGAGGGCGTGCTTCGGCCGCGCCGCCAGCCGGTTTCGGCATGAATGGGGACTGAAGACGATCGCTTCTGCTGCACGGATGAGACAGCCATGCTGAATCCTGTTTCCACGTGCATAGCCTTGTTGCAAATAATTTGCAATTGCACTGACAGGCGCGGGAGCGAGCAGGCCTCATTCCGCGGCGTCTTAGCCCATGGGAACAATTGATTGGCCGAGCGATTGAGGGGCCGCGGCGATCCATGACCTGCTCCACTCCCATCCTTAAGTCCGCGCGCACGAGCGTGCGCATTGGCGGCTACGCGATTCTGGCATTGATGCTCGGCGCAGGGTCATCCTTCGCGGCCGAGGGCGGCAAGGGCGGCGCCTCGGAGGTCATCTTTCTCGCCCAGCTCATCACGCTGATGCTCGTGGGGCGCCTCTTGGGCGAGGCGATGAATCGCATCGGCCAGCCGTCGGTGATGGGCATGTTGCTCGGCGGCATCATGCTTGGACCATCGGTGCTGGGAGCGCTGTGGCCCGACCTGCAGCACGCCGTCTTTCCGAGCGCGCCGGAGCAGAAAGCCATGCTCGACGGCGTTGCGCAGTTCGGCATTCTCCTGCTGCTGCTGCTGACCGGCATGGAGACCGATCTCAAGCTCGTGCGAAAGGTTGGCAGGGCGGCGCTGAGCATCTCCGTCACCGGGGTCGCCGTTCCATTCATTTGCGGCTTCATCCTCGGCCAATTGCTGCCGGAATCGCTTCTTCCGCATCCCGACCACCGTCTGCTCACCTCCCTATTCCTCGGTACCGCCTTGTCCATTTCCTCGATCAAGATCGTGGCGGCGATCGTGCGTGAAATGGGTTTCACCCGCCGCAACCTCGGACAGATCATCGTTGCCTCGGCGATCTGCGAAGATTCGATCGGCTGGGTGATCATCGCCATCATCTTCGGCCTCGCCCAAGCGGGTACGATCGACCTCATGAGCGTCGCCAAGAGCGTGCTGGGGACCACCGTCTTCCTGATCGCAAGCTTCACCATCGGGCGCCGGATCGTCCATTTCCTGATTCGCTGGACGAACGACAATTTCGAAAGCGACTTTCCCGTGATTACGACCATTCTGGTGATCATGGGCGTGATGGCGCTGACGACGCATTTCATCGGCGTGCACACGGTGCTCGGCGCTTTCGTCGCCGGCGTGCTGATCGGCGAATCGCCGATTCTCAGCAAGCACATCGACGAGCAGCTGCGCGGTCTCATTCTCGCGTTCTTCATGCCGGTGTTCTTCGGCATTGCCGGATTGTCTGCCGACCTCGCCGTGCTGAAGCAGCCCGCCCTGTTGCTCATGACTCTCGGGCTGATCGCGATTGCGAGCTTCGGCAAATTCGCCGGGGCGTTCCTGGGCGGCGAAATCGGCGGAATGACGCGGCGCGAGGCATTCGCGCTCGCTTGCGGCATGAAC
>JBJMTU010000114.1:0-7634 GCA_045811545.1 Xanthobacteraceae bacterium | reverse complement strand
GCTCTTGTCGCCGCACAAGGAGGCGGTGCGCTCGCTGCTGCGCTCCGTACGCCGCGATCCGCCGCTGGCGCTCGCCATCAACGCCATGGCGGTGCGATCGCAGCAATGGATGCTGACCGCCGCCGGCATTTCTTCGGGCGGGCTGCGCGGCGCGATCCGCGCGCAAGGGCTCGCCTGCCTCTATGCCAACGTGCTGCGCACCTGGATCAACGACGAGGATCCCGGCCTTGCGCGTACCATGGCAGCGCTCGATCGCGCGCTCGCGCGTGGACAGCGCTGGTCGGGTTTCTTGGACGATCTTCTCCGGATCCCCGGCGCCGTCTGCCGTGTGCGCCCGCGCCGGCGACGCGACGCGGAGGACGAGGATACAGTCGCGGTCTAGACCGGCACGCGGACCGTCGCGCGCAATCCTCCGAGCGGGCTGTCCGATAATGTGATGTCGCCGCCGTGCGAGCGGGCGATGTCGCGCGCGATGGCGAGCCCAAGCCCTGTGCCGCCTTCGTCCTGATTGCGCGCATCGTCGAGCCGCAAGAACGGCTTGAACACCTCTTCCCGCAGATGCGCGGCGATGCCGGGCCCGTCATCGTCCACGGTTACGGTGAGCCAACGGTGGTCGCGATGGCCGGTGATCGAGATCGACGGCGCATATCGCGCGGCGTTGGAGACCAGATTGGCGAGGCAGCGCTTGAATGCCGCCGGCCTCACCGTGACGATCGGGTGGCCGTGGAAATGCACGCTCGACTTGTGACCATTGCGCTCGGCGTCGGCCTTGAGCTCTTCCAGGAAGGCGCCCATGTCGGTCGGCGCCGATTGCTCGCTCGAATCGCCGCGCGCAAACGCGATGTAAGCCTCCAGCATGCGGCCCATTTCGTCGACGTCCTTCTTCATGGCCTCGATCTCGGGACTGTCCCCCAACAGGGCAAGTTCGAGCTTGAAACGGGTCAGAATGGTGCGCAGGTCGTGCGAAACTCCCGCCAGCATGGCGGTGCGCTGCTCGAGTGCACGCTCGATGCGGCGCTTCATCTCGATGAAGGCCACCGCCGCGCGCCGAACCTCACGCGCGCCACGCGGCCGGAAGTCGGGGACTTCGCGCCCCTTGCCGAAACTTTCGGCGGCATCCGCCAGGCGCAGAATTGGCCTGATCTGGTTGCGCAAGAACAGGACCGCCACCGTGATCAGCACCAGCGAGGTGCCCACCATCCAAGCCAGAAAGATGTGCGAGTTGGAGACGTAAGCGGCACGACGCGGCGCGAAGACGCGCATCACCGCGTTGTCGAGCTTGATGCGAATCTCGAGCAGTGCCGAGCGCCCGACCGTATCGATCCAGTACGGCCGGCCGATCTGCTTTCTGACCTCCTCCGACAGCGCCTGGTCGACCAGCGAGAAGAATGGTTTCGGCCCCGGCGGTGGCAACTCGGTGACCGGCAGAAAGTCGACGACCAGCCCGAGTTTGTCTTGCGCGATGCGGCGCACCAGCGCCTGCTCCTGGGGGAAGGCCTTGTCGATCTCGATCAGGGTGGCGATGTCTTGCACTACTCCGGCGGAAAGCCGCTGGGTGACCAGATTGTAGTGGCGCTCCATGAACATGAAGGCGACGACGGATTGCAGCACCACCATAGGTGCGATGATGATCAACAGCGCGCGGGCATAGAGCCCTTTCGGCATGACTGCTTTCAGCGTGGCGCTGGTTCGGTCATAGAACTCGTAGCCGCGGCTCGCGGCCAAGCGCAGCGCGCTCAGGCTCGAGCGCAGCGCGGCAATCCCGACGTCGAGCGTGGTCATGGTGTCGTTACCAGGCGATATCCGATGCCGCGCACGGTTTGCACCAGAAGCGGATTGGCCGGATCGTGCTCGATCTTGCGGCGCAAGCGATTCACCTGCACGTCGACGGCGCGCTCGCCGGTTGCGCCGTCGTTGCCGGCGAGCGTTTGCCGTGGCACCGTCTCACCGGGAGTGGCGGCGAGCAGGCGCAGCATGTCGCGTTCGCGATCGGTGAGCCGCACGATCTCATCGCCGCGCCTGAGCTCGCCGCGCGCGAGATGGAAGCGGAACTCGCCGAAGCGCACCGATTCCACGGCCGGAGCCGCGACCGGGCGGGCGCGCCTTAAAATGCTGGCGATGCGGAGCGAAAGCTCTTTCGGCTCGAACGGCTTGCCCACATAGTCGTCGGCGCCGATGGTCAGGCCCTCGATGCGGCTCTGGGCTTCGTCGCGGGCGGTCAGCATGATAATCGGCACGCTCGAGGAGGCGCGCAGGTCGCGCGCGAGATCGAAGCCGGTCTCCCCCGGCATCATGACATCGAGGATCAAGAGATCGAAACGCAGGCCGGCGAGCTTGGCGCGTGCATCAGCCGCCGTTTCTGCCGTGGTCACGCGGTAACCTTCGGCAAACAAGAAGCGCGAAAGCAGATCGCGGATGCGGCGGTCGTCGTCGACCACCAACAAATGGGGGGCGTCGTCGGCAAGAGCGGCGGAGGCCGTCGTCGCTCGCATTACGGCCTCGGCTCAGCCGCGCGCCCGCCGCGCCCGGTCGGCGCGCGCGATGAAGCGCAGCACGGCGTCGCGGTGGTCGGCATTGATCATGGCGGTGAGAAATCGGCAGGCGGCCTCATGCGCGTTCGGCCCGAGCTCGGAGAGCGCGGCCGCGATGCGGACGGTTTGCAGCCCGGCGAGCTTCATCGCCAAGCTCTCGCCCTTCGCGGTGACGTACAGCAAGCGCTGACGCCGATCGTTGGCGCCCTCCTTCTGCACCACATAACCCTGATCGATGAGCTGCTTGAGCACGCGTCCAAGCGACTGCTTGGTGATCTTTAGGATATCGAGCAGCTCCGCAACCTTCATTCCGGGATTGCGGTTGACAAAATGCAGCACTCGATGGTGCGCGCGCCCGAAGCCCAATTTCGACAGCACGTCGTCGGGGTCGCCGATGAAATCCCGATAAGCGAAAAACAGAAGCTCGATGACATCCCAAATGGGTTCACGGCCGCGAGCCGCCCGGTCGGCGCTGGACGATGACCGATCATTCGTCACCGGGGCAGTTAGGTCAGCCATATTGACATATTTCGGTCAGATTGTTATCCGAGAACAGGTCGCCACGAAAGGATCGTACCCGCAGCTTCACCCGGAACGGATTGCGCCCGCGGCGCAAGCGCGCTCTCATGGGCGGCCGAACCATACCGGGTGTCGGCCCGCGACGCAAAAGCAGAAGAGGAAGGCGCGTCACCGGCGCCGGACGAACGTCCCCGAAGAGGAACCGCCATGGCAGAACAACCGTATGACCGCCTCGAGGGGGTGATCTGGTACGACGGCAAGCTGGTCCCGTGGGGGGAGGCGACGCTGCATGTGCTCTCCCACGGATTGCATTACGCCAGCTCGGTATTCGAGGGCGAGCGCGCGTATGGCGGTGAAATCTTCAAGTGCACCGAGCATTCGGAACGGCTGAAGCGGTCGGCCGAGTTGCTCGACTTCGACATTCCCTATTCGGTCGCCGAGATCGACGCGGCCAAGCGTCTGGTGCTGGAAAAGAACGGGCAGACCGACGCTTATGTGCGGCCGGTGGCCTG
Source organism: Xanthobacteraceae bacterium (assembly GCA_045811545.1). Classification (GTDB taxonomy): domain Bacteria; phylum Pseudomonadota; class Alphaproteobacteria; order Rhizobiales; family Xanthobacteraceae; genus VAZQ01. The sequence goes on along the minus strand of JBJMTU010000114.1, from coordinate 4,072 downwards.
GCGCGGATCGGAGATGATGGGCGTCTCGGCACAGCACAACAAGATCCATCTCGCCATCGCCACCTGGCAGTGGCCGAGCTATTTCGACCCGGTGCAGCGGCTCAAGGGCATCAGGCTCGATCTCGCCGACTACCGACGGCCGGACCCGAAAACCGCGCCAGCGCGCGCGAAGGCCGCTGGCCTCTACATGATTTGCACCATTTCCAAGCACATCGCAGAGCGTAAAGGCTATGCCGACGCCATGATGCTGGATTGGCAAGGCCGCGTCGCGGAATGCACCGGCGCCAACATCTTCTTCATTCACAATGGCAGGATCCACACCCCGATCGCCGATTGCTTTCTCGACGGCATCACCCGCCGCACCGTGATCGAGCTGGCGAGGAAACGCGGGATCGAGGTGGTCGAGCGGCGCATCATGCCCGATGAGCTCAGCCAGTTCTCCGAGTGTTTCATCACCGGCAGCGCCGCCGAGGTCACGGCCGTCTCCGAGATCGCGCAGTGGAGGTTCACTCCGGGCGCCATCACCGAGCACCTCATGGCCGACTACACTGCCGAGGTACAGCCCAAGGGTAGGAAGAAGGCGGCCTAGATCACTCCGCTGCGCGGCGGCCCATCCAGCGATCGGCCAGCGCATCGTCGGACTGCTTCGCGTCGACCCACATCCTCTCACCGACCCGCCCGCCGCCAGCAAGCTCGATCAGCTTCCAGAACGGCGCACGGGTCTTGAGGTAATCCATCAGGAACTCGGCGGCGGCGAAAGCCTCCTGGCGGTGGGCGGCGGCGGTGACGACGAGGACGATGTCTTCTCCCGGCAGGATCCGGTCATACCGGTGTACGACGGTGACGCCGAGCAGCGGCCAGCGACGCTCGGCCGCCTCGACGTGACGGCCGATCTCGGCTTCCGCCATTCCCGGATAATGCTCAAGCGTCATGGCGACGAGCGGGGTACCCGCTTCGTCCTGTCGGCAAATGCCGGCGAAGGTAACGATGGCGCCGATATCGCCGCGGTCGCGGCGGAGCTCGGCTGCCTCGCTGGCGGCGTCGAACGGCTCGCGTTGCAGTCGGACGGTGCCCATCTGCGTCTCCGCCTCGTCCCCGTCCTAACCCCCCGTCATCGGCGGGAAGAAGGCGATCTCGCGCGCGTCCGAAATGGCTGCGTCCGCCCTGACGTGGGCGCGATCGATCGCAGCGCGGATCACCTTCGGATTCTCGAATGCGTGGGCGTATTCCTCGCCGCGCTGGCTGAGCCACGTCATGAGATCGGCGACCGTCGCAATGCCCGCCGGCGGATCGATCTCCTCCTCGGGCTTACCGATGCGCTCGCGTACCCAGGCGAAATAGCGAAGCTTCACCGCTCAATCCTCGGTCAGGTGACGCACGCCGGCGCGGAAATAGTCCCAGCCAGTGTATAGCGTGAGCAATGCCGACAGCCACAGCAGGGCAAGCCCGATCGGCGTCACTACCGGCACGACCGCATCGCCCGCCTCGCCGGCAATGAGGAACCCGACGGCAACCAGCTGTAGCGTCGTCTTCCACTTGGCGAACTGCGTAACCGGCACGCTAACGCGCAACCCGGCGAGATATTCGCGCAGGCCCGATACCAGAATCTCGCGGCAGAGAATGACGATCGCCGCCCATAATGACCAGCCGCGGATGGTTCCGTCGGCGGCCAACATCAGAAGGCACGAGGCCACCAAGAGCTTGTCCGCAATCGGATCGAGCATGCGGCCAAAAGCGGATTGCTCGCCCCGTTTGCGCGCGTAATAGCCGTCGAGGACGTCGGTCACTCCCGCGCTGATGAAGATAACCACCGCGACCCAGCGCAGCCACAGGCCACCTTGGAGAATGTCCTGCCAGTAAAGACAGGCTACGACCGCCGGCACCGCGGCGATGCGGGCATAGGTCAAGAGGTTCGACACCGCGAGCTGCCGCGGCGAAACCTGGCGCGAGGTGACCGTATTCATGGATCGAAGGAATACCTTTCCCGCGCCCGCGTCAAACCGGTATGTGAGCACCCCCGCTGTTTTCGACGGCCGCGTCCGGCATAGCGCATAAGCGTGACAATCAGTTGCCGTTTCCAAGATAGCTAGGACGAGAATTCGGGATCTGCAGGCCTGTCCTGCCGGTAGCGATACCGGCAGCGCTATTCCGCGCGCTCATGGAAGAAGTCGTAGATCTTGCGGGCGGTCTCCGCGCTGATGCCGGGCACCTTGGCGAGATCGGCGGGTGCCGCACGCTCGATCGCCTTGAGCGTCCCGAAATGGTGGAGCAGCGCACGCTTGCGGGTCGGCCCGATGCCCGGGATCTCCTGCAGCCCCGCTTCGCGGATATCGCGCCGGCGGCGGATGCGATGCGAGCCCACCGCGAAGCGATGCGCCTCATCGCGCAGCCGCTCGACGAAATAGAGCACTGGATCGCGCGGCTTTAGCTTGAATGGATCACGCCCGGGCAGGAAGAGGGTCTCCATGCCGGCGCCGCGATCCGCGCCCTTGGCGACGGCCACGAGCGGCACATCGATGATGCCGAGTGCCGTGAGCGTCTCCTGCGCCGCGCTCAACTGCCCGCGGCCGCCGTCGATAATGACAAGATCGGGCCAGGGTGATTCGGCGTCCCCATCCGGCCCGCCGGCGACATCGATCGGCTCGCCGGCCTGCGCTCCCGGGCTCAAAGCGCCGGGCATGGGCCGCGGGGCCTCGTTCATCAGCCGCTTGAAGCGGCGGTTCAGCACCTCGCGCATCATGCCGAAATCGTCCCCGGGCACGAGATCGGCGGCGCGAATGTTGAACTTGCGGTACTGATTCTTCTGGAACCCCTCCGGGCCGGCAACGATCATGGCACCGACCGCGTTGCTGCCCTGGATGTGGCTGTTGTCATACACCTCGATGCGCCGCGGCGGCTGCGGCAGAGCGAAAACCTCGGCCACCAACTCCAACAGCTTGCGCTGGGACGAGCTCTCGGCGAGCTTGCGCGCCAGCGCCTCGCGCGCGTTGGCGAGCGCGTGATCGACAAGCTCCTTTCTCTCGCCTCGCTGCGGCACGTTCACTTCGACCTTATGGCCGCTCTTGGTGCTCAACGCCTCGGCCAGCAACGCACGTTCATCGATTTCGTGCGAGACGAGGATGCAGCGCGGGCACGGCTTGTCATCGTAAAATTGGGCGAGGAATGCACTCAGGACTTCGCCGGCCGAGAGCGAGCGGTCGGCCTTGGGGAAATAGGCGCGATTGCCCCAATTCTGCCCGGTGCGAAAAAAGAACACCTCCACACAGCTGAAGCCGCCCGCCTGATGCACCGCGAATACGTCGGCCTCCTCGACGCCACGCGGATTGATGCCCTGATGGGATTGCACCGCCGAGAGCGCAGCGAGGCGGTCACGGTAGATGGCGGCCCGCTCGAATTCGAGCGCGGTGGAGGTTTTCTCCATCTCCGCGGCCAGTTCATTCTTCACGGCCTGGCTCTTGCCCGACAGAAACGCGTTGGCTTCGCGCACGAGTTTGCCGTATTCGGCGAAATCGATCTCGCGCGTGCAGGGGCCGGAGCAGCGCTTGATCTGGTAAAGCAGGCACGGCCGCGTGCGGCTCTCGAAGAACGCATCCGAGCATGAACGCAGCAGAAAGGCCCGCTGGAGCGCCGTGATGGTGCGGTTGACCGCCCAGACCGAGGCGAACGGGCCGAAGTAATTGCCGTCGCGGCTGCGCGCGCCGCGATGTTTGAGGATTTGCGGCGCCCAGTGGTCGGCGGTGATCAAGATATAAGGAAACGACTTGTCGTCCCGCAGCAGCACGTTGAAGCGCGGGCGCAGGCGCTTGATCAGATTGGCTTCCAGCAGCAGCGCCTCGGTCTCCGTCGCGGTCGAGACGAATTCGAGCGCGGCGGTCGCGGCAATCATGCGTTCGATCCGAGGGTCGTAGCCGGTCGGGCGAGCATAGGCGATGATGCGTTTGCGGATGTTCTTCGCCTTGCCGACATAGAGCACGTCGCCCTTTGCATCGATCATTCGGTAGACGCCGGGCGAGGACGGCGCGAGCTTGGCGTGATTGAGTATCACCGCGCGGCCCGCGGCGAGCGGTCCGGC
>JBJMTU010000113.1:0-4114 GCA_045811545.1 Xanthobacteraceae bacterium | reverse complement strand
TTGCGAGGGACACCAAGTCGGGTCTGGTCGTCATGCGGCACGAAGATAGCAAGCGCCTACAGGAACTGTGTGACTGGTTTGGATGGCAAGTGATTGACGGCGGAATGCCAAGCGCGGGCGACTGAACTCTGGTGCGAGGTACCACGGAGCAGTGCCGCTTTTTTGGATCCGCAAACGGCGCCGATGTGCATGTAAATGAAGGCGGCCATGTCATCGGGAATGTGAGCAGCGAACGCTAAATCGTCTAAACTGCAAGACCGCGCGCCGCCACAGCGCCGGGGTTCGGCGATCGTCGCAAGGCCATGCTGCAGGACATGGCGGAATTGACCGAAGCTATGGTGGTGTCCGAAGAGCTGGGCAAAGAACCGGTCGTCATCGTCGCTCTCTAGATCATCCGGCGCGTTGCTGGAGAAGCAAAGGCACTTCAACTCCGAGCGCCTTGGCGGTCTTGAGGTTAATGATTAGCTCGACCTTGGTAGCCTGCTGGAAGGAGGTCGGGGGGGCTTCTCGTCCTTGAGGATCCGGTCGACAAACGCCGGCCCGGCAATGCGGGTCCGCCAGGCTCGCTTCTAACTCATGAGGGAGTGCCAAACCCGGATACGACCTTACTTGGCTGCATTTTCAGCAGTATGCTAATGTGCTTGACAGGCGCAGATGCCGGAGCCTACTCGCATAGGTTGATGTGCGCGGCTGTACCTCCGGCTATGAAAACCACCGGGGGGAGTGCAAGCGATGAGTTGTAAGCTTGATCGTCCGGCCTCGCTTCAGGGCGCGGCGGTTGTCACCATCGTCGCGGCGGTGGCATGTGCTTTGGCCTGCGATGCGCGTGCGAGCCGGCTCCCGGTCGAGCCGAGCGCCGGCGACCAGGAGCTGTCGGCGCGAGTCGCGGCGATCGTCGAGCGGGTTCGCCTCCGCGACCCGACGCTCCTGCGCGATCTGCCGCCGGAGGCGAAGATCGCGCAGTGGCGAAATCGGTAAGGCCCGCCGTGGCCGCGCCCAACGGCACCGGCGTTGATCCCTCAAAGCCGCGATTGCGGCTGCTTGTTTTGCAGCCGACGCCGTTCTGCAACATCGACTGCTCCTACTGCTATCTTCCCGACCGCACGTCCCAGGCGCGGATGAGCCTCGCGACGCTCGACCTCGTGTGTCAGCGCGTTTTCGAGAGCGCGCGCCTCGATCGCAAGCTCGAGGTCGCATGGCATGGCGGAGAACCGCTCACCGTTCCGCTCACGTGGTACGAGGACGCGCTCGCGCTGATGGCAGAGCGGTGTCCCGCCACGGTGCAGCTCGAGCATTGCTTCCAGACCAACGGCCTCCTGCTCAACCAGGATTGGGCGTGGTTCTTCGCGCGAACGGGAGCCAAGGTCGGCTTGAGCATCGATGGTCCGGCGGATCTCCACGACGCCCACCGGCGCACGCGCCGAGGGCGTGGAACGCACGACAAGGCGATGCGCGCGGCCCGACTGCTGCAGGACCAGGGGCTGGCGTTTCACGTGATCACGGTCTTGACCGAGCCCGCGCTCGACCATCCCGACCGGCTATTCGACTTCTATGTCGGCAACGGGATCAGGGAGGTCGGTTTCAACATCGAGGAAATCGAAGGCGTCAATACTGGCTCCTCGCTCGCCGGGCGCGGCGTGGAGATGAAGTTCAGGCAGTTCATCAAGCGCTTCTTCGAGCTGGTCTGGGCGGCGCCGGCACAGCTGAAGGTGCGCGAGCTCGAAAGCGCGATCGCGCTCCTCCTCTCCGAGGAGCCCGCGAGCGACGAGCAGAACCTGCCGTTCGCCATCGTCAGCGTGGGCCATGACGGCACGATGTCGACCTTCTCGCCCGAGCTCCTCGGCATGCGCCATACGCGATTCGATGGCTTTGCTTTTGGTCACGTCGCGACGCACCGCCTCGCCGACCTCGAGCATGCCGCGCTCTACCGCACCATCAGCGGCGAGATCCGGCGCGGTGTGGAAGCTTGCCAACGCGAGTGCCGCTACTTTCGATGGTGCGGCGGAGGCGCGCCGGCGAACAAGCTGTTCGAGACCGGGAGGTTCGACGCCACCCAGACGATGCACTGCCGGCTGACCCGCCAAGTGGTGCTCGACGAAACGATCGCAGAGATCGAAGCCCGCATGCGAGGGCCGCAGTCACGACGCGCTGACGCGAGCGCCTCCTGAGGAGGAGCCGGCCGCAGGAGTTCTTACCGTGGAACATTTCTGGTCCATCTTCTTCCTGATCGGCCTTTTGGTCGTGATGGCCCATGCCTGGCATCGCTTCAACGAACCGTCATTCCCCCAACGAGAAACCTTGCCGCGCACGGTCGATCCGCTGCGCTACCTGTTTCTGCGGTCGACCTATCGAAAGGCGCGTTTGGCCTATGTCGTTGGACTAATCGTGCTGTACGCCCTGTTCGTGGCTCCTGGCCCGACCATGATCGAAGCCCTGGGGGATGTGGGCTTCAAAGACTTCCCGCCCAAGGCTTGGGCGCTGCTGATTGCCCTCGTTCTGACCGGTGTCGGCGCCGCCCCCGCTTCCGTGAAATGGCTCAACGTCCTCGAGGAGTGGCTGCGGCGCTGGGTCCATGCCTGGTTCCTGGTACCGGATGGCATCGAACGGACGATCGGCGTGCTCGAGGATGCGCGCTACGACCCGCCCGCGAGCCAGCTCGGTCTCGTCGACAACCCGGCCACCAGGGAACGGCTGCTGGAGAACCTCAAAGCTCCGACCGGAACGCTGCGTTATCGCTGGGCGCGCACGGCAGTCCTCATGGTGTCGCTGCGGCAGATGGGTGCCGGCGCCACACACCCGTTGAAAAGGGCGGCGTTCGAGCCGTTCGAGGAGGACTTCAAGGCCATCCTGGCGAGCTACCGCGCGCTGCGGCCGGACGTCGAGGCGGTGCTCAACAATCCGACTGGCAGCGACAGCGAGGAGAATCTCCTGACCTCGGTCGACAGCCTGCTCAAGCGCGTCTACGCCTATATCAGCTGGGGCCTCCTGCAGCAGGCGGATCGCGAAGGCGACATCGATCAGACGCTGGAGGAGCTCGGTTTCCGCATCCCGAAGACCGGCGGACGCCGCCTGCTCGACATCGTAGCTCCAGCCGCTCTCCTCGTCGCGCTGATCACGATGGTGTTTTGGCTGACCATGGACGCCGGCCGCTGGGCGATGGGCAAGGGCACAGACGTATCTGACACCGTCATCGGTGCGCTGTCCCCCGCAATCGCCGCCGCCCTCATGTACGGTAGCGCTGTCTTCATCGCACTTAAGGGACGCGCCGCCCAGATCGAGGAGAAAGCCTGGCGTGAGGGCTCCCCCAGATGTTTGATCCCGATTGCCATCAAGGCCGGGCTGGTGACGTGGGGCGTGATCATCGCTGCCACGGTCATTTCGGATCAGTTCCCGCAGGTTTGGCGGTCGCTGTCGGCGATGGTGCACGCCCTCAAATCATTCGTCGCCGGCACCGCGATTGATTCAGCCACGGAGAGGTGGAGCTTTTTGCCGATCCGGATCGCGACCGCACTTCCTTGGGTGCTGGTCGGCGCGACCGCGAGCGCCGTGCTCGCAAGCTCGCTCGGCGGCGACGTGCGGCGCATCGAGCGGTCTCAGCGCGTGCGCGAAGCCATCATCCTCGGCATCGCCGTGGGCCTTGCCGCAGGCGCGGCTCAATCGATCCAGTACGCACTCACGGAGAAACTCGAGGGCGCCCCGCCTTCGTTCGGAGATGTTCCCTTGATCGCTTTGGTCGCCTTTGGCTGCGGCGCCATTATCGGGTTCAAGGTGCCGGTGGCGTGCCGGATCAATCTGGTGACGCCGCTCGATCCGATCATGGCGCGGGCGCTACGGGATCTGCTGGCCCAAGCCAAGGTCGCCCTCGGCAGCGAGACCGCCGCCAGGGACTGGGTGTTTGCGCCCAACGGCGATCTCGATGGCATCACTCCCGCCGAGGCGGTGCAATACAAGACGCAGGCGACCGGCGTGGGCAGGCTGCTCGAGGCAGAGGCCGTTCGCCGGCGCGAGGAGGTCCGCGGCGAGCGGCCGACGCCCGTGGTCATCGAGGGTGGACGCAGCGCAGGCGGGTTGCCCGGCTTCGGTCGCGCCGGCGTAGGCGGTTGAACGGATTTTT
>JBJMTU010000112.1:0-5227 GCA_045811545.1 Xanthobacteraceae bacterium | reverse complement strand
TCCTCGTCCTCGATGTCCTGCGCCAGAATGTCGAGACCGTAGATCTCCGCTGCCAGGCGCGAGGCGATGGCGGCGCGCGTCTTGTCGCCGATCTCCGCGACCTCGCGCGCGGAGCCCGCGGTGTCGGCCGCGACCACCGGCTTGATGCCGAGCTTGCGGATCACTTTGCGGCACTGGCCCAGCGCATGCACGTGGCTCTCGACCGTCTGGATGTCGGCGAGCGTTGCGCCCTTCGGCGCCAGCAGCTGATGCCGCACCGGCATGAAATGCTCGGCGACGATGTGCAGCCCGGAGTCCGGCAGCAGATGATGAATGTCGGCGACGCGGCCGGCGATCGAGTTCTCGATCGGGATCATGCCGAACTCGGCCTCGCCCGCGCTGATCGCCGCAAACGCGTCCTCGAAGGTCGCGCAGGGTACCGGTTCGTGGTCCGGATAGACTTCGCGCGAGGCGAGGTGGGAGTTCGCTCCCGGCTCGCCCTGGAACACGATCTTTTTGGCGGTCATGGCCCGTTCCGGTACGCACGCCGGCGCTACGAGTCAACCGCTCGGTGCGCCCTCGGCTCTGCGTGTCCCGGATGCAGTGCAGTGCGTAGCGGTGCACCGCTGATCCGGGACCGCCACGGACCGCGACGGTCCACGCAAGTCGGGTTTAACCCGACTTGCGCGCATCTAAGCGCCGATCTCGGGTAAACCCGAGATCGGTGTCTGCAGCGCATCATTCCGCTACGCTCATGCTGCGCTGCGCCGGCACACGCCGCGCTACGGGCCTTCCTTGCCCCGCCCGAGAATCTCTCGCGCGCGCTCGAGATCGGCGGGTGTGTCGACGCCGAGCGGCACGCTGTCGAGGATCGTTGCGTCGATGCGCATGCCCGCTTCGAGCGCGCGCAGCTGCTCGAGTTTTTCGCGTTGCTCGAGCGGCGAGGGAGGCAGCGCCACGAAACGCTCGAGCGCGGGGCGGCGAAAGGCATAAAGCCCGATGTGATGATAGAGCGGTCCCTCACCCGCGGGCGCCGCGGCGCGCGTGAAATAGAGCGCGCGCAGCCGCCGCTCACCAACCGGTGTGCCGACGAGCTTCACCACGTTCGGATCGGTGCGCTCCTGCGCCCATGTGATCTCGGCCGCGAGCGTGGCGATGTCGACCGCCGGATCGGCGAGCGGGGCGATCGCGGCGGCAATGTCGGAGGGCGCTATCGTCGGCAGATCGGCCTGCACGTTGACGATGATGGCGATCTTGCGCTGCGCGTCGGCGACCGCAAGCGCCTCGAAAATGCGGTCGGACCCCGAGGCGTGGTCTGCGCGCGTCATCACCGCGCGTCCGCCGGCCTTTTCGACGCAGGCCGCGATCACGTCCGAATCGGTCGCCACCACCACCTCCCCGAGCCGCGCCGCCTGCGCGCGGCGCATGACGTGCACGATCATCGGTTCGCCCGCAATGTCGAGGAGCGGCTTGCCGGGAAGCCTGGTCGAAGCCATGCGCGCCGGGATGAGAATGAGAACGTCGGCCATTGCTCGGTCTCGGCCGGCTGGGGGCTTGCGCGCACGATAGGGCAGTGCGCCTCACCCTGAGGAGGGCCTTAAAGCGCGTTTACGCGCGTCTTCGACGCGCTACGGGGCCCGTCTCGAAGGAGGAGGCGCGTCATCCACATCCTTCGAGACAGGTGCTCACGCGCCCTCCTCAGGATGAGGATGACGCGCGCACCGGGCTTATACGGGTTGCCAGAGCCGAGGCAAACCGGCTATTTGTGCGCCGCCGTATCCGCGGCTGCCGCCATTTTCCCTTGCCTTCCGCGCGGGTCTCGAGGCGATGGACTCCTTTGAAGTCAACAAAATCCTCGGTGCGATCCTGGGCACCTGCCTCGGCTTGCTCTCGATCAACATCGCCGCTGGCGCCATCTTCGCGCCGGTGAAGCCCGCCAAGCCCGGCTACGACATCGTCGTGCCGGAACAGGGACCGGCCGGCAAACCGGCCGAGCAGGAAAAACAGCAATCGATCGAGCAACTCCTCGCCAACGCCGATACCGGCCGCGGCGAAAACGCGGCCAAGAAATGCCAAGCCTGCCACACCTTCAACAAGGGCGGGCGAAACCTGGTCGGCCCCAATTTGTGGGGCGTAATCGGCCGGCCTAAAGCGTCGGAGGCGGGCTTCAACTATTCCGCCGCGCTCAAGGCCAAGGGCGGCACTTGGACGATCGACGACCTGAGCCAGTTCATCAACAATCCCCGCGGCTATATTCCCGGCACCAACATGACGTTTGCCGGCATCCAGCGCGGCACCGAGCGCGCCGACATCATCGCCTATCTCAACTCGCTGTCGGACAACCCGGCGCCGCTTCCCAAGGCAGCCGAGGCCGGAGGTGGCGCGAAGCCGCAGTAAAGGCATCCGTTCTGCGTTTGAGGTACGTCAATGTCGCCAAGGCGCACTGGCTTTAAGATTTCGTCATGAACGGGTCGTCTCTCCCAGTTTAAGTTTTGGTAATGAACGCCTTTGGGCGGGTCCTCTGCATGGCGCGGGCGCTGTCGCGGCCTACTTATAAGGTGATAGTGAAGTGATGCTCGGCCCGCAGCTCTCTCGCTTCCGATCCCGGCAGGATCGGACATAATGCGGCCGATGCCTATTCTCGCCCCGGAGGTCTCTGTGCGCCTCACCCGTCGTCTCGTCGTTCGCGCCGGCGTTCTTGCAGCTCTATCTCCGATCCTCGGCCGATTTGGACTGCCGCTCCTCGCGGGAAGCGCGTATGCTCAAGAGCGCAACGGCGAGCGCAACCTCGAATGGCGCCACGGCCTGTCCTTGTTCGGCGAGCTGAAGTATCCGGCCGGCTTCAAGCATTTCGATTACGTCAATCCGAGTGCGCCGAAGGGCGGGAGCGTGCGGTTGATGGCGCTCGGTACCTTCGACAACTTCAACGAGGTCGTCGCGGGGCTCAAGGGCTCGATCGCGGCGGGCGCGGGTATGATCTCGGATACTTTGCTGGCGTCCGCGCTCGACGAGGTATCGACCGAATACGGGCTCGTCGCCGAGGCGGTGAGCCATCCGAGCGACTTTAGCTCCGCGAGCTTCCGTTTGCGCGCCGCCGCGCGCCATCACGATGGCAAGCCGATCACGGTCGACGACGTGATCTTCTCCATGCAGGCCTTCAAAAAGCACAGCCCGGGGATGGCGGCGTATTACCGGCACGTCGCGAAAATCGAGCAGACCGGAGAGCGCGAGGTCACCTTCATCTTCGACTCTCCGGGAAATCGCGAAATGCCGTTGATCCTGGGTCAGCTCAACGTGCTGCCGAAACATTGGTGGGAGGGCACCGATGCTTCGGGCCGTAAACGCGACGTCGGCGCGACCACGCTCGAGCCGCCGCTCGGCAACGGCGCTTACCGCATCAAGGAGTTCGTCGCCGGCCGCACCATCGTCTACGAGCGGGTGAAGGACTATTGGGCCAAGGATCTCAACGTCAACATCGGCCGCGACAATTTCGATGAGCTGCGGTTTGAATATTTCCGCGACGCGACGGTGGCGATCGAGGCTTTCAAAGCCGACCATCTCGACTGGCGCACGGAAAACGTCGCCAAGAATTGGGCCACCGCCTACGATTTTCCGGCAGTCAGGGAAAAGCGAGTCATTCTCGAGGAATTTCCGCAGCGCAACCGGGGCATCATGCAGGCGTTCGCGTTCAACACGCGGCGCGACAAATTCAAGGACCCGCGGTTGCGCCGTGCGTTCAATTTCGCCTATGACTTCGAAGAGATGAACAAGCAGATCTTCTTCGGCCAATACACGCGCATCAAGAGCTACTTCGAAGGGACCGAGCTCGCCTCGTCGGGCCTGCCGCAGGGCCAGGAATTGGAAATTCTCGAAACGGTCAGGGATAAGGTGCCGCCGGAACTGTTCACCAAGGAATACACCAATCCGGTCGGCGGAAGCCCGGAGAATGTGCGCGCCAATCTGCGCGAAGGCATGCGGCTGTTGAAGGAGGCCGGTTACGAAGTCCGCAACCAGAAGCTGGTCAACGCCAAGACGGGCGAGCCCTTGAGCCTCGAGATTCTCACCGAGGAGCCGAGCATCGAGCGCATCATTCTGTTCTACAAGCCCTCGCTCGAGCGGCTCGGGATTACCGTGAACGTGCGCACGGTCGATGATCCGCAATACGAGAACCGGCTGCGCAACTGGGATTACGACATGATTGTCGCGTCGTGGCCGGAATCGCTCTCTCCCGGGAACGAGCAGCGCGACTACTGGGGCTCGCCGGCTGCCGACACGCTGGGCTCGCGCAACTATGTCGGCATCAAGAATCCGGCGGTCGACGCCCTGATCGAGCGGGTGATCTTCGCCAAGGAGCGCACCGAGCTCGTCGCCGCCACGCGGGCGCTCGACCGCGTGCTGCTGTGGAACTACTACGTCGTGCCGCAGTTCACTTCGGACAAGAGCCGCACCGCGCGCTGGGACCGTTTCAACCGGCGCGATCCGTTGCCCCAATATGGCGCCTCCGCCTTCCCCACGGTGTGGTGGTGGGACGCCGAAAAAGCCTCTAGGACGGGAACGCGACCATGACCGACATCCGCAATGTGACGCGGCGCGACACGCTCGCGCTGGGCGCCGGTGCGCTCGCCGCCACCATCGCTTCCCCGGCGCTGGCAAACGAGGGTCCCGAGCGGCACGGCATGTCGGCCTTCGGTGACCTCAAATATCCGGCAGGCTTCAAGCATCTCGACTACGTCAACCCGAACGCGCCCAAGGGCGGCACGTTCTCTCAGGTCGCAGCGACGCGGGTCTTTAACCAGAACGTTCTCACCTTCAATTCGCTCAACATCTTTATCCTCAAGGGCGACGGGGCGCCGGGCATGGAGCTCACCTTCACGAGCCTGATGGCGCGCGCCGCGGACGAGCCGGATGCCCTCTACGGGATGGCCGCGCGCGCGGTGCGGATATCCGCGGATGGGCTAACCTACCGTTTTCTAATGCGGCCCGGCATCAAGTTCCACGACGGCAGCCCGCTCACCGCCCACGACGTCGCGTTCTCGCTCAAAACCCTCAAGGAGAAGGGCCACCCGATCGCTCAGCAATTGCTCCGCGATCTCGTCGACGCGGAGGCGAGCGACGACGCGAATGTGCTCGTTCGCTTTGCGCCGCACCGCGCGCGCGACGTTCCGCTATTCGCGGCTTCGCTGCCGATTCTTTCGCGCGCCTATTACTCCAATCATGCCTTCGAGGAGACCACGCTCGAGCCGCCGCT
>JBJMTU010000111.1:0-19673 GCA_045811545.1 Xanthobacteraceae bacterium | reverse complement strand
TGTGCGGCGTCAGCGCTGGATCAAGCAGGAGCGCGAGGCGCGGCTGGGCGCCTGGAAGGCGGCATGCGATGCCGGTGCGCGCAAGATGCCGCTCGATCCCGCCTGGGTGAGCCATTGCATCGAGCGCGCCAAGGAGCCGCACAGCATCGTCATCAACGAATACGCGCTCTTCCTCGAACATTGCTCGTTCGAGTCTCCGGACCTCTATTTCGGATCGAGCTCCGCGTCCGGCCTCGGTTGGGGCGCCGGCGCCGCCCTCGGCGCCAAGCTGGCGCGCCCGGATAGCCCGGTGTTGGCCGTGCTCGGCGACGGCGCCTACATGTTCTCCAATCCTGCCGCCGTGCACCACGCATCGGCATTACACGAGCTGCCCGTTCTCTTTGTCATTATGAATAATGCGATGTGGGGCGCGGTCCAGCGCAGCACGCTCGCCATGTACCCCGACGGCTTGGCGTCAAAGAGCAACGAGCCACCTTTCGTTGGGCTTCCAAAACTGCCCGCATTCGAGAAGCTCTGCGAAGCCGCGGGCGGCTATGGCGAACGCGTGGAGGATCCGGCGTCGCTTCCGGGCGCATTGCAACGCGCGCTTGCGGTTGTAACGAATGAACGCCGGCAGGCGCTGTTGAATGTGATCTGCGGACCCGGCGGCACGGCGTGAGCCAGCCGCGCACGCCTGCAAGGGACTAATACAGCCCGCCGCCGGTGCGCACCGCGCGATCGGCCTCCGGCGAAACGGCGAGTGGACGTCCGTCTAGGTCGCTCACGCCGATCACCGAATAGTTGTCAGGCGGAGCGGTGCCGGGCTTGAAGGCTTCCAGGATCACCCGCTGGTCGCCGGGCCCCGCGCGCATGCCGCTCTTGGGATCGATGCGGATGAGCTTGATGCCGGCCGGTACGCGGAATGGCACCGCAGGCTTGTCGGCCAGCGCGACCTTCATGAAATCGCGCACAATCGGGGCCGCCAGCACGCCGCCGGTCGCGCCGCGGCCGAGGTGGCGCGGCTTGTCGTAGCCGAGATAGACGCCGACTACGAGATCGGGCGAAAATCCGATGAACCAGGCGTCCTTCTCGTCGTTGGTGGTGCCGGTCTTGCCCGCGATCGGCTTACCCACCTCCTTGACGACGGTTGCGGTGCCGCGCTGCACGACGCCTTCCATAATCGAGGTGATCTGGTAGGCGGTCATCGGGTCGAGCACGCGCTCGCGCTTATCGACCAATGTCGGCTCGTTCTGGTTGTCCCACTTCTCGGCCTCGCAGCCGCGGCATTCGCGCGAGTCGTGCTTGTAGACGGTGCGGCCATAGCGGTCTTGGATGCGATCGATCAACGTCGGCTGAATCTTCCTGCCGCCGTTGTCGAACATCGCATACGCGGCAACCATGCGAAGCAGCGTGGTTTCGCCCGCACCGAGCGCGAACGAGAGATAGGGCGGCAAGTTGTCGTAGACGCCGAAACGCCGGGCGTATTCGCCGATCAACGGCATGCCGATGTCCTGGGCCAGACGCACCGTCATGACGTTGCGTGACTGCTCGATACCGAAGCGCAGCGTCGATGGTCCGTAATATTTTCGGGTATAGTTTTCCGGCGCCCAAATGCCGGTGCCGGTATCGATCTCGATCGGCGCGTCCAAGACGACGGTCGAAGGCGTGTAGCCATTGTCGAGCGCCGCCGCGTAGACGAGCGGCTTGAAGGAGGAGCCCGGCTGGCGCAGCGCCTGGGTGGCGCGATTGAACTGACTCTGGTCGTAGGAGAAGCCGCCGGCCATGGCCAGAACCCGCCCGGTCTGCGGATCCATCGCGACGATGGCGCCGGAGACTTCCGGCACCTGGCGCAGGCGGAACTGGCCGTCCTTGCCGGCGAGCGCCTCCACATAGACGACGTCGCCCGGCGAGAGCACCTGCGAGACTTTGGTCGGAGTTTTGCCCCGCATCGGACCGCTGGTCGGCTTCGCCCATTTCACACCTTCGAGCGCGATCGTGCCGGTCTCACGCTGCTTCGAGAGCGCGCCCCCCGGTTCGCGGCTGGGCTGCAGTCCGATGCGGGCGGATGCGTCGTCGGCTTCCAGCACCACCGCCAACCGCCACGGCGCAATGTCGGAGAGCGCCCTGATATCTGCGAGCTTGACCCCCCAATCGCCTGTTGGATCCAGTTTGTTAGCGGCGCCGCGGTAGCCGTGCTGCTCGTCGAAATTCACGAATCCGTCGACGAGGACCTTGCGCGCCAGAACCTGCATCTTCGGATCAAGCGTCGTGCGCACCGAGAGCCCGCCTTCGTAGAGCTTCTTTTCGCTGTAGTTGTCGTAGATGTAGCGGCGGACCTCCTCGGCAAAATATTCGGCCGCGAAGATATGCGCGCCGGTCGGCCGCGGGGTGACCTTCAGCGGCTCTTTCTTGGCCTTCTCCGCTTCCTGCGCGGTGATGTAGTGGTCCTCGGCCATCCGATCGATGACGTAGTTGCGCCGCTCGAGCGCGCGCTCGCGTTGGCGGAAGGGATGGTAATTATTGGGGGCCTTGGGCAGCGCCGCGAGATAAGCCGCTTCCGCGATCGACAATTCGTGCACCGATTTGTCGAAATAGAGGAGCGAGGCGGCGGCCACGCCGTAGGCGCCCATGCCGAGATAGATGTCGTTGAGATAGAGCTCGAGAATTTTCTCCTTGGGGAAGGCGCGCTCTATCTTCATCGCCAGCAGCGCTTCCTTGATCTTGCGCGAGAAGGACAGCTCGTTCGTGAGCAGGAAGTTCTTCGCGACCTGCTGGGTGATGGTGGAGGCGCCCTGCGGGCGGCGGCCGCTGCCGTACTGCTGCACGTACAGCACCGCGGCGCGCGCGATGCCGGAGAAATCGATGCCGCCGTGCTCGTAGAAATTCTTGTCCTCGGCGGCGATGAAGGCGTTGATGACGAGTTTGGACACCGCTTGAATGGGGATATAGAGCCGCCGCTCGCGCGCATATTCGGCAAGCAGCGAGCCGTCCGCGGCGTGCACGCGCGTCATAACCGCCGGCTCATAGTCCTGCAGCTGGGAATAGTCCGGCAGCGATTGCGAGTAGTGCCACAGCAAGGCAGCCGCCGCGGCGACCGCGGCAACGAATAAGATCGTTCCGGCCGCGAACAACAGCCCGAAGAAGCGCAGCAACAACCTCATGCGCGAAGGCCCCCTGCCCCGAACCGCTGCCGCCGCGATCCCTGACCCAGCCGGCCAAGGTCCCATCCGGCGAGTTTTCCCCGCACCAGTCGCTCCCTCCCGCGGCGCTCGGTCCGGCCGACTAAGTGGCTCTGTTTTATGTTGAAACTGAGGCTAACTAGCCACAGTCCAGTCAATTCTGGCCGCTTCCCTGGCCACTTCCTGCCCAGCGCGGGCGGAAGAAGGCGTCCACCGCCCGAGCGACCGAATCGGCGGTGCGCTCGCGCCATTCGATCGAGATCATCGATTTCAAGTCCGCCTTGTTCGAGACATAGCCGAGTTCGACCAGGACCGACGGTACGTCGGGTGCCTTGAGCACGACGAAGCTCGCGGATTTCAAGGGATGTTGGTGCAGCCGGGCGGCGTTCTTGAGCGCCCCGACGAGGCCTTGCGCGAACTGCACCGAAAACGTCTTGGTTTCGCGGCGGGCGAGATCGATGAGGATGTCGGCGACCTCCTTTTCCTCGGTGGAAAGATCAAGGCCGGCGATCACGTCGGCTTGGTTCTCGGCCTCAGCCAAACGCGCTGCGCGGGCATCGGAAGCCCGTTCCGAGAGCGTGTAAACCGTCGCCCCTTGCGCGTCACCCTCCCTGCGCCGCAAGGCATCGGCGTGGACCGACATGAATAGCGCCGCCTGGCGCGCGCGCGCGAACTGGACGCGGTCGCCGAGTGCCACGAAGGTGTCATCGGCGCGGGTCATGAGCACGCGGTACTTGCCGGTCTTCTCGAGCTTGTCGCGCAGCAGCAGGGAGAACTCCAGCACGATGGTCTTCTCCATCTCCCCACTAGCAGCCTTGGTCCCATTGTCGATGCCGCCGTGGCCGGGATCGATCACGATCAGCGGCCGCGAATCGCCGTTCGCCTTGGTCTCCGCAGGCGCTTCCGGCTTGCTCCGCTGCGGCGCCCCACTTTCGAGCGCGAGGCTGCGCGTGAAGGAGTCCCGGTCGGTCGCGGTGAGATGAAGGACGAGGCGCGCCGGCTGATCGTTCACGGAATCGAGCACAAAGCCCATGTCGATCTGCGCCGGCCGGGCAAGATCGATGACCAGGCGCGAACCGCCCTGCATGACCAAGCCGAAACGGTACGCTTTGATCAAGCCGCGGCCCACCTCCCCCGCCTTGGGCGGGAACTTGAACGTCACCTGCGGCATGTCGATGACCACCCGGTAGGGATTGGCCAGCGTGAAGGTGCGGATATCGATCTTGCGGCTCAAATCGACGATCATTCGCGTCTGCGTGTCGTCGCCGCCGAGCCGCACCTCGCTCGCCACGGGAAAATCGCCAGTCGCGCCCAAGGGCGGGCCGGACGCGCTCGTAGGCTCGGCCGCGGAAGCGCCGCCCAGGAGGGCCGTTGCGCCGAAGAGAAATGCCGAGATCGCCGCACGCACAGACATGGCTTTCGGCCCCTGCGGGATCGTATTTACTCCATTACGAGAGCGCAGTTAACCCGAACCTAACCCCGCCTGTGCCGCCGACCGCGCCGAAGCCGCCAGGCGCTCCCTTGCCATCGCCTGCTGCCACCCCTAATAAGGGGGTGCTGACGAGCTATAGTTCCGGTCGTGCCACGTTCGGACATCCGGCAGGCCGCCAAAGACCGCTCCCTGACACGCGACGGGAGGGGATTTCGCGGGGAGACTTGGTCGGCGGCGTCGCGTGGGTGCGGCGCTGACGGATCAGCGAAGCCGATGTTCTTGTGGACACCGCCGGGCGGCACGGGCGGCATATGCCGTACACACAATGCGAGCGGCTTATGCTCTTAAGACCGCTATCCCTGAGTCGAATATCGTCAGCCAAGAGAACCAGCGGCCGCGCTCCCCAGCGCTGCCGCCCCGCATGGGCCAAAAGGTCATGCTACGACCGCGTGTCGAGAACTTAACTGATCGCTACCCAAGCACTGTGGCGTCGCCAAACGACGCCATGGCTGTTTCGGCGATCTGCGCAGGCTCCATCGCCTGCGGGGTTTCGCGCGCGCACAGCACTCATCGTTTCAACCACAGTCGGGCCGGTTTCCGGTCGCGCCGTCTTGCGCCGTCCATCTGGCGGCGAACGGAGCGCCAGCCGGCCATCAAGAGATTGGTCAATGTCCAACAAAATGCTCATCGATGCGACCCATCCGGAGGAGACCCGGGTGGTCGTTCTGCGCGGCCACCGTGTCGAAGAATTCGACTTCGAGTCCGCAAGCCGTAGGCAACTCCGCGGCAACATCTATCTGGCCAAGGTCACGCGCGTCGAACCGTCGCTGCAGGCGGCCTTCATCGACTATGGCGGGAACCGCCACGGCTTCCTGGCCTTCAGCGAAATTCATCCCGACTACTACCAGATCCCTGTCGCCGACCGGCAGGCGCTGATCGCCGAGGACGAGCGCGCCCAACGCGCCGCCGAGGCGGAGGCCGACCGCCGCGCCGGACGCCGCGCCGCCGAGCGGGCGAGCGGGCGAGCGCGCGACGAGATCAAGAGCGCAGCACCGCTCGACGGTGAAGTCGCGCCAAGCGAAGCCGAAGACGAAGCCGCAGCGACCGAGCCGACAGCTTCGCCCGCCGAAGTATCGGAAGAACCGGCGGGGGACGCAGGCTCGCCCGTCGCCATGGCGGCCGAACCAATTTCGCTCGAGCCTGCCGAGGACGCCAGCGCCACCACCGCCGAAGCCCCGATCGAACTCGAGCAACTCGAATCGACGAGCGCGTCGGAGCCGGTTCCAACCGGCGAGGAACCGCACGCGGCGGAGAGTAGTGAAACAAACGACTTCGCTGCTGCATCGGTGGCGAGCGAAGCCGAGATCGGCGAAGCGGCCGAGGCCGCCGCCAACATCACCGAAGTCAACGGCCATGCCGCCGAGGAGGAGGTGGTGGAATCGGTGGGCGGGGCCGACGCTTTGGAGGAAGTGCCCGAGCGCATGCCGCGGGTGCGCCGTCAGTACAAGATTCAAGAGGTCATCAAACGCCGCCAAGTGATGCTGGTGCAGGTTGTCAAGGAGGAGCGCGGCACCAAAGGCGCGGCCCTCACCACCTATCTCTCGCTTGCCGGCCGCTATTCGGTTCTGATGCCGAACACGGCGCGCGGCGGCGGCATCAGCCGCAAGATCACGAGCGCTGAAGATCGCCGGCGGCTCAAGGAAATCGCGCAAGAGCTGGAGGTGCCGGAAGGCATGGGGGTGATCCTGCGCACTGCCGGCGCGAGCCGCACCAAGACCGAGGTCAAGCGCGACTTCGAATACCTGCTGCGGGTGTGGGAGACGGTGCGTGATCTCACGCTCAAGTCGACGGCGCCGACGCTGGTCTACGAGGAGGGGTCGCTCGTCAAGCGCTCGATCCGCGATCTCTACAACAAGGACATCGACGAGATCGCCGTGGCCGGAGAGGATGCCTATAGGGAAGCAAAAGAGTTCATGCGCATGCTCATGCCGAGCCATGCCAAGAACGTGAAAGCCTATCGCGAGGCGCTGCCGATCTTCACCCGAAACGGTATCGAGAGTCAGCTCGACGCCATGTTCACGCCGGTGATGCAGCTGCGTTCGGGCGGCTACATCGTGCTCAATCAGGCCGAGGCGCTGGTCGCGATCGACGTCAACTCCGGCCGCGCCACGCGCGAGCACCACATCGAGGATACCGCGCTCAAGACCAACCTCGAAGCAGCGGAGGAAATCGCCCGGCAATTGCGGCTGCGCGATCTCGCCGGCCTGATCGTCATCGATTTCATCGACATGGACGAGAAGCGCAACAACCGCGCGGTCGAGCGGCGGTTGAAGGAATGCCTGCGGCACGACCGCGCGCGCATCCAGGTCGGACACATCTCGCATTTCGGGTTGCTCGAGATGTCGCGCCAGCGCATCCGCTCGAGCGTGCTCGAGAGCTCGACCGAGAAATGCTCGCATTGCGGCGGCACCGGCCACGTGCGCTCGGTATCCTCGGTGGTGCTCCAACTCCTGCGTGCGCTCGAGGAAATGTTGCTCAAGGGAGCGACACATAATCTGACTGTGCGCACGCGCTCCGACATTGCGCTTTATCTGCTCAATCAGAAGCGCGCGCATCTGCGCGCGCTCGAGGAGCGCTTCCGCATCGCCATCATGGTCAATGCCGATGCGACCGTCGGCGGACAGGTCTCGTTCGTCATCGAAAGAGGCGAGCAGGTGCACAGTCTCGAGCAGGCGAAGGCGCTGGCCCTGCAGCCACCGGCGGCGGCTGCTGTCTTGATCGAGGAGGCCGAGGAGGCGGATGAGGAAGACGAGGAGTACGAGGACGAGGAGGAGTCCGAATCCGAAGATGCGGCCGTCAGCGCGTCCGAAGAGGAAGCGCACGTGGGCGAGCCGGGAACGGGACGCAAGCGCAGACGACGGCGGCGTGGCCGCCGTGGCGGGGAAGGCCGCGACCAGCTCCAGGCGGAGCGTGAGCCGCCTGCACAGGAGGAAGACCTCCCTCCTGTGGCGGGTGAGCACGAGGCTGGTCGATCGGATCAGGCGCTCCACGCGGACGGCGCCGAGCTTGAGCGTCCGGCAGAGGCGCACAGCGAGAGCGAGCGCCGCCGGCGCCGCCGCGGACGGCGCGGCGGACGGCGCAACCGCCGCGGGCGCGAAGGCGAGGGCTTCCCACTGGATACCGAGCCGGCAGCCGCGCACGCCGATTCCGCGACCGAGTCAGCCGGCGAGGTCACATTGGGGGCGGTAGGAGAAAGCGAGCCCGAAGTGGCGGCGGCAGGGGAAAGCGAACCCGAAGCGCTCGCCACGCCGACCGTCGAGGTGCACAGCGATGCCGAGCCGACACACGAGGCCGCGCCAACGCACGAAGCTGAGCCGCAGGAGGCTCGATCGACGCAGATCGCTGTGCCCGCCGATGCGGAGACGCCCGAGCCACCGCGCCGGCGCTCAACCGTGCGCGAGCCAGCACCCCAGACGTGGCGCGACGATGCAACTCCTCCCCCACCCGCCTTCACGGCCCCTGTGCCCCCGATCGAGCCCGTGGTGACGAGTTCGGCGGCGAGCGAGGACAGTGATCGTCCGCGTCGTTCCGGTTGGTGGAGCAGGCGTGTGCTGGGCAAGAGTTGAGCGCCTGCTTGGTTTGATTCGCGTCTGTCTATGTGCCGACGCACGCGGGCACGCGCGGATGTCTTGCGATCGCCTGACGGGAACTCGGCGATGAAAAGCGGCTGGGTCGACAGCGAAGCGCAGGCGGCGATCGATCACTACGCCGCTGAGGGCATCGGCCGCGATCTTGCCTTGCGCGTCTACACGACGCGTCTGCTTGGCCGCGATCCCAAGCTCGTGCTGCATGGCGGCGGCAACACCTCCGTGAAGACGACGATGCCAGACCTACTCGGCGAGCAGGTCGCGGTGCTCTGCGTCAAAGGCTCGGGTTCCGACATGGCAACGATCGGGCCGGCCGATCTGCCCGCGGTGCGGCTCGACCGTTTGCGCAAGCTGCGTGCGCGGGCGGCGCTCAGCGACGAGGATATGGTGCGCATCCAGCGCGACAGCCTGCTCGAGCCCGCGGCGCCCAACCCGTCGGTGGAAACGTTGCTACACGCGTTTCTGCCGCACAAGTTCGTCGATCACACCCATGCCAACGCCATCCTGAGCATCGTCGACCAGCCCGACGGCGAGGCCATATGCGCCGACCTCTACGACGGACGCGCGAGCATCGTGCCCTACGTGATGCCTGGGTTCGGCCTCGCCAAGACGGCAGCGGACGTCTACGACGGCAAACCCGCCGTCGAGGGGCTCATCCTGCATAAGCACGGTATCTTCACCTTCGGCGCCAGCGCGCGCGAGGCGTATGAACGCATGATCGCGCTGGTGACGCTGGCGGAGGAGCGGCTGCAAAAGAATCGCAAGGCCGTGTTCGTGACGGCGCAATTGCCGCAGGCGATCGTGCCGCTCGCCGCGCTGGCGCCGATCCTGCGCGGCGCGTGCAGCCGCAAGGACGCAAGGATCGAAGGCGCGTGGCGTCGCATGATTCTCGATTTCCGCACGAGCCCCACGATTCTCAATTTCGTCAACGGCGGCGAGCTTGCGCGCTACAGTCAGGCGGGCGTGGTAACGCCAGACCACACCATCCGCACCAAGAATTGGCCGCTCGTGACGGCGGCGCCCGATCACGAGCGCACGGACGATTTCAAGCGCGGCACGCGCGCGGCGGTCACCGCCTTCGTTCAGCGCTATGAGGACTATTTCGCGCGGCAGAATGCCCGCACCGGCGCCATCAAGCGGCCGCTCGACCCGCTGCCCCGCGTCGCGCTCGTTCCCGGTCTCGGCCTGTTCGGGCTCGGACGATCGAAGAAGGACGCGAGGATCGCCGCTGATCTTGCCCAATGCGCGGTCGAGATTATCACCGATGCCGAGGCGATCGGCTGCTTCGAATCGATTTCGGAAGCCGAGATGTTCGACATGGAATATTGGTCGCTCGAACAGGCCAAGCTCGGCAGAGCGGCGGAGATGCCGCTCGCCGGTCAGGTCGCCGCCGTCACCGGCGCCGGCGGCACGATCGGCGCGGCGACCGCCAAGGCCTTTGCCGCGGCCGGCGCCGAGGTCGCTTTGCTCGACCTCGATGAGCGCGCCGCCGAGAACAGCGCCAAGGCGATCGGCGGCGCCGCGCTGGCGGTCAAATGCGACGTCGCCAGCGCCACCTCGGTGACTGACGCTTTCGCGCAGGTGGTCGAGGCGTTCGGCGGTGTGGATATCGTGGTGTCGAACGCCGGCACGGCCTGGCAGGGAAGGATCGGCGAGGTCGACGAAGAAGTGCTGCGAAAGAGTTTCGAAGTCAATTTCTACGGCCATCAGCGCGTGGCCCAGGCGGCGGTCAAGATCATGTTGGCACAGGAGACCGGCGGCTGCCTGTTGTTCAACGTGTCGAAGCAGGCGGTCAATCCCGGGCCGAACTTCGGTCCTTACGGACTACCCAAGGCGGCGACGCTGTTCCTCGTGCGCCAATACGCGGTCGACTACGGCGCCGATGGCATCCGCGCCAATGCGGTCAATGCCGATCGGGTCCGTTCCGGCTTGCTCACCGACGCGTTCATCGCCGAGCGGGCCAAGGCGCGCGGCGTGAGCGAGAAGGATTATCTCAGCGGCAATCTGCTCGGCCGCGAGGTCACGGCCGATGACGTCGCGCAGGCATTTCTGCATCAAGCGCTGGAATTGAAGACCACCGGCGACGTAACGACGGTCGACGGCGGCAATATCGCCGCCGCCCTGCGGTAAGCAACTGCGGGGACGCTACTCTATCGCGCTGGACGCAGCGCGCCCGCTCGCCCACGCGAAGACTCCATAGGTGACCGCGAGCGGCAGCAAGAGAGCCCACACGCCGGTCGCCATGTAAGCCAAGGTGCCGACCACCGTCCCCACCAAGAAACCCAGCATGATCGGAAGAAGCGCCCCGAAACGCGCGCGCGCCGCTTCGCAAGCCGCGGCGAGCGCGGCATCCGCTGGCGCGCGGCGCCGGGCTCGCCAGGCAAGCCACAGCTCGGCCGCATCGATGGCAATCAGCGTGGTGTTCGTGGTCATGACGTTGGTCGAGTCTACGCTTTTCATTAGGAGCCGCACCGTTGCGCTCTGAGTGCCCATGGCGAATAGCCCGAGCAGGCCCGCCGCCGCCACGCTGAACGCGCCGGGATCGGAGAGCGGCGCTCCGATCAGAACCATGAGCAGAAAGCCGGTGAGCGCCATGCACTCCAATCCCAACACCCACGGCAGCGGCGCGCGGCCGCGCCGCTCGAGCATCACGGCAGCCACGGTGGTCGTCACCCCCGCCAGCAGAAAAACCGGAACCGCGAGCACCTTCGTGATCGCGCCGTGCTCGTTGGTGACAATTGCCACGGCCGTGAGCACGAAACTGCCGGTGACCTGTGCCACGAACAGCCCGAACAGCGCCAGCACCGTGAAGCTGTCGATGAACCCGGCGGTAAAGCTCAGGAGCGGCGGGATGATCGCCGGCACGCCCTGTCGCGACGGAAAGAAGAAGAGCTCGCTCATGTTCGACACATTTCGTTCGACTTGATGTTCGTTCCCACGCAAGCGGGAATCCAGGAGTGGTTTGCTTCGAGCTCGGTTGTCCCTCGAGGTTGCCGCTGTCGCGGGGACGAGCGCCGGCGGCGTCACCGCTTGAGCCAGTTCGCCAACCGCTCGACCGCTTCGTGCATGTCCGCCGTTGCGCCCGCATAGCAGAAACGGATGAAATGTCTGCCCTTGAGCGGATCGAAATCGACGCCGGGCGTCGCCGCCACGTGCGTCTGCGCGAGCATGCGTTTGGCGAATTCGAAGCTGTCGTCGCTGAAGCGCGAGACGTCGGCATAGAGATAGAAAGCGCCGTCGACGGGAAGAAACTTGTCGAATCCGGCTTTCGGCAAGCCGTCGAGCAGAATGCGACGATTGTCCTCGTAACCGTGCTTCACCGCTTCCATCTCCGCGCGACCGTCGAACGCGGCTTCGGCCGCGATTTGCGAGAGCGTGGGGACGCAGACCGCGAGATTGCCCTGCAGACGATCGATCGGCCGCACCAGCGGCTCCGGCGCCACCATCCAGCCGACACGCCAGCCGGTCATGCAGAAGTATTTCGAGAACGAGTTGATGATGACGCATTCGTCCGAGATCCGCGCCGCGGTTTCTGCGGGGAAGGCGTAGTCGAGCCCGTGGTAGATTTCGTCGGAGATGAATCTGATCCCCTCGCTGTGCGCGGCGACGATGAGATCGCGCAATGCCTCTGCCGTCATCATGGTACCGGTCGGATTGGCGGGACTGGCAACGAGCACGCCCGTGAGCCGCGCCTTGCGGTGTTCCGCCAGCAACATCTCCGGCGTGATCGCCCAACGCGTGGCCCGCGTGGTCTCGATCGCCACCGCCTCGCAGCCGAGCGCGCTCAGGATATGCCGGTAGGGCGGATATCCCGGCAGCGCGACGGCGACCCGATCGCCGGGCTCGAACAGCGCGAGAAACGTGAGAATGAATGCGGCTGACGATCCGGTGGTGACGACAACGCGCCCGGGATCGATCCCCACACCGTAGATTTCGTCATAGTGCCGCGCGATGCGCGCGCGCAGGCTCACCACGCCAAGTGTCTCGGTATAGCCGAGCCGGCCCGATGCAAGCGCCGCGCGGGCGGCCGCAATCGCGCTCGCCGGCGCCGCTGCCGCCGGCTGGCCGACCTCCATGTGGATGACGCGACCGCCCGCCGCCTCGATGCGCGCCGCCGCGGCCATTACGTCCATGACCATGAACGGGGGAACATCGCTGCGCGCTGAAGGTCTGATCAATCGTCGTGCCGCGTCCAACATCGCTTCCGTGCCCCCGACGCCTGGCGCAGGTGCCGCCCCGCTGTCGCCGCATTTCCGCGCACAATTTGCGTCATAAGGTCCAGCAATCAGACCCTGATCCTAATGCGTTGACCGCCCTGCGGCGCACCACTAGGTTGCGCGGAAAAACGGTGCGAACCAAGCGGACATGACCGGAACCGAGAGACCTATCAGGCCGCGGCGAACGGCGCCAGCGGCGCGTCTCGTTGCCGTCGTGACCGCCACCGCGCTCGCCGCCGCCGCCGCTCCGGCGCACGCGCAAAAAGGGCTGGCCCTCGTCCGCGACGCGGAAATCGAGCAGTTGCTGAGGGAATACACGCAGCCGATTCTGCGCGCCGCAGGTCTTGCACAGCAGAACGTTCAGGTCGTCATCATCAACGACCGCTCGTTCAACGCGTTCGTGGCAGACGGTCGGCGAATCTTCGTCAACGGTGGCGCGCTGATGGAAGCAGAGACGCCGAATCAGATCATCGGCGTGCTCGCGCACGAGACCGGTCACATCGCCGGCGGGCACTTGGCGCGCATGCGCGAGCAGCTTGCCTCGGCGAGTACGCAATCGATCATCGCGATGATTCTCGGCGCCGGCGCGCTGATTGCAGCCGGCCGCAGCGGCAGTGCGGATTTGGGCCAAGCCGGCGCTGCCGCCATCGCCGGACCGACGATGGCGATCCAAAATACGATGTTCGGGTACATGCGCGCGCAGGAGGAGCAGGCCGATCGCGCCGGGGTGAAGTTCCTCACCGCAACCGGCCAGTCCGCAAAAGGCATGTACCAGACGTTCAAGCGACTGGCCGACCAGGTCCTCTACCAAGTCCTCTATATGAATCCCTATCTGCAGACCCACCCGCTGCCGAGCGAACGCGTGGCGGCGCTGGAGGGACTGGCCAAGGCCAGCCCGTACTGGGACCACAAGGATCCGCCGGCGTTGCAGGCGCGCCACGATCTGATGCGCGCCAAGCTCTATGGCTTCATCGAGCGTCCGGATGGGGTCGCGCGCCGCTATCCGCTGAGCGACACCTCGCTCGCTGCGCGCTATGCGCGCGCGATCTCCGCCTATCGCTTCTCCGATCCGCGCGCCGCGCTGGCGCAGATCGACGCCCTCATCCAGGCACAACCGCAAAATCCCTACTTCTACGAGCTCAAGGGGCAGGCGCTGCTGGAAGCCGGCAAGCCGGCCGAAGCGATCGGCCCGCTGCGGCATGCCGTGGAGCTCGCGCCCAACCCCGGGCTGATCCAGATCATGCTGGGGCAGGCGCTCGTCGCCACGCGCGATCGCGGCCGCGTCGACGAGGCGATATCGCTCCTGCAGGCAGCAGCGCTGCGCGAACCGGAATCGCCGGACGTCTACAGTCAGCTGGCGATGGCCTACGGCCAGAAGAACGACCTGGCGCGCGCGGATCTCGCCTCCGCCCAGGCGGCCTTCATGCGCGGCGACATCAAGACGGCGCGCGAGATTGCCACCCGCGCCAAGTCGCGCTTTCCGGTCGGATCCCCAGGCTGGGTCAAGGCCGACGACCTTGCCAGCCTCAAGCCCCCGCGAAGCGCCTTGCGCCGTTGATGACAGAAGGACCAACAACAATGAAATTTGATCCGCGTCCGCTCGCTGCCGCGCTGCTCGCACTCGCGCTGGCGGTACCCGCCGCGGCGCTCGCGCAAGCCCAATCCTTCAGCGGCGATCAGCGCCGCGAGATCGAGCGCATCGTGAAGGACTATCTGCTGAGCAATCCCGAACTGTTGCAAGAGGTGATGAACGAGCTCGAAAAGCGGCAAGCCACTGCGGAAGCGGAAAAGCATCGCGCGAGCGTGAAGGAGCACAGCGCTGCGATTTTCAGCTCGCCGCGGCAAGTGACGCTGGGCAATCCGCAGGGCGACGTCACGGTGGTCGAATTCTTCGACTACAATTGCAGCTACTGCAAGCGCGCCATGAACGACATGCTCGATCTCATCAAGGGCGACGGCAAGCTCAAATTCGTGCTCAAGGAATTCCCGGTGCTGGGCGAAGGCTCGATCCAGGCGGCGCAGGTGGCTTCGGCCGTGCGCATGCAAGACAAGAGCGGCAAGAAATATCTCGAATTCCACCAGAAGCTGTTCAGCGGACGCGGCCAGGCGGACCTTACGCGTGCGCTCGCAGCCGCGAAGGACGTCGGACTCGACATGGCACGCCTGGAGAAGGACATGGCCAGCGACGAGGTCAAAGCCACCCTTGAAGAAAGCTTCAAGCTGGCCGAGGCGCTCGGCCTCAACGGCACGCCGAGCTATGTGGTTGGCACCGATGTCGTCGTCGGCGCGGTCGGTCTCAATACGCTCAAGGAAAAGGTTAATGCCGCACGCTGCGGCAAGCCCACGTGCTGAGCCTCGGCGCTGTGCTGCGCATTGACCGAAGATAAGGCGCGTCCCACGGCACGTCTCTGTGGCGCAGGCTGCGGCGGCGGTCGCGACCGGCCGCCTTGCTCTCGCGCCTCGGCTTCCCCTTTGGGCGCAAGCTCCCTATAAAGCGGGCTGCTTCCTTGCTCACGGCGCCGACCACCCATGGCGAAAACCGTCTATGTCCTCAACGGCCCCAATCTCAATCTGCTCGGAACGCGCGAGCCAAAAACCTATGGCCGCGCGACGCTGCGCGAAGTGGAGAAGCTTTGCCGCGAGGCCGCCCGGCGCCACAAGCTGGAAGTCGAATTTCGGCAGTCAAACCATGAGGGCGAGATCGTGGATCTCATCCACGAGGCCGCCGCCAAGAAGGCCGCGGCGATCATCATCAATGCGGGCGGTTATACCCACACGTCGGTCGCCATCCGCGATGCGATCGCAGCAGTCGCGCTGCCCGTGATCGAAGTCCATATCAGCAATATTTTCGCGCGCGAGAGTTTTCGCCATCATTCCCACATCGCTGCGGTGGCCAAGGCCAGCCTGTGCGGCTTCGGCGTTACCGGCTACGCGCTCGCCATCGACGGGTTGGCCGCCCTGATCGGCGTGCGCCGCAAGAGTTGAGCTCATGACCGGCGAGCGCAAGAACAAGAACAAAGAGAAGCTCGCGATCGATCCCGACATCGTGCGCGAGCTTGCCCGCCTGCTCGACGAGACCGGCCTCAACGAGATCGAGTTCGAGCGCGATGGCGAACGCGTGCGCGTGGCCCGCCAAACGCAGGGGGGCGGGTCGTCTCGAGCGGCTGCCGCGGCCGCTGACGTGACTCTGCCCGTCCGCGAGCCCGTACCGCTCGATCCCGCGAAGCATCCGGGCGTGGTCACCTCCCCGATGGTGGGCACCGCTTACGTCGGACCCGAGCCGGGCGCACGGCCCTTCGTCGAAGTCGGCAGCCGGGTGCAGGCCGGCGACCCGCTCCTCATCGTCGAAGCCATGAAGACCATGAACCAGATTCCCTCGCCGCGCGCAGGGACGGTGGTCCAGATTCTTATCGAGGACGGCCAGCCAGTGGAATTCGGCGAACCGTTGATGATCATCGAATGAGGCTAGGCGGTCGCTGCGTTAAGATGCCGGCATGTTCGACAAGATCCTGATCGCAAACCGCGGTGAAATCGCATTGCGTGTTCTGCGCGCATGCAAGGAGCTGGGCATACCGTCGGTCGCCGTGCATTCCACCGCGGACGAGGATGCGATGCATGTGCGACTTGCCGATGAGAGCGTGTGCATCGGCCCGCCGGCCGCGCGAGAGAGCTACCTCAACATCCCGGCGCTACTTGCCGCCTGCGAGATCACGGGCGCCGATGCGGTGCATCCGGGCTACGGTTTTCTCTCGGAGAACGCGCGTTTTGCCGAAATCCTCACCGAGCACGACATTCATTTCATCGGTCCGAAGCCCGCCCATATTCGCCTGATGGGCGACAAGATCGAAGCCAGACGCACGGCCGAGCGACTCGGCATACCGGTGGTGCCGGGATCGAATGGCGGACTGTCCTCCGACCAGGAGGCGATATCGCTCGCGCACGCGTTCGGTTTTCCGGTTCTGCTCAAGGCCGCGGCCGGCGGCGGCGGCCGCGGCATGAAGGTGGTGCGAGGACTGCAGGAGCTCCCCACAGCGCTTGCCACCGCGCGCGCGGAGGCCAAAGCCGCGTTCGGCGACGACGCGCTCTATCTCGAGAAGTATCTCGAGCGGCCGCGTCACGTCGAAATCCAGGTGCTAGGCGACGGCCACGGCCGCGCCATCCACCTGGGCGAGCGCGACTGCTCGCTGCAGCGTCGCTACCAGAAGGTCTGGGAGGAAGGACGCTGCCCCGCACTCAACGAGACCGCCCGCAACACCATCGGGGAGACGGTCGCCGAAGCGATGCGCAAGATCGAATATCTCGGCGTCGGCACGGTCGAGTTCCTTTACGATGACGGCAAATTTTATTTCATCGAGATGAACACCCGCATCCAGGTCGAGCATCCAGTGACCGAGATGATCACCGATATCGACCTTGTGCTCGAACAAATCCGCGTCGCCGCCGGAGCTGGGCTGGACTGGTCCCAACGCGACGTGAAATTCAACGGGCACTCCATCGAGTGCCGCATCAATGCGGAAAACCCGGTCTCGTTCCGTCCGTCGCCCGGCAAGATCGTGCATTATCACCCGCCCGGAGGGCTCGGAGTCCGCGTCGATTCCGCCGTCTATCACGGCTACTCGATTCCGCCCTATTACGATTCACTGGTGGGCAAGCTCATCGTGCACGGCAAGACGCGCGGTGAATGTCTGATGCGGCTCAAGCGCGCGCTCGACGAGTTCGTCATCGACGGCATCGAGACGACGCTGCCGCTGTTCCGCGCGCTGGTGCGCGAAAAGGACGTCATCGACGGCGACTACCACATCCACTGGCTCGAAGAGTTCTTGGCCCGCGGCGGGATGGACGGCTAGAAGCGGCGACAGCCGCGGCGGTCACACATACGCGGCAAATTCGATTGGCCCGCGAGCCTCTCCCATGGCACGCTAGCAGAGCTTATCTTCTGAAGATCATCGTTATCGCCTGACGAATAATCGCATGGCCAACCGCGAAACTGCTTTCATCGAAATCACGCCGGAGGTCCTGCTCAAGGCCTATGCCTGCGGCATCTTTCCGATGGCGGAAAGCGCGGACGATCCGGCACTCTACTGGATCGAGCCGGAGAAGCGCGGCGTCATTCCGCTCGATCGCTTCCATATGCCGGAGCGGCTCGCCCGCACGGTACGCTCCGACCGTTTCACCGTCACCGTCGACCGCGACTTCGACAGCGTGCTCGAGGGTTGCGCCGAGCCCCGCCCCGGCCGCCCGCGCACGTGGATCAATACCCGTATCCGCGTGCTTTATCGCAAGCTCTACGAGCGGCGCCACTGCCACAGCATCGAGGTCTACGAGGGCGAAAATCTCGTCGGCGGTCTTTACGGCGTCACGCTCGGCCGCGCGTTCTTCGGCGAAAGCATGTTCCATCGTGCGCGCGATGCATCCAAAGTGGCGCTAGTGCACCTCGTCGCCCGCCTCAAGGCGGGCGGATTCAAGCTGCTCGACACACAGTTCGTGACCGATCACCTGCGGACCTTCGGCGCGATCGAGGTGCCGCGGCGTCAATATCACAAGCTGCTCGAAGCGGCAATTACGGGCGAGGGCGATTTCGCCGCGCTCGACACGAAGCATCCGGTCACGGGAACGCAGGTCCTGGTGCTGCTGGCGAAGGATCGATCCTCGCGGCTGCGCCGCGATAGCGGCGAGAGCCGGAAACCATGACCACTGGCAGCAGTTATGGATTCCGGGTTCGCGGGCTTTCGGCCTCGCTCCGGAACGACCAGGGGAATGCATGCGAGTTGAAGTGAATGGGATCAGCGCCGCGGCTCGGGGATCTGCGGCGCACCTTGCGCCGCGGGCTGCTGGCTGCCTCGCCGCGGTGCTGCCGCTGCGGCCGGCCTTGACGCCGCTGGAGCGGCTGCGGGTGGGGCCTCCGGTGGCGGCGCGGCGGCAACGACCGGATTTTTGCAGTCGGTCAGCCACACGTCGTAGATCGGGTGCTCCACTGCGTGCAGGCCCGGGCTCGATGCAAACACCCAACCGGTGAAAATGCGCTTGATGTCCCCCTGCAGCGTCACTTCATCGACCTCGACGAAGGCGTCCGTGTTCGACGTCTCGGTCGGTGGCCGCGTGTAGCAGACCCGCGGCGTCACCTGTAGCGCGCCGAACTGCACGGTCTCGCCGATGGCGGCGTCGAAGGTGATGATACGGCCGGTGATCTTGTCGAGCCCGGAGAACAGCGCGCTCTTGTTGGCGATCTTCTGCGACGGCGGCTCGGCGATCGCCTCATCGGCTGGCTGAGGCGACGTGTCGGCGGGCTGCGGCGTGCCGCGCGGCTGGCGCTGGCCGGGCGGTAGGCCGGGAAGCGGTGACGGTCCGCCCGGCGGATCGACCGCTGCGGTCGCCCCTTCGGGCGGCGGTAGTGGCTGCGACTGCACGCCTGCGGGCGGGCTTTCCCGGGGCTGCCCCGGATAAGCCTGATCTGGGTGCTGGCGCTCCGGATATATTGGGCCCGGATAACGCTGGTCGGGATACTGCGGATAGCCCTGCTGCTGCGGGACCGGTTGACGGCCGCTGGGCACGCCCGACGGCGGCCGCGGCGGGGCCCCGAATAGGGCCTCGAACGGATTGAAGAACTGCGCCGCCGCGGGAACGACGCCGATTATGGCCCCGGCCGCGATCGGCGTGGCAATGAGGCTGGCAATGCGAAGCAGTCGGGCCATCGGGCGAAGTCGTTGATCGGACACGCGCGGGGAGCCTCGTTGATTAATACCGAGAATACGGCGGGGAAAGGGCCATTGGGCGGCACGGGAGCCGGACGGCAGGCAGGTGTTCCTCGGCTGATTTCTGCTCACGTCCTCAGTCCGGGATTGCTGATCGCTACCGCGCGCTAGCGGTCGGGGTCCCAGGCCTTGTAGTCGCCGGTCGCCTTCGGGCGGCGCCCTTGTGCGAGGGTCGAGCCGATCGGACGATAGGCGCCGGGCGTGCCGGTGAGATTGGGTCGATGTGGCTTCCACCACGGCCGCGGCGTGACCTCTTCCTGGGTCGGCGGCACATCGACGGTGTGGTGCAGCCAGCCATGCCAGGACGGCGGCACGGCCGAGGCTTCCGCGGTGCCGTTGTAAATGACCCAGCGTCGCTCGAAGCCGAGCCCCGGATCGATCTTGCCGCCCCTCGTGCGGTAATAGCGGTTGCCGAACTCGTCCTCGCCCACGAAGTGTTCGTATTTGGGTGTTGTATGGATAGTGTG
>JBJMTU010000110.1:0-5844 GCA_045811545.1 Xanthobacteraceae bacterium | reverse complement strand
GCGTCCCGCCCACGCAATATCCGACCGCATTGACCTCGCGTTCGCCGGTGGCTTTCTCGATGACGTCGAGCGCGGCGAGCAGGCCCTCGCGCATGTAGTCTTCGAAGCTCTTCTCGGCGAGTCTCGCGTCCGGGTTCACCCAGGAGACCACGAAAACCGTGAGGCCCTGATCCACGCACCATTTGATGAAGGATTTCTCCGGCGTCAGGTCGAGGATGTAGAACTTGTTGATCCAGGGCGGCACGATCAGTAGCGGCCGCTTGAGCACGGTTTCGGTGGATGGTGCGTACTGGATGAGCTGCATCAGCTCGTTTTCGAAAATGACCTTGCCCGGCGTGAGCGCGAGATTGCGGCCGACCTCGAACATTTCCGACCGGGACTGGCGGATCTTGAGGTCGCCTCGCCCGGCAGCAATGTCCTCGGCCAGCATGTGCATGCCACGCACAAGATTCCCCGCGTTCGAAGTGAGCGTTTCGCGTAAGAGCTCCGGGTTAGTGAATACGAAGTTCGAGGGCGCAATCGCGTTGGCGATCTGCCGGATGTAGAAATCTGCTTTCTGCCGAGTATGCGGATCGAGCGCTTCGGCGTCGCGCACCAGCCGGTTCGCCCATTGCACCGTCAGCAGATAGGCTTGCTTCAGGAAATCGAAGAACTGGTTGCTTGACCACTCGGGATCGGCGAAGCGCTTGTCTTTCGGGTCCGGTTCGACGACCGGCTGCACCTGCTCGCCGGCCATGCGCTTGACGCTGTTCGCCCACAGGTCGAGATAAGCCTTACCCAGGCTCGACTGCAATTCGAGCGCGCGCTGTGGGTCCCGAAGCCAATAATCTGAGACTTGGCCGATGGTTTTCACCACGTCGGCGATCTCGGCGTATTGGTCGTCGCGGCGGCCTTCTTCGCGCGGCTTGAGATAGGCGGCCAGGGCTTTGCCGCCTTCTTCCATCATGCGGGCGATATTGCGGGCGAACTCCTCCAAGTCGGCGGGCCCGCTTTTGATCGGTTCGGCTGGGGCTCTCACGGCAACGCCTCAATTCAGAGTTCGGCGTGGACCCGGGTCGGCCTTTTCGAAACTCAGATGGACTTTACCCATAACCACCGCAAGACGCATCATAGGTCTTCGCAGCGGCCCTCGCGCCCGAGTCCGTACGGGAACCGAGACAGGCCTCAAGGCGCCTGCCTTAACCTTGCTTTGGTCATATTGGGGGGGTACAGCTCCAGGCAATTCTTTGAATTGGCAGCAATTTCGCCTTGGAGGGGGAGGGCCGGTCGTTGCGGTCCGGCCGGAGTTGAACCGGCATGATGTCCCGATCGCGGTCATACTGGCCCGTGGCAAGATGCGCGGTTGCGGCGGCGCTTTTTGCCGCTGCCGGCACCCTCGGGGGCTGCTCGGCCGGCAGCTCGGTCGCCGACCACGTCCCGAGCGCGCTCGGCGGTTTGCCCGAAGGTACCCCGCAGCGCGCGAAAACTTCGTCGGCGTATCCGCCAGTTCACGACATGCCGCCTCCGCGTCCGACCACGGTCCTCACCGACGCGGAGCAGACAAAGCTCGAGAGCGATTTGGCCGCGGCCCGCAACCGCGCTGCGGAGGCGGCCAAGGCCGCTGCCGCTGCCGACAAGCCGTGATAAAAGGCTCGCGCCGGCCTGCTCGGCGCAGCATCGCCGCGCAGGCCAAAGGAGCCGGGCCCATGGAAGAATTTCACCGCATTCGGCGCCTACCGCCCTACGTTTTCGAGCAGGTCAATCGCGCCAAGGCGGCGGCGCGCAATGCGGGCGCCGACATCATCGATCTCGGCATGGGCAATCCCGATCTGCCGGCGCCGGCGCATGTCATCGAGAAGCTCAAAGAGACGATCGGAAAGGCGCGTACCGACCGTTACTCGTCCTCGCGCGGGATTCCGGGATTGCGCCGCGCGCAGGCGGCCTATTACGCCCGCCGCTTCGGGGTCAAACTGAATCCCGAGACCGAGATCGTCACAACGCTCGGATCGAAAGAGGGCTTCGCCAACGTGGCGCAGGCGATCACGGCGCCCGGCGACGTCGTCGTGGTCCCCAATCCCAGCTATCCGATTCATGCCTTCGGTTTTCTGATGGCCGGCGGTGCCATCCGCGCGGTGCCATCGGAGCCGATGCCGTCATTCTTCGAAGCGCTCGAGCGCGCGATTATCCGCTCCATTCCCAAACCGATTGCGGTTGTCGTCTGCTATCCCTCCAATCCGACCGCGGCTGTCGCCGATCTCGACTTCTACAAGGAGCTGATCCTGTTTGCGAAGAAGCACGGGGTCTTCGTGCTCTCCGATCTTGCATATGCGGAGGTCTATTTCGACGACAATCCGCCGCCATCGGTGTTGCAGGTGCCGGGTGCTATCGATGTCGCCGTCGAGTTTACCTCGATGTCGAAGACCTATTCGATGCCGGGCTGGCGCATCGGATTCGCAGTCGGGAACGAGCGCATCATCTCGGCGCTGGCGCGCGTGAAATCCTATCTTGATTATGGCGCCTTCACCCCGGTCCAAGTGGCGGCCACCGCCGCGCTCAACGGTCCCGACGACTGCATCCGCGACATGCGCGAGATCTACAAACGGCGGCGCGACGCGCTGGTGGGATCGTTTTCTCGTGCGGGCTGGGAGATTCCTCCCCCGCGCGCCTCTATGTTCGCCTGGGCGCCGATCCCCGAGCCATTCCAAACCCTCGGCAGCGTTGAGTTTTCCACGCTCCTGGTCGAAAAGGCGGAGGTCGCGGTCTCGCCGGGCAGCGGCTTCGGCGAGTATGGCGAAGGATACGTGCGTATCGCGCTGGTAGAGAACGAGCAGCGCATCCGTCAGGCCGCCCGCAACATCCGCCGTTTTCTTGAAACCGGCCCCAAAAAGTTGCACAACGTCGTCCCCCTGGCCCAACGGCGCTAGACGCTCCGTTTTTTTCGCAGGCCGACGATGCCCGCTCCACTGAAACTCGGTATTGCCGGTTTGGGCACGGTCGGCTCGTGCGTCGCCCGGCTCATCGAGCGCCAGTATGATGCAATCGCCGCCCGTTGCGGCCGCCCGATTGAACTCGTTGCAGCCAGCGCGCGTTCGCGCAGCAAGAAACGCGATATCGGTCGCAGAAAGCCGCGCTGGGTCGCCGATCCCGTCGCGCTCGCGACCGACAGCGAGATCGACGTCTTCGTGGAATTGATCGGCGGGGAGGGCGACCCTGCCAGAGCCGCGATCTCGGCTGCGCTTGCGGCTAAAAAATCGGTCGTCACCGCCAACAAGGCATTGCTCGCCCGGCACGGCGTCGCGCTGGCGGCGATGGCCGAGAAAAGCCACGTGGCGCTCAACTTCGAGGCTGCCGTGGGCGGCGCTATCCCGATCGTGAAAACCCTGCGCGAGGGCTTGGCCGGCAATTCGCTCGCCCGCGTCTATGGAATCCTCAATGGCACCTGCAATTACATCTTGACGCGTATGGAAGAGGAGAAGCTCGCTTTCGCCGACTGTCTGAAGGAGGCGCAGCGACTCGGCTACGCGGAAGCCGATCCCACCTTCGACATCGAGGGCCATGACACGGCTCAGAAGCTCGCAATCTTGGCGAGCCTCGCTTTTGGGACCAAGGTCGATCAGAGCGCCGTCTATGTGGAAGGCATTTCTTCCATCACGCCTGAAGATCTCGAATGGGCCGACGAACTTGGTTATCGCGTCAAGTTGCTGGGCGTTGCAGTCAAGACCGACAAGGGCATCGAGCAGCGCGTGCATCCGACCATGGTGCCAAAGGAAACTGCCATCGCGCAGGTGATGGGCGTGACGAATGCCGTCACCGTCGATGTTGACGCAATCGCGCCGATCACGCTGGTCGGCCCGGGCGCAGGCGGCCTCGCCACGGCCTCAGCCGTCATCTCCGACATCTCCGACATCGCCCGCGGAGTGCGCACTGCACCGTTCGGTCGGCCTACGGCGCGGTTGGCCACCATCAAGAAGGCGCCGATGCAGCGTCACGAAGGCGGCTATTACATTCGGCTGCTTGCCGTCGACAAACCAGGCACCGCCGCCGCCATCGCGAAGCGGCTGGCGCAGCAAAACATCTCGCTCGAATCGATCGTGCAGCGGCACCGCGGCGAGCGGCCGCACGGCGGCGATATCGCCGGCAGCTCCGGCGAACCGGTGCCGGTGATTCTGATCACATATGCCACCACCGAGGACGCGGTGCGCAAAGCGCTCGCGGCGGTTGGCCGCGATAAGGTGATCTTGGGCAAACCGCAGGTCATCCGGATAGAGAAAAACTGATACAGTGCGCCCTGTCGTCACCACCGCCTCGAGGGTGCGTGGCGCGCCGGACGGCGAACACGGCGCGAGGGGGTAACATGAACAACGAAGGACGCGCAGCCGTGCCGTCGATCACCATTCAGCCGGACTTGGCCATAGAACGCGTTCTTACGCTGGAGATCGTGCGGGTGACCGAGCGTGCGGCGGTCGCGGCGGCGCGGTTGACCGGTCGCGGCAACGAGAAGGCCGCCGACCAAGCGGCGGTGAACGCCATGCGGCGCGAGCTCAACAACCTTCCCATCAATGGCACGATCGTTATCGGAGAAGGCGAGCGCGACGAGGCCCCCATGCTGTTCATCGGTGAAGCGGTCGGCAACAAGAACGGACCTGCGGTTGACATCGCGGTCGATCCGCTCGAAGGCACCACCCTGTGCGCCAAGAACATGCCGGGCGCGATCGCCACCATGGCCATGGCGGAAGCGGGCACGCTGCTCAACGCCCCCGACGTCTATATGGAAAAGATCGCGATTGGTCCCGGCTATCCCGCAGGCATTGTCGATCTCGACGCGCCGGCCGAGGAGAACATCCGCGCTCTCGCCAAGGCCAAGCGCGTCGAGCCGTCCGAGATCACGGCGCTCGTTCTCGACCGGCCGCGCCATGCCGACCTCATCGCCGACGTGCGCAGGGCGGGCGCGGCGGTGCGGCTCATCACCGATGGCGACATCGCGGGCGTGATCCATACCGCCGATGCTGCCGACACTGGCATCGACATCTATATGGGAATCGGCGGGGCTCCCGAAGGGGTGCTCGCCGCGGCGGCGCTGCGCTGCATCGGCGGCCAAATGCAATGCCGGCTTGTGCTTGACACCCAAGAAAAGCGCGCACGCGCCGCGAAGATGGGCATCAAAGACCCGCGCAAGAAGTACGAGATCGGCGACCTGGTGAAGGGCGATTGCCTCTTCGCCGCAACCGGAGTCACCACCGGAGCGCTCCTCGATGGCGTCCGAGTCCGCAAGGATGTAATCGAAACCGAAACGGTCGTTATGCGCTCGATCACCGGCACCGTACGCTGGATCCGAGCAGAGCACCGGCAACTCGAGAAGTTTCATCTGGATTGAAGACGGGTTGCCGCCGCGGCCGAGTAGCCCGGCAAACCGCTCCGGTGCCGCATGGGCGTATCCAACATCGAGATCCGGCTGCTGCGGTTTGACGAGCGCGCCGCCTGGGAGCCACTGTGGAAAGGCTACCAGGCTTTTTACGAGGTCGTGATCCCCGATGAAACCACGGATGTCACCTGGGCGCGTCTGCACGATCCGGCGGAACCGATGCACGCGCTCGGAGCCTATGTGGACCGGCGACTGTGCGGCATCGCCCACTACCTGATGCACCGTTCGTGCTGGACCGTCGGCAACTACTGCTACCTGCAAGACCTGTTCGTCGCCGAAGCCACACGCAACCTCGGTATAGGGCGAGCCCTGATCGCGGCGGTGGAAGAGCGCGCGCGTCGAGCGGGCGCGAGCCGCGTGTATTGGCTCACCCACGAGACCAATACAAGCGCGCGGGCGCTCTACGACAAGCTGGCGGAGCGCTCCGGGTTCATCCAATATCG
>JBJMTU010000109.1:0-2839 GCA_045811545.1 Xanthobacteraceae bacterium | reverse complement strand
TTGAATGCGCTCTCTGAGCTTCGACAATGGCAAAACAGTCAGCTCTGCGAATTGCCGCGAGCGAGGAAAACGTGCCAACGGTGTTTGGCGGCTTCGTTTCGCTCCTGCTCATAAATGCGTTCGCAATGAGCTGAACAAAAGCGAGTGTAAACGCAACCAGCGACCGCTCCACAGGTTGCGGGAGCGGACACCTAATCCAAGTTTTCCGTGACATTGGGTGCATTTTTTCATTGCTATTCTTTCTCAGCCACCCGTCGCACTAACGTAAGCGGTGTTTTGCCCCCATCTTGCGGAGGGCGGCGTAGTTCGGAAGATGCGAACGGTGTTGACAGGATCGGTTCGCATATATGGTCGACCATATAGTTGACGCTACCGCGCCTCGCGGACGCGTCGAGATTCGCAGTGGCGTCGGTCGCCGGCGGCGGTGGAGCGACGAGGATAAGGGACGGATCGTCGCGGAATCGTATGCACCGGGCGCAGTCGTGTCGGAGATTGCGCGGCGGCATGAGATCAGCCCTCAGCATCTCTTTGCCTGGCGCAAGGCTGCGCGGAACGGCCAGTTGGCGCTGGCGGCGGACGAGGCGGCCGTGTTCGTACCGGTCATGATGGCACCGCAGAAGGCGGAGGTGGCGAAGCGATCGGCGCTGCCGTCGATCACGATCGAGATGGCTGGGGTCGTGGTGCGGGTCGAATGCGGCGTGGATGTGGGGTGGCTCGCGGCTGTGCTGCGGGTGATGAAGGCTCTCGCATGATCGTCCCGTCGGGTGCAGTGCGCGTCCTGGTGGCGACGCGGCCGGTCGACTTTCGCAAGGGCATGGACGGACTCGCCGCGCTGGTGCGCGAGACGCTGGGCAGCGATCCCTACAGCGGGGTGATCTACGTGTTCCGTGCCAAGCGCGCCGATCGCGTGAAGCTGTTGCTGTGGGACGGCACGGGCCTGGTGCTCGTTGCCAAGCGGTTGGAGAAGAACTCGTTTCGTTGGCCGCAGATCAGTGACGGGGTGATGCGTCTGACCTCATCGCAGCTCTCTGCGCTGCTTGAAGGTCTTGACTGGACGCGAGTGCGTGCCGTGCGCGTGCACGCGCCGCAGGCGACGCTCTGAGCGACGCGACACAGTGACTCAGATGCGCGGCGTGGTGCGACACACGCGCGGTGATGTGCTTTGCTCTCGCTGCGATGAGCCCCAGTGATTCCCTCCCCACCGATCTCGATGGCTTGCGTGCTCTGCTCCTGGCCGAGCGGGCGCATCATGCCGAGGAGCTCGAGCGGTTGACCGCAATCATCAAGGAGCTGCAGCGGCATCGCTTCGGGCGCCGCGCCGAACCGCTCGATCCCGAGCAGCTGGCACTGGCGCTGGAAGACGTGGAACAGACGCTCGCGGCGGCAGACGCCGCGGCGGAGAACGACACCACCGCTCAGAAGCAAGCCACGCCGCGCAGGCGGCACATCAATCGCGGTGCGCTGCCGGTCCACTTCCCACGCGAAGAGATCGTCATCGACGTGGCCGACAAGACCTGCGCGTGCTGCGGCGGCCTTAAGCACCGGATCGGCGAGGACGTCTCGGAACGGCTCGACGTTATCCCGGCGCAGTTCAAGGTGATCGTGACGCGCCGTCCCAAATATGCCTGCCAGGTCTGCGCTGGCGAAGTGGTGCAAGCGCCGGCGCTGGAGCGGCTGATCGAGAACGGCATTCCCACCGAGACACTGGTCGCGCATGTGCTGGTCGCCAAATATGCCGATCACACGCCGCTCTATCGTCAAGCGCAAATCTATGCACGCCAAGGCATCACGCTCGATCGCTCCACCCTGGCGGACTGGGTAGGCCGCGCCGCTTTCGCGCTGCGGCCGGTGCATGCGCGGCTCCTGGAGCAACTGAAGCAATCGACCAAGCTGTTCGCCGACGAGACGACGGCACCGGTGCTCGATCCTGGGCGCGGGCGCGTCAAGAAGGGCCAGTTGTGGGCCTATGCGGCCGACGAGCGGCCCTGGGCCGGCCGCGCTCCGCCAGGCGTTGCCTACGTCTATGCCCCCGACCGTAAACATGCGCGGCCGGCCGAGCATCTTGCGGGATTCAGCGGCATCCTGCAGGTCGACGGCTATGGCGCCTATGCGGAGCTCGCTCAACGCGGTGATGTCGCGCTCGCTTTCTGCTGGAGCCATGTGCGGCGGCAGTTCTACGAGATCCAGGTGAAGACACCGGCGCCGATCGCCACTGAGGCCTTGGTCCGCATCGCCGCACTCTATGCCATCGAAGCCGACATTCGCGGCCTTGCCGCCGATGAACGCCGCCAGGCGCGGCAGCGGCGCACAAAACCTCTCGTCGACGACCTGCGTCTCTGGCTCGAAGCCCAGCTTGCCGCCGTCTCCGGCAAGTCGACCATCGCCGGGGCGATCCGCTACGCACTCTCGCGCTGGGAAGGTCTTACCCGCTTCCTCGACGACGGCCGCATCGAGATCGACTCCAATGTAGTCGAGCGCTCGATCCGTCCGATCGCGCTCGGGCGCAAAAATCATCTCTTCGCCGGCTCCGACGGTGGCGGCGAGCAGTGGGCAGTCATTGCCTCGCTCGTCGAAACTTGCAAAATGAACGCCGTCGATCCGCAAGCTTACTTACACGACGTGCTCTCAAAGATCGTCGCGCGCCATCCCATGGGTCGGATCGACGAGCTGCTGCCGTTCGCCTATGTGCCGGCGGCAGAGAAGGCTGCGGCCTGAAAACACCGCTTACGATTCAACGACGACGGGCGCAAACTATCTCACCGTGTTCACCGATGGGGGCCCACCCGTCGCCGTCGTCGACACCGATGTCTCGGTCGTCGACAACGACAGTCCATTACTT
>JBJMTU010000108.1:0-3023 GCA_045811545.1 Xanthobacteraceae bacterium | reverse complement strand
GTTTCCAACTGCACCTCATCGAGAGCGGAGCGAGCATCTGCAACCGCAATCGGATCATGAGCGGGGTGCGGTTTTTGTTCCGCGTCACGCTGCGTCGCCACGATCTGGCGGCCGAGGTCTGGCACATCAAGGAGCCGCAGAAGCTGCCGCCGGTGCTGAGCCCTGAGGAGGTCAAGCGAGTCCTGACCATGGCGACGAGCCTGCAGGCGCGAGCGATGCTGACACTCGCCTATGGTTGCGGGCTGCGGGCCAGCGAGGTGGTGCGGCTGCGGGCGGGCGACATCGACCGTGAGCAGATGATCATCCGCATCGTGCAGTCGAAAGGCCGCAAGGACCGGCACGTGATGCTGCCGGCGGAGGTCCTCGACCTGTTGCGGCAATGGTGGAAGCCGCGGCCGACCGCGTATGACGCCGGCGTCGCGCCGGAACAACGCTGGCTGTTTCCCGGTCGCAGTGAGCATCGGCCGCTGACCACGCGCCAGTTCGGGCGCCTGTTCAAGGAGGCGGCGAGAGCAGCGGGGCTGCGCAAGACGGTCTCCCTGCATTCGCTTCGCCACAGCTTCGCGACCCATCTGCTCGAGCGCGGCACGGACATTCGGGTGATTCAGGCGTTGCTCGGACACGACAAGCTCGAGACGACGGCCCGCTACAGCCGCGTGGCGACCGGAATGATCGCCAAGATCGAGAGCCCCCTCGAGGGCCTGAGCGCGCCGCGCCGCAGGCGTGCGAGGCGAGACACCGAGGAACCGCCGGCGCCGTAGCGTCGCCGGCGATGGCTCGACCAGCTCTGGAGGTCGCGGACATCCTCCGCGATCACGGCCCTGCTTGGCGTGAGGCCAACCGCGGGCATGTGAGCCTCGACCAATTGAAGGTGATGAGTGCGATCGAGCGCTGTCGCACGGCGGCGCTCGGCGGGCATGTCGCGCGCTGCGAGAACGCGGCGTGCGGCCATACGGAGATCGCGTACAACTCCTGCCGCAACCGGCATTGCCCGAAGTGCCAGGGTGCGGCGTCACGCCGATGGCTGGCCGACCGCGAAGCGGAGCTGTTGCCGGTGCCATACTTTCACGTCGTATACACGCTGCCGAGCAAGTTGCGTGACATCGCTTACCAGAACAAGCGCGTGGTCTACGACCTGCTGATGAAGGCGGCGGCCGAGACCACACTCGCTATCGCAACCGATCCCAAGCGCCTCGGCGCGCGGATCGGTGTCACGGCCGTGCTGCACACGTGGGGCTCGGCGCTCACCCATCATCCGCACGTGCATATGATCGTGCCGGGGGGAGGGCTCTCGCTCGATGGCGCGCGATGGGTCGGCTCACGCTCCAACTTCCTCGTGCATGTCAACGTGCTGGCACGCCGGTTCCGGGGCAAGATGCTGGCGATGCTCATGCATGCGCACGACACCGGCCAGTTGAAGTTCTTCAACACCCATGCCGGACTTGCCGACAAGAGAACGTTCAAGCGCTTCATCGCCCCACTGCGGCACATCAAGTGGGTGGTCTACTGCAAGGCACCGTTCGCGGGACCCGAGCAGGTGCTGCGCTATCTCTCCAGTTACACGCATCGTGTCGCCATCTCGAACCGACGCCTCGTGGCGGCCGACGACGCCGGCGTCGCATTCCGCTGGAAGGACTATCGCGTCAACGGCCCGGGCCGCTGGAAGACAATGCGG
Organism: Xanthobacteraceae bacterium; assembly: GCA_045811545.1. Taxonomy (GTDB): domain Bacteria; phylum Pseudomonadota; class Alphaproteobacteria; order Rhizobiales; family Xanthobacteraceae; genus VAZQ01. The sequence continues at coordinate 1,348 of JBJMTU010000108.1, read as the reverse complement.
CTTCACCCGCACGAGTTCATCAGGCGCTTCCTGCTGCACGTGCTACCCAAGGGCTTCCACCGCATCCGCCACTACGGGCTCTTTGCCTCCGCCAACCGCGCCGAGAGCATCGCGACGGCCCGCGCACTGCTCGATCTCGCCCCGCCTGCCGCCGACCCGCAAAAGCAGCCGGATGCCACCCCGGATGCGCCACGTGTGCTGCCCTGCTCGTGCCCGCGCTGTGGCGCTCGCATGATCGTCATCGAGGTCTTCGCGCGCGGCTGCGAGCCGAGGTGGCGGCCGACGCCGAGCAGGATCGACACGTCATGAGCCAGACCTCCTGCGAGCGTTGCCGCTTTCCCGTTCCGATGCGCTGGCGCCACGCCGGCGGCGATCTCGCTCGACCCAATCACATCCATCAGTGCCCCGATCGCCCGTCAATGCGCTCCGAGCGCCCGCCGAAATGCCTACTGCACTCTCCCGACCTCCGGCACGTGCGCACACGCAGGTGGCGTCGTGCTCGCGTCCCGCCCACCATCGAGCTCGGCCCCGACGTCAAATCCCCATAGCACTCGCCGCCAGCCAGTGCCCAACTGCCCGCGACTTCGTGCCTTGGCGCTTTTTGGACGCCAAGCTCGCTCAGCGTGCGGAGTGTCTCGTCATTGCCGGCGTCCAAAAACCTGCACACAAACGGACGTCGAACTGCTGACCGCATGATCCGAGTGTGCCTCAAGTGAGCGGCACGAAATCGTACTCGCCGATTCCCTGCAGCACGAGAAATACCGCGGACGTGTCGCCTGCATTGGTGACGAGGTGCGGGCGCTTCGGGGGGACCGAAAAAGTCTGGCCCCGCGACAGACGCACCTCTTCCTTCGGCTGCTGGAGAAAGACTCGGATTGTTCCCTCCAGGACATAGAACGTGTCGTGGACATTGTTGTGATAATGCCAAGGCACCTTTTGCGTAGGGCTTATCTGGAGCTCGGCGATGCGAAAGCCCGGACGCGCGGCGTGATAGGCTCGACGCTCGACCTCGTATAGCCTACTCGGGTCCTTCACTCCCTTCGTCATGATCTTCGCGTTCTCCTGTTGATCGAACTACCAGGTCGGGCGGCGGCTGGCTCTCCCTTGGGTTCGACGACCGGCCTGAAAGCGGTCCTCATCGTTGCTTGGCGGCATTGCGCCTCGCTTTCGCGAGCTGATCGTAGTCGCTTTGCGTGCGAACCGCATAGGTCATCGCGAAAGATGCCAGCGCATCGTCAAAGGCCGCGCTCTTTCCCATGTATCCCGCGAGCACGGCTGGATCGGCCGAGCGCGCATGCGCGCGGGCCAGCGTGCGCCCGCATAGGCGCGCATAGTTGACGAGGGCATT
>JBJMTU010000107.1:0-23948 GCA_045811545.1 Xanthobacteraceae bacterium | reverse complement strand
CGCATTCAGCGATACAACGGCCGGCTCGGCGCTGTTCGCCACCGGCTCCTCGGACAATCTCAACGGCGTCAACGCCGGCTTCCAAGGCGGCTACAATTGGATGGCGAGCAATTGGCTCGTCGCCGGCCACGAGGCCGACATTCAGCTTTCGACTCAGAACACCACGCCGACTTATGTGTGCCCCGGCGCGCTCTGCAATCCCTTGATCGGGGATGCGGCGCCCGTGACCGCGAGCCTCGACCGCGCCAACAAATTGGATTGGTTCGCCACGGTGCGCGGCCGCCTCGGCGCGACGGTCACCCCGAACAGCATGATGTATCTCACCGGCGGGCTTGCTCTCGCCGAGATCAAGACCGCAGGCACCCTCTCGGGTTCCAACCTGAGTTTTGACGAGAATGGCAACCCGACCCTCACGCCTGTCGGCGTTAACTTCTACGACCACAGGACAAAGGCGGGCTGGACCGCCGGCGCCGGCATCGAAGCACACCTCGGCGGCAACGTGACCGGCAAGGTGGAATATCTCTATCTCGATTTCGGCCGGGTCTCGACCGCCGCCACCAATCCGCTGAACGCGACGCCGGTCACGGTCAACCTTGATTCCCGTGTCACGGACCATATCGTGCGCGTCGGGATCAATTACAAATTCGGTCCGCTGGCGACGGCGTACGATGCGCCGCTGGCCGCCAAAGGACTCGCGCTCGATAAGGCGCCCATTGTGACGACGTGGAGTTGGGCCGGACCCTATCTCGGCGTCAACTATGGCTACGGCTGGGGCAAGTCCAATACGGACACCGTTCTGAGCGATGCCGCGAGCGGCGCGGCCCTCATCGCGACCAACATGTCCGCCAAGCTCGACGGCATGACGTTCGGCGGCCAAGCCGGTTTCAACTGGCAGTCGGGACCGTGGGTCGCGGGCATCGAAGCCGACCTCCAGCAGTCGCGTCAACGCGGACGCGCTGCGACACTCAATTGCACCACCGCGATCTGCAATCCGGCCATCAGCGCGTTCGGTCTCGACGCGCCGGCGAGCGTGAGGATGGCACAAAAACTGGAGTGGTTCGGCACGCTGCGCGGCAGGCTCGGCGTAACGCCGACGCCGGAATCGCTCCTCTATGCCACCGGCGGTCTCGCCGTCGGCAGGATCAAGACTTCCGGCACCATCACCGGCTCCAGTCTCACCCTCACGCCGGGGGTGATCGAAGGCGTCACCGAGGTTCTCGTTCCCGATGTCGACCCCGACGGCAACCCGATCGAAGTCCCGATCGAAGTTCCGGTTGAAATCCCCACCGTCACCGCCGGCACCAGCCCTGCGACGAGCAGCTTCGTCAGTCACACGACGAAGGCGGGATTCGCAGTGGGCGCCGGCGCCGAAGTTCGTCTCGCCGGCAATTGGACCGGCAAGGTCGAATACCTCTATCTCGATTTCGGCCGGGTAGCGACCTCCGCCACCAATCCGCTGAACTCGACGCCGCTTGCGATCAACTTCGATTCCCGCGTCACGAGCCACATCGCGCGCGTGGGCCTCAACTACAAATTCGATCCGACGGGCGCCGCCTACGCAAGCGCGGACGCAAAGTCGCCCATGCTGTTCAAGGCGCCGGTGCTCGCAGCATGGACTTGGGCCGGCCCCTATGTCGGCGGCACCATCGGCTACAGCGCCGGGAAATCCAAGACCGACACCATCTTCACCGATCCGGGAAGCGGCACCGAGCTGTTCGCGACCAGCGCCTCGCGCAGGCTGGATGGCGCGATCGGCGGCGCGCAAGCCGGCTACAACTGGGTCACGGGCATTCTGCTTACCGGCGTCGAAGGCGACCTCAATTACTCCGGACAGCGCGGCAAGCTCAACGCCGTGTGTCCCGGCGAGATCTGCAATCCCGCCCTCATCGGCGTTATCGGCGATCCCTCGGTGATCGCCAAGTTCGAGGACGGTCAAAAGCTCGAATGGTTCGCAACGCTGCGCGCGCGGCTCGGCGTCACCGTCACGCCGGATGCCGTTGCGTATGTCACCGGCGGCGTCGCGGTCGGCGAAGTGATGACCGCGGGCACCGTTTTTGGGTTCGACGGCGAAGGCAACCCGGTCAACACGATCGTCAGCAGCCACAATACCAAGGCGGGCTGGACGGCCGGCGGCGGCATCGAGGGTCGCTTGGCCGGCAATTGGACCGCCAAGATCGAGTACCTCTACCTCGACCTAGGCACGGCTGCGACCATCCCCGCGCCGGCGCCGAATTCAACGACCGCGGCGGCGTTCAATTCCCGCGTCACCGACAACCTCCTGCGGGTCGGCGTCAACTACAAATTCGATCCGAACGATATCTGGCCGTTTTAGGAGCCCCGATAACGCGCGTCTCGATACGCAGTCGCGCGCGTCACCTTCAAACAGGTGCGCGCGCGACTGCAACGCAGAACGCAACGGGCAGCCGACGGTCAGGCCAGCTGCACAGGCCCGTGGTCATCGCAATGATCGCCGTGCGGATGATGCAGGCGCCCGCTCACCAGGTAATCGACGTGATCGCCATGCGGCACGGCTTCGTGCCCGCAGGATGGACCATGCTTGTGCGAGCAGCGCGTTTGCGGCGTGCACTGCACGGGGTTGGTCGCATCGACCGCGATAGCGTGCTCGTCGACATGATCGTCGTGCATGTGATGCAGATGCCCGTCGTGCAGGTAATCGATGTGGCCCTCATGGCGTACCGCCGTATGCCCGCAATTCGGACCATGCTGGTGGCTATGGTTGGGATGATGCTTCTCGGTGCAGGTGGTCATGGTATCTTTTCCTTCTGTTCTGCGGTCGGAGCGGGGTTATCGCCTTTCGGCAGCATGCTCCATGGCGCTTTCCACCAAACGCAGGACGTGGGTGTCGGAAAGCGAATAGTAGATGTGCTTTGCCTCGCGTCGCGTTTTGACAAGCCTCACGTCGCGCAGCGTCTTGAGGCGGGCTGAAACGGTGGTCAATTTTTCCTCTTCCAACTGCGCCAACTCGGTTACGCAGACCTCGCGGCGCGCAAGCCTCGCCAGCAAGCGAAGCCGAGCCGGATCGCCAAGAGCGCGGAACATCGCCGACGCGTGCTCGAGTTCGGCTCGCTCCGGCAGCTTCGGCCAGGACCGGGCCGGATGGTGATGTCTTGTGATGCCTCTCTTGCTCACGGAATTCCATCATTCCAACGAATGATAGAATGTGTCGCTCGCGGGTCGGATGTCAAGCGCGAAAAGCGCCGCACCACACAGCTGGGAGCAACGAGCCGGCTACCCGAGCATGCGGCCCCGCTGGGATCGCCGCAGTTGCGTTGGGAGCTGGTTCAGGTCTGCACGGGATTGGCGGTATCGTTGCGGGTGTCGAGGGCGCCCAAGATTGGTGCTACACGTTCTGCATGGCCCATTACCGCAAGCCGCTCGCTGCAGCCGCCGCGCTCAACACCGCGATCTTCGTGGTCGAAGCGGTTGCCGGATTTCAAGCCTACAGTCTGAGCCTCGTCATGGATAGCGTGCACAATCTGTCCGACGAGATGGCGCTCGTTTTCCTCTATTTGGCGTTCGTTCTGCCGCACGGGGTTTCAAGGCACTTGCTGCGCTCGGCCAATCTCTTCAACTCCGTCGGCCTAGTCCTGATCAGTGGACTCTTGCTGTGGCAGGCCGTGGAGCGGATTGTTCATCCCGCCCCCGTCGTCGGCTGGATCGCCGTCGTGGTGGGTCTTCTCGCCGCTGCCGCAAATTGGGGTGTTGCCCGGCTGCTGCTCCCGGCGAGCCGCAACAACGCGGCGATCCGTCTGGCCTATATTCACAATATCGGCGATGTGTCCGTCTCCTTGGCGCCGGTCGCCGCCGGCCTCCTGATCAGCCTGACCGGTTATTCGATTTTCGATCCCCTCATCGCCGCAGCCATCGCCATCTGGATCATCGGCTCCACGATGCGCGAGGTTTTTGGTTCAACCGAGGAACTCATCTGGCCCGAGAAAATCGTCTGTGGCCATTCCGACCACGAGGAGAACTCGATCGTCGCCACTTCCTCTCGGCCATAGAACCGATCACTCAGGGGGAGCCCGCGTCAAGGCGAAGGCCACGGGCGAAAGCCAGCTAACCAGGAGCAGAACGCCACTGGAGGCCCGCGCCAGCCGACCATGTTGCCGTAAGCGTCATAGACCGACATGCGGTACCAATAGCAGTTGGGCCCTGGCAGCGGTTCCCCATAGGGATAGTACACATAGCCGGGAGGCGCCTCGGCCGGCCGTTCGCCGGCGCCGACCGCGCAGCCGACGCAGCGTGCATCCGCCGGGGTTGGCACCGCGGATGTCGAAGTTGCCAAGGTCGCGGCCGCAACGAGAGCAGTGAGAGTTTTCGTCATCAGAGTCTCCTTGAGCGTCGGCTCGATCTTCGTATAGGCCAAAAACGGTCATTTTCAAACCGACCTGCGCGGCACCGTGCGCGCCGCAGCAGCTCTCCACCAGCAAAGTCCGGACGAAAACTCTTCAGCACGCATGTGGCGCGAAATCTACTTCAGCTGCTCCAGCAAGGTGGCGCGATAGACCAGGATCATGGTGTCAACCTCGATCCCGCTTGCGTCCTTGTAGGCCGCGCCGGCCTGAAAGCCCTTTTGGGTGATGAAGTCGTCTCCCCGAACTTGTCGCGCAGATCGGACGGCAGTCGTCCAACCGCGACGAGCGCCTTGTTGACGAAGACGAGGTCGTCGATGGCGACGGTTTCAGCAGCGCGCGCCGCTAGCGCGGGCGCAAGGGAGGCGGTCAGCGCCAGAGCAATCGTCGCTAATGCGCGCGAGAGAGCGCAGCCGCGAGCGGGCATATTCATGTCCGAGAAAACTTCCCAACCGACGCGCTAAAATTGTCTCGGTATTTTTGCCGCGTGCAAGCCCAGAACATCGACGGCGGCAGCCAGTCCGCCGGCCATTATGACTAGCTTCCCGTATGTCCCGTAATGTATCGAAACTTAGAATCGATCCAAATATGTGACCCAATCACAACGTGTTGAAGAAATCCGCTTTGGACGTGTAAAAGAAATTTGCTGACCAACGAAGAAACCTCCGGCGCATGAAAGAGCTGCTTGTTCTATTTGAATTAGAATAAACAGGCAGAGCAGAAGCTTATAGCGGCGAAAGTGGAAGACTTGTCCTGCGGCCTTCGTTTATGAGTCCAACTTCCGTTGTTGGGGGCCATCATGGGCAACAAGAATCGATCTTCTTACCGCTTCAGAGCTGCCGCGAAGATAACGCTATTTTCGGTCAGCTATCTTGCACTCGCGGCCGCGAGTGCAAACGAAGCACGTGCCCAAGAACCGTCGCCGCCGGCGCAAACGACCCCCGCGAACGAATCTGCGTCGCCGCCAGTCGCGCCAGCGCAGGAATCTCCGTCCCCGCAGTCGGCTCCGTCCTCACCAGCTGCGCAGACGCCAGCGCAACCGCAATCCAATACGGCTGTGTTGCCGCCGGTCACCGTCGAGGCAGCGCAGCCAAAGCCGCGCTCCGCGACGCCATTACGATCGGCGCAGGTGAGCGCGCCGCGGCCGATTGCGCCATCGCCAAGCGCGCCGGATCCGAGCGCCGCGGTCCAGGCCGCCTGGCCGGTCAGCGGGACGCAGGATGCGCGCACGGGGACGGTCGGCGTGTTCTCGAACAGCACGTCAGTGGCGACCAAGATCAATACGCCGATAGTCAATATTCCGCAGTCGGTCAGCGTCGTGACCCGGGAGTTCATCGCGGACAACGCCTTTCAGAACCTCACCGACGTCACGCGCTACGTCCCGGGGGTCGCCATCCACCAGGGCGAAGGCAACCGCGACGAGCTCGTCATCCGCGGCGTGGACTCGAGCGCGAACTTCTTCGTGAACGGCTTCCGCGACGACGTCCAATATTTCCGTGATCTCTACAATGCGCAGAGCGTGGAAATCCTGAAAGGGCCGAGTGCGATCACCTTCGGGCGCGGCGCCGGCGGCGGAGTCCTCAACCGCACCCTGAAGGAGGCCGATGGCCAGAGGATCTACGAGGCGACGGCGCAGACCGGATCGTATTACGACGCACGCTTCACGCTGGACGCAGGGCAAGCCGTCAATGAGAACGTCGCCACGCGCCTCAATGCCATGTACGAGAAAAGCGACACGTTCCGGCAATACGGCTGGCTGGAGCGCTGGGGCATCAATCCGACGGCGACATTCAAGCTCAGCGAGTTCACCAAAGTCAGGGTGAGCTATGAGAATTTCCACGATGCCCGCACGGCCGATCGCGGCAACCCCTCGTTGGCACAAGTCCGGTGCCGCCGGGCTCCACGCGATTCAATCCGGCCGCGCCGTTCGCCCCGAACGGGGATCTGACCGCCTTCTTCGGCAGTCCGAATTTGAATTTTGCCCGCGCCGACGTGAACACCGTGATGGGCTTCATCGAACATGATTTCGCGAACGGATTGACGGTGAAGAACGGCACGTTCTTCGCCGACTTCAAGAAATTCTATCAGAACATCTACCCCGGCAACGGCCCGCTCGCGGGCGCGGTCAACCCCAGCAATTTCACCTTCAACCGCGCCGCCTATAACAACACGACCAACCGCGACAACATCTTCAACGACACCGACTTCATCTACAAGGGATATACCGGGCCGCTGTTCCATACGATCGGCTTCGGAACGCAGTTCGGCACGCAGAGCGGCATTTCTTTCCGCAGAACCGGGGTGTTTCCGAACGGGACGACCACCACGGTCGACAGCGCGTTTGCGCCGACCTATTTCGGAGAGGTCAATTTCGTTCACCAGTTCCCCGGCTTTTTTTCGCCCGGGGTCAGCACGCCCGACGCCAACAGCCACTACACGCTGCATACGCAGTCGTTCTATGCGCGCGACACGATCGAGATCACGCGTTACCTGCAACTCCTCCCGGCGTTCCGCGTCGACCGCTTCAACGAGACGGCGCTCGACATGAACACGAACACACTACGAAACCGGATCGACGTTTTCGTGTCCCCGCAGGCGGCCGCCATCCTCAAGCCGGTGGAAACCCTGTCGATCTACTACGCGTACATGGTCTCGTACCTGCCCGCCTCGGGCGACCAGTTCAGCGCGCTCGCCGACGGCACCGTGATTCTGGCGCCGCAAAAATTCGTCGACAATGAAGTCGGCATCAAATGGCAAGCGCTGCCGCATCTCTTATATTCGTTCGCCGTCTATGACCTGCAACGCACCAATGTTCCGCTGCCCGACCCGAACAGACCCGGATTTTTCATCCTGTCGGGCCGCAACGCAATTCGCGGGCTCGAGACGGAACTGAAGGGCTATCTGAACGACGCTTGGCAGTCCTGGCTCGGCTACGCCTATACCGACGCCCGGGTGTCGGGCGCCACGTCGGCCACCATTCTTCCGGGCAACCGCATTCAACTCGTCCCGTTCCACCAATTCTCCTGGTGGAACAAGTATCAGTTCACGCCGGTGTGGGCCGCTTCCGTCGGCGTCATTTACTTCTCGGACTCGTTCGCTTCGTCGGACGACACCGTGTATCTGCCCGGCTTCGTGCGGGTCGACGCCGGGATCTTTGCGACGATCAATGAGACCTGGAAGGCGCAGCTCAATGTCGAGAACCTGTTCAATAAGGGCTATTGGGCCTCGGCGGACGGCAATAACAACCTCTCGCCCGGTCAACCGCGCACGTACCGCGTGAAGTTGACCGCTCGCTTTTGACACCGCCCCGCCTGAGAAAGCAGTTCTATTGCGTTGCAAGTGGCATGACGATGTTCTCCACTCGAACGGCTTGGCTACGCTGGCGCGCGGCCGCGCTTGCGCGCTGGGCGCATGGTCACTAGAACTTGACATTGTTACATTGTAACAATGTGCTAACACGGGGTGGATGAGGCGTATTGCAATGGGACTCTGGCGCAGGAGACAAGTTCGCGTTCGGCGCCATCGCTGGAGCGCGGCCGCAATGGCGGGATGGCTCGGCGCGCCGGTGCCGGCGCTGGCGCAAGACAACGTCCTCGCCACCGCCACGCTGCCGCGCGATCTCAGCCCCTGGGGCATGTATCTCAACGCCGATCCAATCGTTAAGGCTGTATTGATCGGCCTCGCGTTCGCTTCGCTCGTCACCTGGACGGTGTGGCTCGCCAAATCGATTGAGATCTTTTACGCCAAGCGACGGGTGCGGAAGGGATTGAACAAGCTCGCCGGCATACGCACGACGTTCGAGGACATCGAGCGCCTTACCGAAATTCAGGGCGAGGTCGCCCAGTTCCTCGACGCAGCCGCGACCGAACTGAAGCTCTCACCCACTTCCACCGACAGAGAAGGCATCAAGGAACGAATCGCCTCGCGCCTCGAGCGACTCGAAGCGGGCTACGCGCGGCGGATCCTGCGTGGCACCGGCGTGCTCGCGACCATCGGGGCCACTGCTCCCTTCGTTGGGTTGTTCGGTACCGTCTGGGGTATCATGAACAGCTTCATCGGCATCTCGAAGGCGCACACCACCAATCTTGCCGTGGTCGCGCCGGGTATCGCCGAGGCGCTGCTCGCGACCGCGCTCGGGCTTGCGGCCGCCATTCCCGCTGTCGTGATTTACAACGTGTTCGCGCGGTCGATCGCGGGTTACCGCGCCGGGCTCGGCGATGCCGCGGCGGAGGTGCTCCGCCTCGTCAGCCGCGATCTGGATCGCGCTGCTGGCATACCGCTCGAGCGGGCTGCGGGCGAGCCCGTCATCGGCCGTCGCGTGCGCCTCGCAGATGCGAGCGCAGCACCACGAGGTTCCTCATGAGCGTGCGTCTCGATCACGGCGAGGACACCCTCGACGAAGTGCACGAGATCAACGTCACGCCGTTCATCGACGTGATGCTGGTGCTGCTCATCATCTTCATGGTGGCGGCGCCGCTTGCGACCGTGGATATTGCGGTGAACCTGCCGGCGTCGACCGCCGAGCCGCAACCGCGGCCGGAGCAGCCGCTCTATCTGACGGTCAAGTCCGATCTCACGCTCGCGCTCGGCGATACTCCTTTCGCTCGCGAGCTGTTATCCCGCACGCTGGATGCAGCCGCCAAGGGCGACAAAGATACGCGCATTTTCTTGCGGGCGGACAAGGCCGTCCCATACGGCGAAATGATGGAAGTCATGAACCTCTTGCGCACGGCCGGGTATCTGAAGGTCGCGCTGGTGGGGCTTGAGAAAACGCCATGATGGCGCTGAGCGCCGACGACGTCGCCGACCTGCGCCGCTGGCTTATCAGCGGTGCGATCGTCGTGCTCGCGTACGCCGCCATTGCTGCGACGGTGGTCAATTGGCGCGACGAGATCGAGGCGGCGGAACCCGCCGCTGCGATCGTGATCGAGTTTGCCCCGGTGCCGGTCGCGCCACCTACGCCGCAGGCCGACATTGCTCCCGGACCCGAGCAGGTGATGTCCGAGGCCTCGCCCGAGCGGCCGGTCGAGCAGGTCGAGGAAAAGCAGAAAATCGAAGAAAAAGTCGCATCGAGGCCGGTTGAGGAGCCGCCGCCCGAGATCAAGCCGGCACCCAATCCGGACGTCGCACTCGAGCCGCCGCACCAGGAGGTCACGCGCGCGCAGCCGCAGAATCCGCTCACGCCGGCACCGACCACGTCGGCGCCGCAGGCGCTTCCCGAGCAGACCGCCGCACTCCCAGCGGCGCCCGCGCAAGGCCAGATCACGCCCAACACCTCGAGCGCAGTGCCGACGTGGAAAAGCCAGATGCTGGCGCTGCTCGAGCGCAACAAGCGCTATCCGGAAAGCGCTCAATCGCGCCATCAGCAAGGGACCGCCCAGGTCTTCTTCAGCCTCGACCGCCAGGGTCGGGTGGTCGCGAGCCGGATCGTGCGCTCATCGGGGACGGACGTCCTCGACGAAGAAGCGCTGGCGCTCTTGCGGCGCGCGCAACCCTTCCCGCCGCCGCCGCCGGAATTGCCCGGGCCGCGCATCGACCTGACCGTGCCGGTCCGTTTCAATCTCAAGTGAAACCTGCCGCGTAAGGTAATGACCTCGCGCATCTGCGTGAGCTGTTCTGTTGCCCATCTACCACAGTCGGCCGGCAAACGCGCCGATGAGACGAAAGCGCCCGCCTTCTGCCGCCCTCTCGCGATACTAATTCCCTCGGGAGGTGTCGTTCGGTGTTGAAGCGGCGCAATGCTCGAGCCCGGATGCGACCATGGATCGCTATGGTCGCCGCTTACGCGCTCGCACTGCAAGTTCTTCTGACCGGGGTGGCTCTCGGGCATTCGATCGCTTCTGGGAATGCCTCCGAGAGCAGTCTGTTCGTCGTCTGCCACGGCGATGGCACGACGGACAACGAAGACCTCCCGGGCAAGCCGCTCGCTGGATCGCCCTGCGTATTCTGCACGCTGGCAAAAGCTTCATGTGCAATCCTGCCGACCGGCCACGGCATTGCGATCAACCATTCCACGCGGATTTCGACCGCGGCTGTTCGAACAGACGGTCATATTCTCGAATTTAATTCACCCACGGGCCAATATCAGCGTGGTCCCCCGGTAAGCATTTCCGTTTTCGGCTGATCCGCTCGGCAGTAAGGCCCGATCGGCCGACATCGCGCGACGACCCAAATCGCCGCGAATCATCACCTTCAGCTTTCCGACGCGTGCAGCCAATGCACTGACTTCAGAGCGTGTCATGTCGATCCGAGCGCGCGACCATTCTTCAATATTTCCCTTAGCCGTAGTTCTCGTTTCCGTCGCGTTTGTTCCAGTGCCGGGGCAAACGCAAGATTCATCTGCGCCATCGGCGCAATCTACGGACGCGCCAAAATCTGACGCCGGCCAATCGACTCCCGCCTCTGGCGAGCCCAGCCCGCCCGCCGCGCCGGAATCCGGCGCGGTACGCGTTCCCGAAGTGGTCGTGTCGGCCCCGCGGCCGAAACGTGCGGCAAGCAAAGCGGCGCCGCGCGAAACCACCGTCGCTCGGCGAGTGATCGCACCGCGGCCGGCGACATCCATACCAATCGTGCCGCCCCAAGGAACGGCCGCAACGCAGGGAGAAGCCGCATCCGACGCTGGACCCGGCGCCCTGCCGAAGCCTCCGGGACAGACCATCACTACGCTGAGCGGCGAGCGCATAAAGGATGAGCCCGCCTTCACGATCCAAGACCTGCTGCAGCAAAGCCCAGGCGTCTCCTTCAAGCAGGGAAACGGCCCGCGTGACATCGGCATTTCGATCCGTGGCTCGAACGCGCGCAACACCTTCGGGATCCGCAATATCGTCGTGCTCGAGGATGGATTTTCGGTGACGCAACCGGACGGTCTCTCCCGCACCGATCTCACCGACCCGCACGCCTATGGTGGGGTCGACATCTATCGCGGCCCCGCCTCGGCAATGTTCGGCAACTATGCGACCGGCGGCGCGATCAATTTCCGCCTCTGGCGTGGTGATCAGATCAATGGTGCGAGATATGGGGTCGAGGGCGGCAGCTTCGGCTACTTGAACAATTACGCAATCATCGGCGGCCGCAACGACAGGCTGGAAGGCACGGCATTCGCCAGCGACGTCCGCGGCGACGGCTATATCAGCCACAGCTCATTTAACACCCAAACCCTCAATGCACTCGGGACCTATTCCGCGACGCCCGATGACCGGTTCACCGTCAAGGTGATCGAAAACCGGTTGTCCACGAATTTGTCGGTGCGGCTTTCGCTCAATCAGTTCGAGACCAACCCGTTCCAGCGCGGCTGCACAAGCGCAGCTAGCGCCGCGCCGGGATGTGGAACGGTCGCTCTTTTTGCCAATGGTTTTTCTGCGCCAACCGTTCCCCAGACCGCGGAGCAAGCCGGCTTGGGTCGCCACGACGTGCGCGGCATCGTGGGCACGCGGTGGGAACATGATTTCGACAGCCAAACGACGTGGCGAACGCAAGCCATCTTCGACGACAAGAACATCAATCAGCCGACCGGAGCGACGAGCGCCATCGGCGATAGCCCCTCTTACAACTTGCTTACCAATCTCACGCAACGCGGCAGCTTTTTCGGTCTCGACACCGTCCATTTCGTGGAGCTGTTCTACGCCCGGCAGCGCCTGACCAACTACACCTGGAACGTCGCTCCCGGCGGCGCGCTGGGGGCCTTGGCGTCCTTTTACGACGGCGGGCACCACGTCAACTGGGGCGGTCGTTTTCGCGAAGAGATCGGTCTCGCACCCAACTGGATCGGCTACGTCGCGGCCGGAGTGGAATCCACTACGGTTGCCGCGGTGAACACGATCTTCGGCTTTCCCGCCGGCGTCGCCGTCCCGGGCTATTTCCCGATCCAACGGGATTTTCTCAACTACGCGCCGGAGGGCGGCCTGCTCTATCGGCCAAGCAACGCCTGGCAATTCCGCGGCCGCGTGGCGACCGGCTACGGCACGCCGCAGATCAGCAACCTCACGGTCACGGCGCAGGGGGTGAGCGGCAACAACTCGCAGCTGGCCTCACAGACCAATGTCGGCATCGATATCGGGGCGGATTGGACGCCGGACCCGACCGTGAAGCTCAGCGTGACCGGCTTCTATGAGTTCTTCCGTAACGAGCTCGTCACGCAATCGCCGGGCGCGGGGCTGCAGAATTTCACCTTCAATGTGCCGCGCTCCATGCATCGCGGCGTGGAAGTCGCGGCGGACTGGCGGCCCTGTCCCGGTTGCCGCCTCCTTGCGGCCTACACTTATCTCGATCCGTTCTACGTGGACTATACCGAGCAACTGAGCGCCGGTGCGCTCACGCGTCGGTTCGACCGCGGGGGGAACAAGATTCCCGGTGTCGCCCCGAACGAGCTCTTTACGCGCCTCGGATATGATCAGCCGTCCGGACCGTGGACAGGCGTGGGCGGCTTCGTGGAATACTTCTGGCTGGACGCCTTCTACATGGACAACGCCAACTTGCTGAAGGCGCCGGGCTATGGCGTGATCAATCTCAATGTTCACTACGACACTGCTATCTCGCACGACTACCTGAAGGGAGCCATCTTCTTCTTCGAGGTCAAGAACGTGCTCGACAAGACTTACGTGGCGTCGGCGAACAATATCACCAACACGATTAACCCGGTAACGGGCTTGCAGAACCCCGGAAGCGTCCTCGCGACGACTGGCACCGGATCGATTTATGCCGGAGCCCCGCGGACTTTTGTTGCGGGCATGAAGTTGGCGTTCCGGTGAGGCCGAATTCGGCTCATCTGCTAGCAGAACGGAAGATCGCGCTCCTTAGATCATTTTTGACAGGCAGAATCCCCTAAGTGACTATTCCTTCGCGCCACAGCCATCGACTGAGAACGACTGCCGCCAGCATTCCCGCCATTTGCGCGGCGATGAAAGCCGCCACGCCGGCCGGTGCGATGCCGGCGAACGTGTCGGAAAGCGACCGGGCGATGGTCACTGCGGGATTGGCAAACGACGTCGAAGCGGTGAACCAATAGGCTGCCGTGATGTAGAGACCAACGGCGTAAGGAACGGCCTCGGGCCGCTGCCAGACGCAGCCGAAAATCGTCAATAGCAGGCCGAACGTCGCGACCGCTTCCGCCAGCCACTGTCCCCCACCGGTCCGCGCCGTGATCGAGAGCTGCCACATCGGCAGCTCGAACATCAAATGCGCCATCCACACGCCGCCGACGCCGCCGAGCACTTGCGCGAGGATATATGTCGATGCAGTCGGCCAGGCGAGCCTGCCGCGCAGCGCGAAGCCGAGACTGACAGCCGGGTTCAAATGCGCGCCGGAGAGCGGGCCGAAGACCAGGATCAGCACCGCGAGAATGCAGCCGGTGGGAAGCGTGTTGCACAAAAGCGCAAGCGCGTCGTTACCGCCCGCGAGCCTTTGCGCCATGATCCCGGAGCCCACCACGGCCGCGAGCAGAAACGCCGTTCCCAACGCCTCGCAAAATGCGCGTTGTGCGAGCGAGGGCATCAGCTCGGCTCGGCCACCTTCGCTCCCTCCATGCGGCCGATCTCGTCGAGCCGCCTTTGCAAGCTCAGCTGATCGAGACTTCGGATCGGCAGCGCCGCGAAAATGCCGATGCGCTGCGACAGCATTCGGTAGGCATCGCGGAATGCGAGGCCGATCTCCGCTGCGGAACCCTTGGCCTCGGCCGGATCGGGAACGCCCCAATGCGCCGTCATCGGCTGGCCGGGCCACACCGGGCAGGTTTCGCCAGCCGCGTTGTCGCAGACGGTGAACACGAAATCGAGCGCGGGCGCGCCCGGCTTTGCAAACTCGTTCCACGACTTCGAGCGAAAGCCTGACGTGGCATAGCCGAGGCTCGCCAGAAGCTGCATGGTGTGCGGGTGCAAGCGGCCCTTCGGTTGGCTGCCCGCGCTATAGCCACGGAATTTGCCGGCACCGACCCTGTTCAGGATGGCTTCGGCCATGATCGAGCGCGCCGAGTTGCCGGTGCAGAGAAACAAGACATTGAACGGATGATCGCTCATGGCCGGTCTCACGTCGTGCAACACGCTTCCTGCGCCGCAAGCACGGTTTGCGGGTCGCAACACACGTTGGCGTGCGCCAGGCGCGGGTCACGTTCGACGCTCACCCCGTAATCCGTGCTCTCGCCGGTGGTGAAGAATGTCTCCCAGGAAATTCCCGCGGGATCGTCGATCCAGGATTTTTCGGATTGGGCATAGCAGCAGGTCGTTTGCCCTTGCTCGACAATCGTTCCGCCGGCTTGGCGCAGACGCGCATAGACATCGCCCAGTTCGTCCTTGCTTTCGACCTGAATGCCGAGATGATCGAGGCCCGGCTGTTTGCCGCGGGACGAGATCGCGAAATTCACCCGTGGGTCGTCCAACATCCATTTCGCATAGTCGGCCTTGACCACGACGGGCTGCGTGGCGAACAGCGCCGAATAAAATCTGATCGCATTCGGGATGTCCTCGACGCCGACATGAACGTGCATACGCTTCATGGCATGTACTCCCTATACCGCAGGCAACGGCTGGTATCCGATGCGCCCCATCATGGCTTCAAAATACTCCCGGACCTTGTGCGGGAACCTAAGCCCCTTAACGACGGCAGCAGAGCGAAGCACCGGCAGGACGCGAATATCGTCGAGAGACAGCCTGCCGTTGATCGCCAACGGGCTTTCGATCAATCGATCGAGTTTCTCAAGTTCAGGTATTAACGCGTCGATTTGCTCACGAGTCTTGGCCCGGAGCTCGACGAAATCTCCAAGCTGCTTGCGCTTGCGCACGATATAGTGGTCGAGCGCAGCGACCGTGCCAAACTCCGGCAGGCCAAGCAGGGGATAGCGCGGCCACGTCAGCGGCACTGTCTTGGCGACGACTGCATCGGCCCATACGGCAATTTCGCAGCGTTGCGGGCCGGTCAGAATAGGATCGCCAAGGCCATCGATGTAGCCGACCATATCCATGCTTTCCAGCATGGGCTGCCCGTCATCTTTCACCAAAATTGGAACCACACGTTTGCCGACAAGGCTAATCATCGTGTCGGAATCGTCTTCGAGAACGACTGTTTCCTCTAAATGCAGATGCTTGAGTGCAGCCGCCATGCGTACGCGGAAACAGATCCAGCAGTGTTCGAACAAATAAAGTCTCATGTCACCGGCTCCTTCCGGCGAACACGGGTCGGCGTGGGTTTCACGCGTGCCGCCGGCAGGCATTGATCGGCACGGCCCTGGCAGCAATTCTCGGTCAAGTAGCCGAGCAGCGCGTTCATGGTGTCGTAGCGCGCGGCATAGATCATCGATCGGCCTTCACGCCGCACCGTGACAAGCCCTGCCTGCCGCAAGCGGTCGAAGTGAAAGGTGAGCGTGTTGGGCGGAAGCCCGATCGCCGCCGCAACCTCTCCGGCCGGCATGCCGTCCGGTCCCGCTTGGACCAAGCGGCGATAAGTCTCCAGGCGGTGATCCTGGGCAAGCGCGGCCAAAGCCGCGACGGCATGGGATTTTTCCATATTTCAACGAATATCGAATTATTGCTGAGCAGTCAAGGATTGTTTCGATAAACAATTGAAATGAATGTCGCCGACGCAAGAGTGCGGGCCGCCGGCAGAGCCGCACAGTGCTCGATCGCGTGCCGGAAGGTCCCGGAGGCATCGGCCATACAAGGCAGGACAGCTAGGCGATGAAAAAGCGATAGCAGAGCCACGCAGTGAGCGCGATGCATGCCGCCCAGACGATCGCGATCACGACTGCCGCGGTGCGGCTCACGGGCCGATCCTGCGCGGCCGCTGCGAGCGCCCGATGTTCCGCCATGATCTCCGGCGGAATCAACTTGACGACGGCCAAAATTCCCAGCGGCACGATGATGACATCGTCCACATAGCCGAGGACCGGAACGAAGTCGGGAATCAAATCAATGGGCGAGAGCGCATAGCCTGCGACGCAAAAGGCGAGCATCTTGGCGTACCAGGGCACGCGAGGATCGCGCGCCGCCAGATAGATCGCGTGCGTGTCTCGTTTGATGATACGCGCCCATCGTCTCGTTTGCTCGATCATTGTGCTGACTTGGCATCAACCCGTGGCAGCAGAGCGCTTCTCCTCCGTCAGGAACGGGGCAATGGCCTGCATGGTCGCGTCGGGAAATTCCTCCTGCACGGAGAGCTTGCCTTGGGGAAGCCGGACGGTGCGAACGCCGCGGACGGCGGCAAGCGCCTCCATTTCCGCGCGCGACTTCGGCGGCGTCTCGGCGCCGTAGATCAACAGCATCGGCGCCGACACCCGCCGCGCCAGATCGAGGAAGGCTTCGCGGCTTGCCAGCGGATCGAGCCGGCCGGTGACGAAGCGCACCGAGGCAAAGCGCGCGCCCGGCGCGCGCACCACGGCGAGCTTCTCGTGCAGCCGCTCGCCCTCGAGGAAGGCGGGATCCGCATAGACGTGGCCGGCGCCCATGTAACGCACGGCCGGTCGGTTGACGTTCAGCCGATAGATGAGCGGCCCGATGCCGGGGCGATCAACGAGCCGGCAGAGCCGGTCGAAGAACGGCCGATGCCCGCCCAGCATGTTGGGCAGCGGTCCCCGCCAGGTCGGAGCGATGAGAACGAGCCGCGGCGTCGGCGGGGAGGCCTCTGCAGCGTGCCTGAGGACGTAAGTCGCCGCGTGTCCGGCGGCGATGATGGCGTGGGGTTGCGCCACCACGGAACTCAAAAGAAAAGTAAGGAACGCAGCGTAGGCGTCGGGCGTCCAATCGACTTGTGGGCGCGCCGCATCGCCAAACCCGGGCCAGTCCACGGCGAGCGTCGAATAGCGCGGCGTCAAACGCTCCTGTAGCGGGCGCATCTCGCGCCTGCTCGAGATCGAGCTCAGCGCCGGCAGCAGCAGCACTTGCGGGCCGGTCCCGCTTGCATCGGCGCCCAAGCGAATGGTCTCGCCGCGCCAATTCCATTCCAGGGTCCGTGTATCCATGCTTCTCACCAAATGGCGGCGGTCCAGGATCTAACGTGCGGCAAATTGAATTCAGTTAAACCGCGGCCCGGCGTCGCCCCGCGGCAATGCGACTGACCAGAATTTTGTCGATGCGGCGACCGTCGAGATCGACCACCTCGAAACGCCAACCCTGGCTGTCAAAACTTTCGCCGATCTCCGGCAAATGGCCGAACTGGGTGAGCACAAATCCGGCGGCCGTATGATAGCTGCGGTCCGGCGGGAGGACGACGGACAAACGGTCGGCCATTTCGTCCGCCGGCATGCTGCCCGAGATCAACCAGGATCCATCCTGGCGCCGCACGGCTTCGGGCTCGAGCGGACCTTCATCCGTTCGGAACGCACCAGCAATCGCTTCCAGGATGTCCGCGTTCGTGACAATTCCCTCAAACTGGCCGTACTCGTCGTGAACGAGTGCGATATGGACCGGCGACCGCTTGATGACTCCCAACACGTCGAGCGCATCGGCGGTATCCGGAACATTGGGGGCCGGTCGCAGTTGCGCGCGTATGTCCGGGCGTTCGCCGCGCAGATACGCATCGAGCAAATCCTTCGCTTGAATGACGCCCAGCATCTCTTCCGGCGTGCCGGCATGGGCGGGCAGTCTCGAATGAGCACTCTCCACGATCGTCCGACGGATGTCCTCCGGATCGGCGGTGAGATCGATCATGTCCACTTGGCGGCGCGGCGTCATGATCGCTCGAACGGGCCGATCACCCAACCGCATGACGCCCGCGATCATCGCGCGCTCCCCCGGTTCGAGGACACCGGCGGTTTCGGCTTCCGCCATCAAGCTCCGGATCTCTTCATCGGTGACGCGGTGCTCGGGCTGTGCCCTATATCCGAGAGCCCTTAGAACTGCGCGCCCGGAAATATCCAGGAAAGAAACAATGGGAGAAGCAATGCTTGCCAGGGCCGTCATGGCAGGCGCCACCCGGACCGCGATTTTTTCCGGATTGCGCAGCGCAATTTGCTTTGGCACGAGCTCGCCGATCACCAAAGAAAAGTAAGTAATGACGGCAACGACAAGGCCAACACCGACAGCCTCGGCAACACTCGCGCGTAAGCCCAAGTCGACCAGCCATTTGGCCAAATGCAGCCCAAGGGTGGCTCCGGAAAACGCGCCGGATAAGACGCCGACCAAGGTGATGCCAATCTGCACCGTCGAAAGAAAGCGACCGGGATCGGTTGCCAGTGCAAGCGCCCGGCGCGAACCAACGACTTGGCGATCGACGAGCGCCTGCAATCGAGCGCGGCGGGAGGAGACGATAGCGAGTTCCGCCAGCGCAAGCAGGCCGTTGAGGAGGATGAGCGCGACGACGATCGCCACTTCGATGAAAAGCATCAACAGGATTATAGTAATAAGCAATCAGTTCCGGCAGTGCCAATCAGGCTATGTCGCTCGGCGCGAACGGAAGCGATTTCTTTGTCAAGTAACCGGTGCAACTCTCACAAACAGGCAGGCCGCAGCAGAGAATAGTGTCCCATCCTTAGCCGCTCGAATCTGACACCGAATGCCGCGTCGAGTCGGTCGTCATCGAAAATATCGTGCGCATGCCCGGCAGCAACGATGCGTCCGCGATCCATCACGACGACCCTTTCAAAAAATCGGAATGCAAGGTCAAGGTCATGCATCACGACGACGCTGAGGCGATCAATCCCACGCTGAACCAAACTCCGCACCACATCGATACGGTGCCTGATGTCGAGGCTGGCAGCCGGTTCGTCCGCAAGCAAAGCCGGCGGATCGACCGCGAGCACCATGGCGAGCAGGACGCGCGCGCGCTCCCCGCCCGATAGCGTGGACCAACGTCGATCCTGCAAGGTCGCAAGCTCGAATCTCGCCGTGATCTCGTCGACCACGCCTTTGGTCACGCCGCCTGCCCGCTCAGCGCCCAGACGAACGAGGTCGGCGACCGTGAGGTCCCAGTGCGGCTCGAAATATTGCGGCAAGTAACCGATCTGTCGCGCCCGAACCGCCCCGGAGAGGCGCGCCAAATCCTCACCGCCAATTCGAACCTGTCCTGTTGTCGGCGCCAGGATGCCGGCAAGCACTTTCAGCAGCATCGACTTACCGGCGCCGTTGGGTCCGACGACGGCAACCGAGCCGGTTGGGCCGAGCGACAGCGATATGCCGGCAAGCAAGTTCGCGCTACCGCGTCGCAGGAACAAATTGTCGGCCGAGAGCGCGGTCATGTCCGCAGCCTGTGAGCCAAGAGCAAGATGAAGAAGGGCCCCCCTGCGACTGCGGTGATCAGGCCGAGCGGAATCTCGGCGGGAGGGAGCGCAGCGCGCGCGATCGCGTCCGCGATCGTGACGATGCACGCGCCGACCAACGCTGACGCCGGCAGCAATGGACGGTGCATCGGCCCGACGAACCAGCGCGCGATGTGCGGGGCCGCGAGACCCACGAACGCGACTAAGCCTCCGAAGGCGACTGCAGCCGCCACCACGACGGAACCCGCGAGCACAGCCCAGGCGACGAACCGTTTTACTTCGAGACCGAAACCGATCGCCATGGTCTCGCCCAGGCCTAGCACGTCGAGCCCACCAGCCAATCGCATCGTCAGGCCGAAACAGGCGCCCGAGATGATCGCCAACAGGCCAAGCACGGCCCACGTCGGAGTTTGCACGCCGCCGAGCACCCAACTCAGCACGACTTGGAGGCTTATCGTGTCGTCCGACAGCGCGAGCATGAGGAACGACCGAAGCGCCCCGAGCATCGCGGCGACGGCGACGCCCGCAAGCAACATGCCCGCTGCATCGACGGCGCCCGCGACGCGCGAGACGGCGATGACAAAGACGGTTGCACCCCAGGCGCCCGCGAACGCCAGCAACGGAAGGAGCAGCGATTGCGACACTCCGACTGGCACGAGCAGCGCGATGGTTGCGCCCAGCGCCGCACCGCCGGCCGACCCCAGCAGATAAGGCTCCGCCAGCGGATTGCGAAACACGCCTTGGAAGACCGCGCCCCCAAGTCCGAGCAATACACCGACGAACGCCGCGGCGAGCACGCGCGGCATCCGCCATTCGACCAGGAGACGGCTCCGGATGTCGGCATCGCCGGCAACTGCACGCACAAGATCAAAAGGAGTCGCCCACTCATGACCGGCGCAGACGGCCAACGCCAGCGCGCCGACAAGAATGAGCGCCAAGGCGAGCCAGACCTTCATTGCTCCGAAGCCATCGGATGCAACAGCGCCGCGAGGTGTTCGATACCATCGATGGTGCGCGGTCCCGGGATCAGAAGCTCGACCCGGCTGACAGCGTAGGCGCGTTTGGTCGTCACCGCCCGCATCTCGCTCCAGCCCGGCCGCTTGATCAACTCGTCGCGATCCGCCGGCGACCCCGCGTAGAGCAGGACGTCCGGATCGGCAGACATGATCGCCTCGGGCGACACCTGAGCAATAACTCCACGGCCCTCAAGTGCGAAACGCCCGCCGGCAAGCTCGATCGCATCGCCGCTATAGGTCCCAGGGCGCGTCACGAGTAGGAGACCATTTCCCAGCCGCCCCGTGATCATGACGACGCGCGGCAGCGTGCGGCCCTTGACGCGTTGCATGGTGCTGGCAAGACGGTCCTCGAGCGATCGCGCGAGCCGCTCGCCCCGATCGGACACGCCGGCCACTCGTCCCAATAGGCGGATATTGGCAAGGATTTCGGTCACGCTTCGCTGCATGAGAACGATGGTCGGAATGCCGATCCGCACCATCGGATCGACGAGCTGATGGGCGGCCTGGCGGGCCGGTGTGACGACGACGAGATCGGGGCGCAGTCCCACCACCGCATCGACCGAGAAGCCGAGCCGGCCGCCGACCAGCGGCCTATCCAATATCTCGGGTGGATAGCGCGTGTAGGCCTCGATGCCAACGATGCGGTCAGCAAGCCCGAGCGCTGCAACCATCTCCGTATTGGAGGCGAAGATCGTCACGATCCGCTGCGGCGGCGCCGGCACCGTCACGACGCGGTCGAAGGCGTCGCGGACGGTGATGGGCTCGGCCGCGGCTATAGAGTTCAGACCGATAGCGCACGCGGCGGCCAAAACGACGAGACCGCACGATGCTTGCATCACCAGCGTCCTTGTAGTCCGACAATGAACTCGCGTCCCGGCATCGAGTTGCCGCATGCCCCGTTCTGAAAGATGGGATTGGCGATGCAAGGAGTCTGGTCGAGGGCGATGAAGATCGGATGCTGGTTGATGTCGAAGATATTGTTGACCGCCGCGAACAGGGTGAGTCCTCGGATGATGTCGACTTCGTAGCGCGTGTACCACACCCAGAACGGACTTTTCCGGAAAACGGTGACGTTCACCAGCTGGCCCGGGATGAGCAATCTTTCCTCGGTGTTGTACCACATGGGTCCGCGCAGGAGGCCGCGCACCTCCAGGTTCCAGTCGCGCCACGGCTGGCCGCTTCCGCGCTCGCCGAAGCGCGTTCCGATCATGGCCTCGTACTCATAGACCCGCACCGGCCGGGTGCTGCCCGCGGCCGGCGGCGCGCCTTGGTCGACCATGTGAAAATTGTAGAAAGAGTTGCTGAAGACCGACCAACGCCAATTGCCGGCGGGAATCGCGAACGTCCTGAGCAGATCGACCTGCGCCTGCAGCTCGAGGCCTTGCAGCACGATCTCGCCCGGATTGTTGATCGTGTCGGAGATCGTCACCGCGCTCGACGAGGAGCGAACCGCGGTCGTGATTCGGTCGATGATCCTGTTCTGGAACAGGGCGGCGTCAAGCTGCATGCCGTTCCATAGGACGGTCGCACCGGCTTCGATTTGCTTGCTCGTCTCCGGTTGTAGGCCTGGATTGCCGAACGTGACATTGCCGGTGAAGGCGGTGATGAAATTGGCGCCGAGTTCGGTGGCGGTCGGAGCCCGGAAACCCGATGAGGCACCGGCCCGCAAAGTCAGCCAATCTAGAACTTGGTACGCGGTGCCGGCGGCGTAGGTGGTCGCCTTATATTTGCTGCCCCCCGGAATCAACGTTGGCGCGTTTGGGGTCGGATCCAGATTCGTCGTGCCGAAGGTCCTTCGCACGCCGCCGCGCAGCGTGAGCCGGTCGTTGAGGAAGGTCTGTACGTCTTCGAAATAGAAGGCGTCGACGTTTTCCGTTTGATCGTTGTCGGTGGGCGCGAGTGGCGGCACCGCCGCCCCGTTAAGGCCGAGGCGGAAGCGTTCCGAACGCAGCCAGTTGCGTTCGGCGTCCCAGCCGAGCAGCAGCTCGTTGCTGTTCCACAATTGGACGCGGGGTTGCAGGCGCGTCCCGACGATATCGAGATTGCGCTTGTTGCGGTCGAGCGACGTGCGCGGGGTGATGGCCGCGCTCAAGGGCGACGGATTATTGAGATCGTCGACATCGTTCACGCCGTAAGTCTGGAAGAACCAGCTCAAGGGGCCGCCGGGAATATAGCCGCTGTAGCTGAGATCGAAGGAGCGATTGAAACGGTTGTCGGCCGCGAACAGGTTCGCGCTGGAGCCGCGAAAGCCAGTGTCGTAGACCCCGTCCGTCCGGATATTGAAATCGAAGCGACTGTTCTCATTGACCTGATAGCCGAGCGAAGACGACGCCGATTGCCGCCTCCATGCCGTGTTCCCCTCGCGAGCGCCGCCGCTGATGTGAAAATCGTCGCGCCTTCCTCCGTAGACGCCGCCGTACCAGTCGACGCCATTGCGAACGCCGCCGTTCTGCGCCTTGCCTTGCTCGAGTCCCCACGAGCCGCCGTTGACTTCAACGAAAGTGCCCGGCGCCGTCAGTCCGGTCTTGTAAATGATGTTGATCACGCCGCCGATATTCTGACTGCCGTAAATGACCGAAGATGGTCCGCGGATGATTTCGATCCGATCGATGTCGGCGAGCGACAGCTTTGAGACGTTGGCAGTCCCGGCACGGTGGCCATTGATCAGCACGAGTACCTGGCTCTTGAAGTCACGCCCTTGGCCATCCGTGGCGCCGCCGCGGATGTTGATCGAGGTTTGACCGGGCGTCCATTCGCTGAGAAAGCCGACCGCGTTCTGCGCGAGCAGGTCGGCGACGGATTTCGCGGTCGATCGCTCGATTTCGGAGCGTTCGATGACTTGGACCGGGCCGACCACGCGGCCGCCGGGCCCCGGGGTTCCGATTGCGCCGGGGCCCGCGACGGGCGAATCCGCGGCGACGATGTCCCGTCCGCCGATGACCTGGACCGTGCCGGTCACCCGCTTGCGCGGCTCCGGGCGTCCGCCCGGGGTGACGACCACTTCATCCAAATTGACTTGCGCGGCAGCCGGCGAAAGCCATGCCGTCGCTGCGAGGAGCGCAGCACCTATCTCGAGCGAACGCAAAGAGAATTTGCTCAGCGACGTCATGGGACGCTCCCCTCGGTATGCTTCCAGACCAGGACTGCGGATCTTCTCGGAATATCGAGCCGGTAGCCGCGCGGGTCGCGTTTGGCTTGGCGGGCAAGGTGCGCGGTCATTTCCGGGCGGCGCCCCTGCGGCCATCGCAACCGGTCGGCGAGGTAAATCGCGAGCGCTTCGACGTCCGCGACGACGCCGGAGAAAGTCCAATCTGCAAAAGCGATCGAGCGGGGCTGCGCGGTGGGCGCAAGAGCGCGGAGCACGATGTCGATGCCCGGTGT
>JBJMTU010000106.1:0-7218 GCA_045811545.1 Xanthobacteraceae bacterium | reverse complement strand
ATGCGGCCCTGATGGACCATCGAGGGAGAGCGCGAGCCGGTGGAAGCGTCGGCGAACAGAATGTGCACATCGCGCGCGCGCACCTCGCGGCCGTTGATGCGGTAGGTGGAGCCCACGTCGCGCTCGATGCGGCGAGATATGTCGAGCGTCTCGTGCTCGTTGAATTGGGCAGGCGCCTTGCGCGCGCTGTTGTCGATCTGGATCGCGACCTCGGCGTTGTTGCGTCCCGGCCGGTTGTTGGTGCCGGAAAAGATCACGTCGTCCATGTCGGCCGCGCGCAGCGATTTGTGCGAGGTCTCGCCCATGACCCAGCGTAACGCTTCGACCAGGTTCGATTTTCCGCAGCCGTTGGGCCCGACCACACCGGTGAGCCCCGGCTCGACGAGAAAATCGGTCGGCTCGACGAAAGACTTAAAGCCGAGCAGGCGTAGCCGCGTGAATTTCATACCGACGCCCGTTCCAGTCCTAGCCGCCCGGCGCCGACTGAATCGGTCGGCCCTCGGGTCCCATGAGGTGGGTCGAGCGGTGGGTGGAGGGTCGCCGCATCGACCGGCACAATGAATCGCCGAGCGCGATTCCGCAACAGAAAGAACGCGTTATCCCCGCCGCCGTGGCAGGGCGGCGCACCGCCGGGTCAGCCCGGATGACCGGCCCCACCCAACCAATCGGTAAAGTGGTTAAAAAAGCGTTATCAGCCCTTGAGATAGGGGGCGACTTGCTTGTCCAGCTCCTCGGGGGTGAGGGCGCCGCGGAATGTCTTGCCATTGATGAAAAACGTCGGCGTGGAATTGACGTTGAACTTCTGCGTCGCGCGCGTGCGTTGCTCCTCGAGATTGCTGAGCAGCTGCTGATTCGCGAGACATTGGTCGAAGCTCTGCTGGGTGAATCCGGCCTGCTTGGCGATGGCGAACATGGGCTGCAGCGGTTTCTGCACCACCCAGTCCTTCTGCTGCGCAAAGAAGGCCTCGATCAGCGGGAAGAATTTGTCCTTGCCGGCGCAACGCGCCAGCATGGAGGCGGCGGCCGCGAGCGGATCGAGCGGAAATTCGCGGAAAATGAAGCGCACCTTGCCGGTGTCGATGTATTTCTTTTTCAGCTCGGGGTAGGTGGTCTCGTGAAAATGGCTGCAGTGCGGGCAGGTCATCGAAGCGTATTCGACAATGGTGACCGGAGCGTCCGCGCTTCCCTGGATCTCATCGCCGAGCGGACCCGGCGCGAGCAGGTCCGCCATCGCGACTTCCCCGCCTGGGCCGGACTGAGCCGCAGCCGTGTCGGAGGAATTCCAGAGGTAATGGCCGGCGCCCCCTGCGGCGACGAGGACGATGACCGCGGTGCCGCCGATGAGCACGTAGCGGCGGGTGACGCTGGGACTGGCTTCGGGTTCCGTGGTCATGGCCTCTGATATCCGTTGCGGTTGAGCCGTATTCGCCAATCGGTCGCCCAAGCCGATCCGGCGTAAGGTGCCCCAGATGCGCAATGTGGCAATCGGCGGCTGCTCTGCCAAGGCCTTCACGGCTGCTTGATGGCCGCCCCGAGCCGGCCAAGCGCAGCACGCAACTTGTCGTCGGCGATTTCGGGCAGCGCCGCGGCGATCCGCGCGGCCGCTTCGGCGTCGTTGGCGCGCTGCGGTGTCTGCCTGCGACGGCGAAGCGGGGCTTGGCGCAGCCGAAGGCTGCCGACCGCCTGCCAGCCGAAGAAGCGATTCACCCGTTCGAGCACCACGCCGGAGAGGTGCTGGATTTCAACGGCCGCTGGGCCTTCGACCCGCAGCACGAGGGTGCCGGGCTCGGGGGTCTCCCCGCCCCAGGGCCGCGACCACTGGATCTTTTCCGGCTCCGCATGCGCGGCGATCTCCGCGCCTACGATCTCGGGCCAGCGGGTGACGAGCTCGGTCGAGGCGAAGCCCTGCTTGGCGAACGCATCGTTGAGCGTCTTGTGCAGAACATCCGCGAGCGGCCGCGGGAAGCTTTTGCCGGGGTTGTTCATGCTGCAAGGCTCTGCCACATCGATCGGCCATGACGCTAGCAGCTGACATGGAACGGCGAAAGTACGCGCCGCAGCCTGTGCATCCGCGCGGCGCCGATCTCCTGGCCTGGTATGACCGCCATCGCCGCGTGCTGCCCTGGCGCGCTGCGCCGGGCGAGCGGCGCGACCCTTATCGCGTGTGGCTCTCCGAAATCATGCTGCAGCAGACCACCGTGAAAGCGGTCGCGCCGTATTTCGCGCGCTTCATCGCGCGCTGGCCGAGCGTGCATGCGCTCGCCGCCGCGCCACTCGAGGAGGTGCTCAGGCTGTGGGCCGGGCTCGGCTATTACGCGCGTGCGAGACATCTCCACGCTTGCGCCAAGGCGGTGGTCGAACGCCACGGCGGATGCTTTCCACAGGACGAAGCGGCGCTTGCCGCCTTGCCGGGCATCGGCCCTTATACGGCGGCCGCGATCGCGGCGATCGCGTTCGACGTGCCGGCCGCGGCCGTCGATGGCAACGTCGAGCGAGTGGTGGCGCGGCTGTTCGCTCTCGATGAGGAACTGCCCGCGGCCAAGGCAAAACTTCGGCGGTTTGCTCAATCCCTCATCCCGCCCCAGCGCGCCGGCGACTTTGCGCAAGCGCTGATGGATCTCGGCGCGACCATTTGCACGCCGAAAACGCCGGCTTGCGTGCTGTGCCCGTGGATGCGCGAGTGCGCCGCGCGCCGCCGCGGCGACCCCGAGACGTTTCCGCTGAAAGCGCCGAAGAAAGAAGGACGCCTGCGGCGCGGCGCGGCGTTCGTCGCCCTTCGCAGCGACGGCTTCGTGCTCTTGCGTTCGCGCCCGCCGCGGGGATTGCTCGGCGGCATGACCGAGGTCCCGACGACCGAATGGACGCACGATTTCGCCGGTGGCACGGAGCTTGCGCCGCGGCTTCCACGCGCACGGCCGAAATGGCGGCGCGTGAGCGGCGTCGTCACGCACGTGTTCACGCATTTCCCGCTGGAGCTCGTCGTGTACCACGCCCGCGTTGCCGTGGACGCGCAAGCACCGCGCGGCGCGCGCTGGGTCCGCGTTGCTCACCTTGCCGACGAGGCGCTGCCCAATGTCATGCGCAAAGTGTTGGCGCATGCGCTAGGATAGGGACGATCCGCAGCGATCGCACGCCAGCACGGGAGGCCTGCCATGGAATTCACGCGACGCAATCTCACCGCCGCTGCCGGCGCAACCGCTGCAACGACATTCACCCGCACCGCGCTCGGCGGCTGGGAGCCGAGCGAGCGCTATCCGGATCCGGCGATCCAGATTCTCGACCCGAGCTTTGCAAAATATCGGCTGGCCCTCGCCGGCGTCGAGCGGCTCGCGACCGGCATGCGCTGGTGCGAGGGACCCGTCTATTTCGGCGATGCGCGCTGCCTGCTTTGGAGCGACATTCCCAACAACCGCATCATGCGCTGGGATGAAGGAACGGGACGCGTGAGCGTCTATCGCCGGCCGTCGAACAATGCCAATGGCAATACCCGCGACCGGCAAGGGCGCCTCGTCACCTGCGAGCACGACGCCAGGCGCCTGACCCGTACCGAGTACGATGGCACCATCACCGTGCTGATCGACAAGTTCGACGGCAAGCCGCTCAACTCGCCCAACGATGTCGTGGTCAAATCCGACGATACGATCTGGTTCACCGATCCGCCGTTCGGCATTCTCGGCAATTACGAAGGCCATGTGGCCACGCCCGAGCTGCCGACCAATGTCTATCGGCTCGATGCGAAATCAAGCCGTGCGACGGTGGCGGCGGGTGACATCAATAGGCCGAACGGGCTTGCTTTCTCGCCCGACGAGAAGAAGCTTTACATTGTCGAGGCGGGCCTGACGCCGCGCGTGATCCGCGTCTATGACGTCAACGAGGACAAGCTCGCCAACGGCCGCACCTTCGTCACCGCCGAGCCCGGAGGCACGCCCGACGGGATGCGCTGCGACGTCGACGGCAATTTGTGGTGCGGCTGGGGCATGGGCAACCCGCAACAGGACGGGGTCAAGATTTTCGACCCGAACGGCAAGCCGATCGGGTTCATCGCATTGCCGGAGCGCTCGGCCAACGTCTGCTTCGGCGGCGTCAAACGCAACCGGCTGTTCATGGCCGCGAGCCACTCCGTCTATTCGCTCTACGTCAATACGCAAGGCGCGCCGGGCGGGTGAAATCGAATCCGCCTCATCGCTCATATGCCGTATGTCGCTGCGCTCATGCGGGCTACGACGCTATGTGCGCATCTGCGCCCTGATCTCGGCGCGCAGCGCATCGATCGAGACGAGGCCCTGCGGCGTCTCTACATGCCAGAACGCCCAGCCGTTGCACGCGTCCAAGCCTTGCGCCAACGCGCCAATGCGGTGGATGGAGCCGACCGCGTCGCCCAGCGCAATCACGCCGTCGGCGCGCACCATCGCTTCGACTTTGCACTTGGCGTCGCGCAGCCGGGCGCCGGGCGCGATCAGCCCGCGCTCGATGAGCACCGAGAACGGCACGCGCGGTGCCTCGCGCGCGGTCATGAACGGGGCGAGCGTGGGCGCCGGCAGCGGCGCGACGGCGGCGATGCGCGCTTGCGCGGCGGCGGCATAGGCGCTCTCGCGCTCGATTCCGATGAAACGGCGGCCGAGGCGTTTGGCCACCGCCCCGGTCGTGCCGCTGCCACAAAACGGGTCAAGCACGAGATCGTCGAGCCGCGAGGACGCGAGAATGACCCGCGCCAGCAGCGCTTCCGGTTTCTGCGTGGGATGCAGCTTTTTGCCGTCGCCGCCTTTGAGACGCTCCTCGCCGGTGCAGAGCGCGATGGTCCAGTCCGAGCGCACCTGCACGTCATCGTTGCCGGCCTTGAGCGCTTCGTAATTGAAGGTGTATCCCTTGCCGCCCGGCCCGCGCGCCGCCCAGATCAGTGTCTCGTGGGCGTTGGTGAAGCGCCGCCCGCGAAAATTCGGCATCGGATTTGATTTGCGCCACACCACGTCGTTGAGGATCCA
Organism: Xanthobacteraceae bacterium; assembly: GCA_045811545.1. Classification (GTDB taxonomy): domain Bacteria; phylum Pseudomonadota; class Alphaproteobacteria; order Rhizobiales; family Xanthobacteraceae; genus VAZQ01. Next base: position 2,236 of record JBJMTU010000106.1, on the reverse strand, counting down.
GAAGCCCAAGTCCTGCAGGATCGCGCCGACGCGGAAGATGTTGTGATACGATCCGATCACCCACAGCGTCGCCTCGCGCTTCATCACGCGCCGGCATGCCATCAGCCAGGCGCGGGTGAAATCGTCGTAAGCGGAAAAGCTCGAAAACTTGTCCCACGCGTCGTCGACTGCATCGACGCGGGAATCGTCGGGACGCTTGAGGTCGCCTTGCAGCTGCAGATTATAGGGCGGATCGGCGAAAACGAGGTCGACCGATTCCGCCGGCAGCTTTGCCATCTCGGCAATGCAGTCGCCGACCAGAATTCGGTTGGTCTCGACGGACTTCAAACTGACGCGGGGCGCCCGAGCGGACGCCCCGCGACGCGATCCAACCATGACTCAGGACTCTGACTCAGGCGACGCGGCCGGTGACGCGCGACCTACAACCGACGGAGCGCACTATGAAGGCGCGCGGTAAAAATCGGCTTAACCGGGGCGCGCGGCTATTGGGAAAGAATTGCCCGGAACGTATATTGATGCAGACGCGTTGATCGACGCTGGTAAACAAAGATCAACCGCTGCGGCGGCCGTGTGGCGAGCAGCGGGCAAGGAGGCGAAGCCATGCGGTTGGACGATCTGCCGGAAAGCGGCAACGTCGAGGATCGACGCGAGGGGGGCGGCTTCGGCGGCGGTGGGTTCGGCATCCCGATCGGCGGCGGCGGATTGAGCATCGGCGCCATTGTGGCGCTCGGTCTCATCGGCTGGGCGCTCGGCATCGATCCGAGTCTACTTATTGGCGGTGCCGAGGTCTTGAACCGCCCCAGTCAGCCGCAGGTGCAGGCGCCTCCCACGGCGCGGCGCACCACCGCCCCGCAAGACGAGATGGGCCGCTTCGTCAGCAAGGTGCTCGGCAGCACCGAGCTGCAATGGAAGCAGGTCTTCGCCAAAGACGGCAAAACCTATCGCCCGCCCGTGCTGGTGCTCTATCGCGGTGCCACGCAAGCCAGTTGCGGCGGGCAGGCGCAAAGCGCCATGGGGCCGTTCTACTGTCCGGCCGACCAGAAGGTTTATCTCGATACGTCGTTCTTCGATCAGATCGCGACGCGCTTCCGCGGCTGCGACGTCGGCAGCAAGACGTGCCAGTTTTCCCAGGCCTACGTGATCGCGCACGAGGTCGGCCATCACGTGCAGAACTTGCTCGGCATTTTGCCCAGGGCGCAGCAAGCGCAACGCGCGGCTGACAGCAAGGCGGCGGCGAACCACATCCAGGTGCAGGTGGAGCTGCAGGCCGATTGCCTCGCCGGCGTGTGGGCCAATCGCGAGAACGAAATGCTGAAGAGCCAGGGCAAGCCGCCATTCATCGAGCCGGGCGACGTCGAGGCCGCATTGCGCACGGCGGCCGCGATCGGCGACGACACGCTGCAGCGGCGGGCGCGCGGCTACGCGGTTCCGGACTCCTTCACGCACGGCACCTCCGAGCAGCGCCAACGCTGGTTCAATACCGGCTTCCGCTCCGGCTCGGTCGCAAGCTGCAACACCTTTGCCTCCGCGCAGCTTTGAGTGTCGAGGGCAAAGATTCGGAGAACGATACGCCTGCGCGTTGTCGTCCCCGCGCAGAGCGCGTCGAAGACGCGCGTAAACGCGCTTATGCTGGGGACCCATATTCCAGAGGCGGTGGTCATGGGTCCCCGCTTTCGCGGGGACGACGTCTATGAGCTGAAGCGCACATGCCTGGAATCGACACCAGCAGGCAATTCGTACCGCTGAAGATCGCGGTGCTCACGATCTCCGACACGCGCGCGCTCGAGGATGACAAGTCCGGCGCGACATTGGCCGAGCACATCGCGAAGGCCGGTCATACGCTCGCCGGCCGCGCCATCGTGTCCGATGACGTCGAAAAAATCCGCGCGCAGGTCAAACAGTGGATCGCCGATCCGGCCATCGACGTGGTCATCACCACCGGCGGCACCGGTTTTACCGGACGCGACGTGACGCCGGAGGCGCTCGAGCCTTTATTCGAGAAGCGCATGGACGGTTTCGCGACGATGTTCTTGCTGGTGAGCCAGGCCAAGATCGGCACCTCGGCGATCCAGACGCGCGCGACCGCGGGCGTTGCCGGCGGCACCTACGTGTTCTGTCTGCCGGGCTCGCCCGGCGCCTGCCGCGATGCCTGGGACGAGATCCTCGTGCACCAGCTCGACTACCGCTACCGCCCCTGCAATTTCGTGGAAATCATGCCGCGGCTGGACGAGCATTT
>JBJMTU010000105.1:0-5258 GCA_045811545.1 Xanthobacteraceae bacterium | reverse complement strand
GGTGTCGGACAAATTCGATTACGAGGGCGAGATCGTGCTGGTGATCGGCCGGGAAGGCCGACATGTCCCGCGCGAAGGCGCGCTCTCAATGATCGGCGGCGTCACGCTCGGCAACGAAGGCAGCGTGCGCGACTGGCTGCGCCACGGCAGCTTGAACGTCACCCAAGGCAAGAATTTCGACAAGTCCGGGAGCCTCGGTCCTTGGATTGTCACGACCGATGAGCTCGACCCTGCAAAGCCGCTGCATCTGACGACGCGGGTTAACGGAGAATTGCGGCAGGAGGACTCAACCGACCGCCTGACCTGGGGCTTCGCCTGGCTAATCAACTACATCAGCACGTTTGCGACGCTCAAACCCGGCGACTTGATCTGGACCGGAACGCCGACCGGTGCCGGCGTGCACCGCAATCCGGCGGTGTGGCTCAAGCCCGGCGATATGGTGGAAGTCGCGTCACCGCAGATCGGCGTGCTGCGCAATACGGTGGTGGACGAGACTTGAGCGGCGACGACCGTCGGCGCGGCGCACTCGGTGCGCTCCCTCTCCCGCTTGCGGGGGAGGGTTGGGGAGGGGAAAGGCGCGCGCGAATTCCAATGTGCATGCCCCCTCCCGGCTCGCTTCGCTCCGTAGCCGATGCGTTGCATCGGCGTCCTTAGCGCTAATTACGGCGGCCGAAGGCCGCCTATGCTCCCCCGCAAGCGGGGGAGGTGGAGCTTGCCCCGCGCGCAAACAAAACGGCTAAAGCGCCGCGCGCTCCGGCCGCAAGCTTGTGCCGAGCCGCTGTCTCAGTTCACCAGATCGGTGACCTTGCCGTCCTTCGCGCGGCCCTGCGCGTAGTACTGGCCGATGTTGCGCATCAGCGCGGCGTCGGAGACCGAATAGAGTACCGCGTCGGTCTTGCCGGTATTGATGTGGCGCCGCCACAGGAAATTCGGCACCACGAAGATGTCGTTCTGCGTCCAGTCGAAGCGCTTGCCGCCGACCTCGGTCGCGCCCGCCCCTTCGATGACGACGTAGAACGTGCCGGCGGTCTCGCGCTTGAGTTCGGTCTCCTCCCCCAGACGCAACAGCTGCGCCGAGTAGTTCAAGGTCTTGAACACGGGCTCGCCGGTCACCGGGTTGACGAAGTCGATCTTGATGCCCTCGTAAGCATCGCCCTTTTCCTTGCGCAGGCCGTGCAGCGTCTCGAGCACCTCGGCACCGCGGTAGTGGATGAGCGGCGCGGGACTGCGGCCGACGCCGATCTGGTGATCGACGAAAGCCGGCTTTATGCCGCCGTGGCCGTAGAGTCGGCGCGAGCGGCCATCGCTCCTGGTCACGGCCTGGACCTTGGCGTTGCCTTGCGCGCCCGGCATGTCGTGATCGACCCACGCGGCGTCGAGGAACTCCATCAGCGGCCAGTCGAGCATATCGATCCAGATCACCGGTTCGCTCGAATCGTTGCCGTGGTCGTGCCAGGTGCCGTTCGGGGTCAGGATCAAATCGCCGCGCTCGGCAATGCAGCGCTCGCCCTCCACGACGGTGTAGCCGCCTTTGTTCGACAAGATGGTGCGGCTGGCGTTGGGTGAATGCAGATGGACGGGGGCGACGTCGCCGGGGTTGTAGATCGAGATCGCGCAGCGGATCGTGTTGGTGACCTGCAGGCGGCCGTTCAATCCGGGATTGAGCAGAAGGATGCTTTGGCGATCCGCGAATTCGATCGGCGACACCTCGGCCTTGTGCGCAATCTCGGAAATGCGGTGCAGATACGGGCTGAATTCGCTCCAGCGCCACATATAGGGTAGCGTCTTCATCTGATTGGCGGCGACCCGGCCCGAGGCAAGCTGACCGCTGCCCTCGCCGCCCGTCTCGCTGAACCACGGACGCTGCGCCGGCGCGTTCGCCTGCGTGCGGATCCACACGTGATGCTTGGCGGCGTCGGCATTGATGGCTTCCATCATCTCGCGCGCCTTGTTGGAGAGCGGAGCGTGCGTCTGCTTGGTGGCTGCGGCGGCGGTCATGACGATTACTCCTTGAGGATTTCCGCTCGATGTCCGGGGGCGCGCGCGGTTAAAGCCTAAGGCTTTGCAATGACTGGCTCGGCCGCGCCTGGTCCGGCTCGTTCTTGGCTCGAAGGTATAGCCCCCCCGGGCTAGTTTGCAATCGAGGCGGCGGCATGCCGGGGCTGCAGCGCCCTCATTTCGCCGCCAAGAAATCGGCAACGCCGCGGGTGAAAGCCTCGGGCTGGTCGAGGTTGGAAATGTGCCCGGCGCCGGCAAGCTCGACGTAACGCGAGCCGGGCAGCGCCTCGTGGAGCTTGCGCATGGGCGGCGCGGCGGCGTCCTTCTCGCCGACCAGAAACAAGACCGGACGCTTCACCGTCGCGGCCGCCGCGGCATAGTTGTGGTCGGCGAGCGCCGCCGCGCATCCGATGAAACCATTCACCGGAGTGGTGCGGATCATCTGGCGCACCTTGTCGAGGTGCGGCGGATCGGCCTTCAAGACTTCGGGCGGAAACCAGCGTGTCATCGTGGGCTCGACCAGCGCCCCCATGCCCTGCTTTTGCGCAATCACGATGCGCTCCTCCCATTGCTGGCTGCTGGTCGGCGTTGATTGGCATGGCGAATCGCAGACGATCACCCGGTCGAGCCGATCCGGATGTTGCTGCGCCAGGCCGAGCGCGGTGGCGCCGCCCATGGACAGGCCGGCGAAATGCGCTTTTCTTATTGCGAGCGCATCCATCAGCGCGAGCGCATCGGCGATCAGCAAGTCGAAGGCGTAGCGCCCAGCAGGCGCCTCGGTCGCGCCGTGCCCGCGCTGATCGTAGCGCAACACGCGCAACGCGTGCGCAAGCTCGCGTGCCTGCGGCTCCCACATCGTCAAGTTGGTCGCGAGCGAGTTGCTCAAGACCAGCCAGGGTGCGCCGTCGGGTCCGTCCACCTGGTAATTGATGGTGATGCCGTTGGCCTTGATCTGCATGAGCCCACTTTCCTTCAGCCGGCGCGTTGTCGCGTTACGGATTGAGCCTGCCCGCCCAGGAAGTCCTGCAGCAGCGCGAGCAGCGCCACAGGCGCCTGCGCCGGCATCATGTGCACGGCGTCGATCAATTCGAACCGCGCGCCGGGAATCGTCTGCGCGAACTGCTCGCTTGCGGCCGGCGGGCGGACCTGGTCGAAGCGGCCGGCGACCACCATGGTCGGGTGCCGGATCTCCTTGGCGAGGTGCATCACATTGGGCCGCGCAATGGCGCGATTCATCGCGGCAAAGCACACCGGATCATGGGCCAGATAGCGCGCGCGGTAGGCGGCGTAGGCGTCGCGCTCGCCGATATCGGCCGGCCAGGATTTGTCGAGCGTCACCGCAAGCGCCTTGCGCAGGCCTTCACGCTCGGCCAAAGCCGCGCGCTCTTCAAGCGCCGCCACGCGGCTCGGATCGGCGCCGGTGAACGGATTGCAGAACACGAAGCTTGCAACGCGCTCGGGGTGCCGCGTCATGTAGATCAGCGCCTGCATGGTGGCGGCGGCGACGGTGACGAAATGGTAGGGCGGAGCCAACCCGCTCCCTTGCAGCACGGCTTCGAGATCTTCCACCAGCAGCTCGGTGGTGATGGGCTGGCGCACCTTTTCCGAGAGGCCGGAGCCGCGCTGATCGTAGCGCAGCGTGCGGAAATGCTGGCTCAGCGCAGGAAAGATACCGTCCCAGCTGTCGAGCGTGCCGCCCATCTCGTGCAACAGCACGACCGAAGGTCCTTGTCCGGCAAGCTCGAAGTGGATGCTGATGCCGTTCGCCTCCATCCAGGGCACGGTCGTCTCCTCGCGAATTTGCGCTGCGCATAGAGGCATGGGCGCTTGCAAAATTCAACACGGGGCCAACGCGCTGTCATCGTCCGCGAAGGCGGACGATCCAGTACTCTCTGGGCGATTTGGGATAGTGCATCACTCGCCAGGCCGGTGGATACTGGATGCCCGCGTTCGCGGGCATGACGTTCTTCGGCTGGGCACACGATGGCATCGCCGCGCAGGATCGACGTTCATTTCCATCTCATTCCGCCATTCTACCAGGAGGCGGTCTATGCGGCGGGACGGGGGCCGGCCATTGGCAAATATCCCGACTGGACGCCGCAACTCGCGCTCGACCTGATGGATGCGCATGGCATCGAAGTCGCGCTGACGTCGTTGGCGCAGCCCGGCGTCGGCTTCGGCGACCAGGCGAGCGCGCAGGCGCTGGCGCGGCGCTGCAACGACTACGCGGCAGAGCTCGTGGCGCGCTGGCCCGCGCGCTTCGGTGCGTTCGGTACGGTGCCGATGTGGAGCACAAACGGCGCCCTCGACGAGATCGCCTATGCTCTCGACGTACTCAAGCTCGACGGCGTCTCGCTATTTGCCAGCTACGGAGAAAATTTCCTCGGCGATGCGCGCTTTGATCCCGCGCTGGCCATGTTGAACGAGTTCGGCGCCGTCGTGTTCGTTCATCCTGGCTTGCATCCGTCCAGCAAGGGGCTCGCGCTCCCTTGGCCGGCCTTCATGATGGAGTACCTGTTCGACACCACGCGTGCGGTGGTGAACCTCATCTTCTCCGGAGCGATCGAGCGTTTCCCGGGCGTTCGTTTCATCCTGCCCCACGCCGGCGGACTCGTTCCCTATTTCGCGTGGCGGCTTTCGGTGTCGCCGATGATCGATCCACGCCTGCCGCAGCTTTCACGCGAGCAGGTTTACGCCGGCCTCAAGCATTTTTGGTATGACAACGCGCTCTCGCCGGGGGAGCAGATCTTCGGCACACTCGATCACGTCGCTTTGCCGGAGCGCATCGTGTTCGGCACCGACTTCCCCTTCGCCAATCCGCGCGTCATCGCGGAAATGATCAAGACCTACGAATCCGGATTCCTCTCCGTCGCACGACGCGCGGAGATCGACCGCGCCAACGCCTTGGCGCTGTTTCCGAGATACGGGTGATGCGCAATAAGTGGAGCCTGACATTGGCTGCCGTCGTCCCCGCGCAAGCGGGGAGGTGGATTCACATTCGAACTGCAACAGTTTTTGGAACATCTCCGAGGGGGTTGCGCAGTCAAGGCACTTTCTCGGGGTGTTGTTGTATGCGCTAAGAAGGGTCTGGAACCGTGGCTCGCTCAGCGTGGCGAGATCGGTCCGACGCGGGATGAAGCGGCGCATACGACCAATGGCATTTTCGATGCCGCCCTTCTGCCAGGGTGCATAGGGATCGCAAAAGAACGTCCGCACATCGTTCCCGTTTTTTGGGATTTGGGTTGTGTAGGGTTTTGTGT
>JBJMTU010000104.1:0-8572 GCA_045811545.1 Xanthobacteraceae bacterium | reverse complement strand
TCACGGACCGCTCGCTGATCTGGAACTCTGATCTGATCGAGACGCTCGAGCTCGACAACCTGGTCGCGCAGGCGGTGGTCACCATGGACTCCGCGAGAAACCGCACCGAGAGCCGCGGAGCGCACGCGCGCGAGGACTTTCCCGAGCGCGACGACAAAAATTGGATGAAGCACACGCTGGCCTGGCTCGATGCCAACGGCAAGGTGACCATCGATTATCGGCCGGTGCACGCCTACACGCTCACGAACGAGGTGTCGTACATCGAGCCTAGGAAGCGGGTGTATTAGAGGGGCGAGGGCGACATGGTCCAATTCACGCTGCCGAAAAATTCCAAGGTCACCGAGGGCAAGACCTGGGCATATCCCACCAGCGCGCACGAGGTGCGGGAATATCGCATCTACCGCTGGAATCCGGACGACGGCAAAAATCCGCGCATGGATACCTACTACGTCGACTGCGGCGATTGCGGGCCGATGGTTCTCGATGCGCTCATTTGGATCAAGAACAACATCGACCCCACGCTGACCTTCCGCCGCTCCTGCCGCGAGGGTGTGTGCGGGTCCTGCTCGATGAATATCGACGGCACCAACACGCTCGCCTGCACCAAGGCAATGGGGGAGGTCAAGGGCGCGGTGAAGGTCTATCCGTTACCCCATATGCCGGTCGTAAAGGACCTGGTGCCCGATCTGACCAACTTCTATGCCCAGCACGCCGCAATCGAGCCCTGGCTGCAGACGACTTCTCCGACACCGCAGAAGGAGTGGAGACAGAGCCACGAAGACCGCCAGAAGCTCGACGGCCTTTACGAGTGCATCCTGTGCGCGTGCTGTTCGACCGCCTGTCCAAGCTATTGGTGGAACAGCGAGCGTTTTCTCGGACCGGCGGCGTTGTTGCAGGCGCACCGTTGGCTCAGGGACAGCCGTGACGAGGCGACCGGGCATCGTCTCGATAATCTCGAGGATCCGTTCCGCCTCTACCGCTGCCACACCATCATGAATTGCGCTAAAGCCTGCCCGAAGAGCCTCAATCCCGCAAAGGCCATCGCCGAGGTCAGGCGCATGATGGTCGAACGGCAAATGTGATCCGCGATCGGACCGTTCGCGGTCTGCATTCGCTCGGCGTGAGCCGAGACCTGCCGCATTGAATTGGGCACCTGCCAGGCTGCCAAAATATCGATTTGTGCGAGCCGGACGGCTCGACTTGTGCCGTGAAGCCCCGCAATGACAAATTGGCCGCCTTGCCGTTCACAACGCCGGAGGAAACGCCATCATGGCTTTGAGTGCAGACGTTCGCCGCGTAGTCACCACCATCGACCGTAACGATAAGGCCGTGGTGCTGTTCGACGGCGCCACTCCGCACAAGAAGGTGCGGCCGCAGACCCAGACCGTCTCGCGCCTATTGTGGGTGACTGACCAGACGCCGGCCGATCTCTCCGGCGCGGCCGATCGGGCGGCCATCGATATTGGCATCATGCCGCCGCGCGGCGGCTCCGTGTTTCGCATTGTCGAGTTCCCCCCGGAAACGCCGGAAACCCGCAAGCTCGACCCCAATACCATGCATCACAGCCTGGGCGACGGCGCGCCCAAGCGCGGATTGCCGCCCCGGCACCACGCCATGCATCGCACGCGCACGGTGGACTACGCCGTCGTGATGGCGGGCGAGATCGATATGCTGCTCGACGATTCGGAAATTCACCTCAAGGCCGGCGACGTGTTGGTGCAGCAGGGCACCAATCACGCCTGGGTCAATCGTGGCACCGAGCCCTGCCGCATCGCCTTCATTCTCATCGATGCGAAGGAGCCTTGAGCACCGGCTGCCTCGCGTCCCATAATCGCCCCGAGCGCGACCGCCACGGCGCGCAACAGCTCAGCGATGGAGCGGTGGCATGGAAGATGCTCGCATCGACACGAAGCTTCGTCCGGCGAGCGTCGCCATACGACCGCTGTCGCCGGCACTGGGCGCCGAGATCGTCGGCGTCGACGTGGGCCGGGACATCGACGATGACACCTTCGCGCAAATCCAAGACGCCTGGCACCAGAACCTCGTGATTCTGTTGCGCGGTCAGAAGCTGAGAGAGGAGGACCAGGTTCGCTTCGCGGAAAAGTTTGGGCCGCCGGCGGTGATCCACACCAAGCAATTCGTGCGCAATCACCCTGCGGTGATGCTGATCTCGAATATCCGCGAAGACGGCAAGCCGATCGGCGCCTTGCCCGACGGTGAGATGCATTTCCACACCGATCAATGCCACCAGGAACGCCCCGCGATGGCATCCATGCTCTACGCGCTCGAAGTGCCGAGCACGGGCGGCAACACGTTGTTTGCCAACGGCTACAAGGCCTATGAGACGCTTCCGGTCGAGATCAAGCGGCGCATCGAAGCCCGCAAGGCGCTCAATGCCTACGACTATGACACGGCAGCAACGAAGCGCGGCACGCGGCTCGCGCAGGACGTGCCATCGTATGTGCATCCGGTGGTGCGGACCCATCCTGTAACCGGTCGCAAAGCGCTCTACGTCAATCGCCTAATGACGGTGCGCATCGAAGGGTTCCCTGCGCAGGAAAGCGATGAGTTGCTTGCGCTGTTGTTCGATCACCAAGAGCGCCGCGAGTTCATCTATGAGCACGTCTGGCGTGCCGGCGACCTCCTGATGTGGGACAATCGGTGCACGCTGCATGCGCGGACCGATTTCAGCCCCAATGAGCGGCGGCTGATGCGGCGGGTCACCATCCTTGGCGAAAAGCCGGTGTGAGACCGGCCGCCCACGCTGCATCGTGTCATCGTCCGCGCAAGCGGATGATCCAGTCATCCCTGGACGAACAGCGTGGCACGCGGATGCAGCACTGAATGGTCGGTGATTCCAGGTCCCCGCCTGCGCGGGGGACGACGACTTAACGGGAGCAACATGTGATCGGCCGCAAAGAAGACCCCGCTTTCCTTTATTTTCCCACCAACTACCGCTGGTCCATGGGCCTGCTCATTTGCCTGGGCGCCGCGCCCTGGACCGGTATCGAGATCGACGAGGTGCATCGCGTCGGACGCGCGCTCGAAGATCGCGTCGGCGATGACGCCGTCTGGTTCGAAGAATGGACGCGCATGGGCGACAAGATCGCGGCGCGCGGCCGTGACGCGCAGGCGAAAGGGCACAGGCTCACGGCGGCGTCCTGCTTCATGCGCGCGACGCGTTACTACCAAACCGGCGAGCGTTTCATTCATCCGCGCTCACAGCGCAGCATGGCGGTCTACGCGGCCTCGGTGGAGCTCTTTAAGGCGGCCGCCGCGATCATACGGCACCCGCGCATCGAACCGGTCGAGGTTCCCTACGACGGCACGTCCCTCCCGGCGCTCCTCGTGCATCCCGAGCCCGCGGCTGCCGGATCGCGACCTGCGCCGTGCATGGTGTTCTTCGACGGCTTCGATGTCACCAAGGAATTGCAATACGGTTACGGCGTTCCCGATCTCGCCGCACGCGGCATCGGCTGTCTCATTGTCGACGGCCCGGGCAACGGCGAGAGCGTGCGCTTCCGCAACCTGCCGCTGATCGCAGAGACGGAGCGCTATGCCACCGCCGCCTACGAATATCTTGGCGCCCGTCGCGAATTCGATCCACGCCGCATTGGCGTGATGGCGCTGAGTCTCGGCGGTTACTACGCGCCGCGCGCCGCAGCGCTTGAGCCGCGGTTTGCCTGCTGTGTCGCTTGGGGCGCGCAGTGGGACTATCACGCCATCTGGGCGAAGCGACTCGAGGAGTTGGCCTCCGGCAAGGTGCTGTCCTTGTCGGTGCCGCCCGAGCATCTGCAGTGGGTGCTCGGTGTCTCGAGTCAGGCGGCCGCGCTCAAGAAGCTTGAAGCATTTCGGCTCGACGGCATCGTGCAGAAGATGACCTGTCCGTTTCTGCTCCTGCACGGCGCGGGCGACGAACAGATTCCGCTCTCGCTCGCGGAAAAATGCTTCGCCGCCGTCGGCTCGAAACACAAGACGTTCAAGGTGTTCGAGCGCGATGAAGGCGGCTTTCATCACTGTCAGGTCGACAACGTCACGATCGGCGTGCACTACATGTGGGACTGGATCGAAGACGTGCTCAAGCCGGGAACGTGATGCGGCGACCTCCACGTCTCGAAGCTTCCGATGTGATCTAGCCCGCAATCGCCTGACGCAAGATTTTCCGTGCCGGCTCCGAGCCGTCGAGCTGACGCAAGATGCGGCGTTTGATCTTCCATCCCTGCGCCGTGCGCACGAGCTCCCAGCGATTCGCCGTCATGCGATGGACGCGAAAGCCTTTGGAGCTGCCGTGGTTCGGTACATCGACCGGATCGCCTTGCGTCTGCGGCACCAGGATCTGCAGATAGGAGGTGACGACGGCGCTGTCGCCCTCGATGGTGACATGGGGCAGTGAGCTGAAATGCGCGAGCCCGCGCTCAATCGCGGCCTGATGATCGGCGCTGAGCACCTGATTGGCGATGCTCTCGCGCCCGCGCGGGCTCGAGAGATTCTCGCCGCGATCGAAAACGCCGTCTTCCACCCAGCTCGCCGCGATATGACCGTTGCCGGCCGTGTCGGCGCTGGGCGGATGGCTGGCGATGAGGTTATAGATTTCGAGCCGGTCCTCTATCGCACGGATGCGGTCTTCGAGGCTTTGGTTCGTGGTCATGCTTTGACTCCCAGAGAGTCGAACAGATAGCGAATGGCGCATAGCGAATCGGGACGAATTGCTGATCTCTATTCGCTCGCCTCTGCTATTCGCCCAGTTTTTATCTTCGCGGAACGACCTCGCCGATCGCGCCTGCGTCGTGGGCCGAGAAGAACAGGCGGCCATCGGCAATGGCGATGATGGCGCGCGCGCCGCAACCGTCGACCGGAATTGCATATTCCCCGATCACCTTTCCGTCCGGCGCCATGCGGCCGATCTTGTTGGCAAAGTTTTCGGTGAACCAGAGGTCGCCATCCGGCGCCACCGTGACGCCGCGCAAGGACGCGTTCGGGGTCTTCACCGGCCACTCGGTGATGCGGCCTTCCACATCGATGCGGCCGAGCGCGTTGGCTTTGGTCTCGACGAACCAGATGTTGCCGTCGGGATGCGCCGCCATGGCGCGCGGCTCGCTGTTCGGGGTCGGAATTTTGTATTCGGTGATACGGCCATCCATGGTGATCCGGCCGATCTGGCCTGCTTCGTATTCACTGAACCACAGTGCGCCGTCGCGCACCACCAGCGAAAGCGGGCGGCAGCCCGGCGTGAGCCCTTGCGAAAATTCTGTCACCGCGCCAGCGGGCGTAATGCGGCCGATGCGACTGAGATGGGCCTCGGAGAACCACACATTTCCGTCCGGCCCCGCGACGATGCCGTCCGGCCCTGCGCCAGCTGTGGGAACAGGGAACTCGGTGATGGCGCCCGCTGTGGTGATCCGCCCGATTCTGTTGCCCGCGTTCTCGCAAAACCACAACGCCCCATCGGCGGCAGGGGTGATGCCGATCGGACGGCTGTTCGGCGTCGGCGTGTCGAATTCAGCGAAGCTGCCGGTGTCGGGATTCATTCTCCCGATCCTCGATGTTCCGCTTTCGCAGAACCAGAGATGCTGATCGGGACCGAATACGATGATGTACGGCTTGCTCTGCGCTGTCGGAATTGGATGCAGAACAATCTCGACGTCACTCATCTAAATCCGTCCAATATCGAAGAGGAGCGACCGCAGCTCTATGAAGCACGATCACACGGCAATGCCGAACAGCCGCGCGGCATTGGCGCCGAGAATTGCGTCCTGCTCTTTCTTCCCGATTTTCTTGGCGCGGCGGACATACTCGACCGGCTTCTTCTCCGCAAATGGATAGTCTGAGGCCAGCATGAGGTGACTGGAGGGGACCTTGGTCACCAGGAATTCGAGCATATCCGGATTGAACAGGACCGTGTCGTAGAAGAAACGGGGCAGGTAGCTGCTGAAGTCGCCTTTGAGCTGCGGCGCGCGGCCGTAACGATATTCGTTATCGTGACGTCCGGTATAGAACGGCAGGTATCCGCCGCCGTGGGCGACCAGGATCTTCAGCTTGGGGAATTGATCCATCACCCCCTCATAGATCAGCGAGGACAGTGCGTAGGCTTCCTCCAATGGCTGTCCGACGGTGATCATCAATCGATTGCGGAGCATGCGTTTCTCGGTGCTGCCGGCGGGGTGGATGAAGATAACAGCGCCCAACTCTTCCGCCTTGGCCCAGAACGATCGCAAGCGCGCGTCGCCCAGCTCGATCCCGTTGATGTGCGATGAAACGATGACGCCGCGCAGACCGAGGTCGCGCACGCAGCGCTCGAGTTCGCCGGCCGAGAGCGCAACGTCGTGCAGGGGCAGCGAGCCCAGTCCGATCAGCCGGTCTTTATGCTGCGCGACGATTTCGGCGACGCGGTCGTTGCTGCAACGATCCAGCTCGAGCGCCTCCTGCGGCTCGAAGCCGTAGGTGCACTGCTGCATGATGCTCGGGCTGACGACCTGCATGTCGACGCCGGTTGCATCCATCTCGTTGAGCCGCAGCGGCAGTTCAGTCATCCGCTTGAACAACGGCTCGGGCACGCCGCCATCTACCGCCACCCCGCGCGCGTATTGCGAATGCTCGAAGGTCCGTTTCACCACCTCGGGCACGAGCACATGGGCGTGCACGTCGATGACGATCGGCTTGGGCGAACGACCGCGCGAAACCTTCGCTGCCGTGCGTCCGGCCTTACCCGACTTGGACCGGACACGCCGGCTAGATAGGCGGGCAGCCTGCTTGCGCCGTTTGACTGCTGTAGGCATTCACGTCCTCCGGGTAATACTGCGGCACGCGTTCGTGCGCAGAGCGGTCGCATGCCAATTATCAGTGACTTGGGCTACTTCGGTGGAATGACGGGCACCAGCAGGAACGATTCCTTGTCGCCGCCGGAATAGATCGTGTTCTCCCCCACATTGTAATCCGCGTGGTAATGCGTGTACGGCGCGCTGCCGATGCCGTCGCGCGGCTGGATGTCGAGGCGGATGCGGTGGCCCTGCTTGAACACCATTGAGGTGGGCCAAATCTCCACTTGCACTTCCACGATCTCGTTCGGCTTGAGCCACTGCCGTCGCAGATGTTTGTGATAGGGCCGATAGGGGAGCGACAATTCAGGATCAAGCTCGCGATGGGAAACCCGCAGCCAGCCCTTTGCCACCGGCACCGGCTGTCCTTGCTGCCCGACCTCGAGTACGTCGTTGCCGGAAGGATCGATGTTGTGCAGCGTGAGAAATAAATCCATGTCCTCGGTCGTGCTCGACACCCAAAGCTGTGCAGCCAGCGGACCGGTGATTTCGGCGTCTTGCTCGAGCGGAGGTGTCATCAACGAAATTCCGCCTCCGCCGCCGGACGCGAGCGACGTCGAAGAGGCCGAGGCGTGCCCGGCATGGGATGCGCCGCTCGCGGAATAGCTGCGCTTGGCTACCGCGGCGGGCTTGGTCTTGGCGAGCGTGCCGGCCATACCGGTGCCTTCGGCGACCGGCGTGGACAGGTCGAGGTAGAGTCTGGTCCATTGCGTGCGGGCGATCGGCCACTCGTTCTCGTAGCGGAAATGGTACGCGCCGTGGCCGGTGCGGATGGCGAGCTTCACTGGCGGCTCCTCCATCACGCCATTGTCGATGCCCTTGAGCCAGCAGTCGAAGAAGCGCAGTTGGTCGCGCCGGCCATCCTCGCTGTAGAACGGATGATAATGCGTACCGCAGTGGACGCGCAGCTTCTTGTGCTTCGAGGCGGCGCGCATGTATCCCTCGGTGGCCCCGCGCAGGTGCAATCCCATGCCTGACCAGTTGCCGACCGCCCACATCGGGACACCGATCTTGTCCCATTGCGCCTGCTGGCTCTTGAACACGCCGCTGTCCAGGCTGTTGCGCATGAAGCGCCAGAGCACGTTGTCCTGAAACGTGTCGGGATTGTTCTGGTAGGCGCGCCCCAGCAGGTGGTGCGCCATATGGGTGGTGAACCAGCCGACAATGAAACCCGAGCCGAAAATGCCGCCGTGATAGAGAATGTCGCGGTACTGATCGGCAGCGCCTTCCCATGGCACGATGCAGGCGAGCGATGGCGGCTTGAGGTTTGCCACCCACCATTGGGTGCGCGCGAAGAACGAGATGCCGATGGTGGCGACGCGGCCGTTGCTCCAAGGCTGATGCCCCGCCCATTCGATCGCATCGTAGAAGTCGATCGCCTCCTGCGGTGAATAGAGGACCGATTGTCCGGGCGACTTGCCGGAGCCGCGCTCGTCGACGCGCACGCAGCAATAGCCGCGCGGCACCCACCATTCCGGGTTCACGGTCTCCCAATTCATGTGCGGGTTCGGCTTCTCCTCCAGATCAGGCGGCGGAATCCAGAGCTTGTCCTTCTGGTAGATGCCCATATTGATGAGCACGGGAAACTGCCCATCGCCGTCCGGCCGGAACACGTCGGCCTTGAGCCTGGCGCCATCCCGCATCGGGATATCGACGTCCTTCTCGACCTTCATCTTGTATTGCGGTTCGGACGCTTTGGTCTCTTTGCGGATCGCGACTTGCTCTTGCACGGTGCCTCCCAACGGCTTGCCTTCCGC
>JBJMTU010000103.1:0-11337 GCA_045811545.1 Xanthobacteraceae bacterium | reverse complement strand
GCCGGGCTACGCGGGCACGCTGACCGCCTGCGCGGAAGCCCGCTTCGCGGCCGCCATCAACCAGGCGCCGCTCTGGCGGCGCACGCGCAAGCCGTGGCTGCGGCCCTATGATCTCGCGGCGAACGCGCTGCGCACATGGCCGATCCGCTTCCGCCCGCCCGATCACCTACTGCGCGAGGTATTCGAGACCTGCCGAGATTTCGGCGAGGCGAGGCACAAGCTTGAGACCGTGCCGGTGGCGCGCCCGGTGATCTTCACGCTCATCGGCTGCAAGCGCGGCGAGCGCTGCGTCATCGAACGCACGGAGGAAGGCTTTACCACTCGTGTCGAGGACACCTCGGCGGCCAATGATTGGTTGCAGAGCACGATGCCGTGGGAGGCGCGGGTGTGCGCGACGCTCTTGCTCAAGAGCTCGCCCGAAGAGGCGACTGCGCATAGCCGCGCCCGGCGCGAGGCGCTAGTGTCGTGGCCGCACCCCTTCGGAGGCGGCGATTTTGCCTGGGTGACGCCGCCCGTGCTCAATCCGTTTACCCGCATGGCGGTGGAGATGTGCGCGGCAACTGGGACGCTGCGGGTGGTCGGCTACGAGCCGGAGGGGGACGACGCACTCCCGCAGCCGGCGACGCAGGTGTGCGATTTCTCCCCGGGCAGGCTTGCAGCGTGACTATTCGGGGCGATCGTCGCGGAACGTGACAGCGTAGCGAGCAGCGCAGTCGGATACCCTCTCCCGGCATCCCGGGCTTGCCCGGGATGCGCACCATATCTTGCGCAACTCGGGCAAGCCCGACTTGCGTGCGGGAGAGGGTGGCGAGCCCACAACAGCGGGCGAGGCCGGGTAGGGGGCCGCGTTCTACGAGCGAGCGGGCGGCTCCTTGTCCTCGCCGGCGAACAGTGCGGCGGGAAACTGCGCGGCATAGCGGCGCTTGTGCGGCGGACGCGGATGCTCCTGGCGCGGGCTCAGGTCCGGCTCCACCACTTTGCGGTAGAGGTGCCAGGTCGAATGTCCGAGGACCGGCACCACCACCGCGAGGCCGAAGAAGAACGGCAATGAGCCGATCACCAGCAGTGCGGCGACGATCAACCCCCAGATCGCCATCATGACCGGATTGGCGGCGACCGCGCGCACCGAGGTGAGCACCGCTTCGACCGCGCCCACCTCGCGGTCGACCAGCAGCGGAAACGCCACGACACTGATGATCAACACCGCAGCCGCGAACAGGAAGCCGACGAAGTTGCCGACGATAATCAGCGTCCAGCCCTCGGGCGTGGTGAAGACTTGACTGATGAAATGCGGAATGGAGGCGGCCGGCTGATAGCCGAAACTGGCAATGTAGATCGCTTGTGCGACCGCGATCCAGACTGCGAAGATCACCAATAGCAGCAACCCGAGCGCGGCAATCGCGTCGCGCGAGGGGGAGTGCACCACGTCGAAGGCGTCCTCCCAGGAAATGTCGAGCCCCTGCTCGCGTCGCCGGCTCAGCTCGTAAAAGCCGATGGCCGCGAACGGACCGACCAGCGCGAAGCCGGCGGCAAGCGGAAACATCAGCGGCAACAGGGCATAGCCCAGGATCGCACGCGCCAGCATCAGGCCGACGATGGGATAGATCAAGCACAGGAACACGGCGTGAGTCGGTATGGCTGAGAAATCGGCGAGCCCGCGCGCCAGCGCGTCTTTGAGGTCCGCAAGCCCGATGGTGCGAACTGTCGGACGCGCGCGGACCGTGTCCGCTCCCATCAGAACGTGTAGCTGCGCCATGCTTGTACCTCCCGAGGTAACGCGGTCACGGTACCTTTGTTGTCTTATTCCCGTCGAGCCGTGACCCGAGATTATGATAGCACACTGTCGCAGAAAACGTCGCCATGCCGCCGTATCGCAATTACCCC
Source organism: Xanthobacteraceae bacterium (assembly GCA_045811545.1). Lineage (GTDB taxonomy): Bacteria > Pseudomonadota > Alphaproteobacteria > Rhizobiales > Xanthobacteraceae > VAZQ01. Next base: position 9,453 of record JBJMTU010000103.1, on the reverse strand, counting down.
CTGGGGGAGGGCGTTGCGGTTCGCTGGCCGGCCGTCCGATGTGGGCAACTCGGCGGCGCCACCTACGCCAGCTGCCTGACGGAGAGCACCGATGCCGCGCTATATCGTCCGCCGAGCCCAAGCCGTCCCCGCCGCCAGCATGATTGCGCTCGCGCTCGGGGCGGCCGCGTTCGGAGCGATCGCTGTCGGGGCGCTGGCCATCGGCCGGCTCGCACTCGGCCGGGTGACGGTCAAGCGCGCGCGCTTTGAGGCGCTTGAAGTGGATGAACTGACCGTGCGCAAGCTGCGCGTGCGCGACTACGAGGGTCCGCCGTCGGCGGGAATGCAGCCGTAGCCCGCATGAGCCATAAGCGCGTTTACGCGCGTCTATCGCCCGTCGAAGACGGACGTAAACGCGGTTAAGGACGCGCTATAGCGATATGCGGGCCACCGGGATTTTGCCGGCGCTCATCCGGGCTACGAATGTGGGTCCCCGCCTTTGCCGGGACGAACGGAAGTGCACGCCCGCAACCGCGACGGCTCTACCTGCGCCGAATGGGCGCGTCTGTCATGGTCGACGCCGTCGCGGAGCGGCGAGGTCGAGCATGATGCGGCGGCCGACTTCGTTGGGATACTGATTGCCGCGATTGCCTAGGATCACGATGCCGAGCTTGCGGCGAGGCATCATGCCGATATAGGCCGACGCGTTCTGGAGCCCGCCATACTTCTCGATGATGGTCGGCTCGTCTCCGAACGAGATTTCCCAGGCCAGCGCTTGCTCGTTGCGCGGACCGATCGTCACGATGCCCTGTTGAGCCAAGGTCATCGCCTCCCGCAGCGACTGCTCGACCAGCGCCTCCCCGAGATTGGCGGCGAGAAAAACGGCCATGTCGCGTGGCGAGGAGTACATCTGCCCGGTGCCCGGCCAATGATAGTAGCTCGCCTGGCTGCCGGGTTCCCCGAGCGGCGCGCCGTCGTCGGCATAGCCCTGCACCGCAAGGCGCTTTTCCTCGGCGTTGAGGTGTCCGCGCGGACTGTCATCGAACCGCGGCAGCGTCGTCGAGGACATGCCGAGCGGCCGCAGGATTCGTTGCTCGATCAGTGCGTCGATGGGTAAGCCATAGCGCCGCTCGAGCGCGAGTTGCAGCAGGATATAGCCGGCATGGGTGTAGGTATGTTGCGTGCCGGGCGGCTTGTCCGCTTTCCAGTCGTTGAGCGTGCGAATGAACGCCGGCAGCGTGTAGCCCCAATCCGGCCACGGCGGATGGTCCTGCGGCAGCAGCAGCCCCGACGTGTGGGTCGCGAGTTGGCCGAGTGTGACGCGGCCGATATCGTTCTCTTGCGCCAACTCGGTGACGAATTTGGCGGCCGGCTCGTCCAGCCGGAGCTCGCCGTTGCGGACCCCCTGTGCCAGTAGCGTGGCCTCGAACACCTTGCGCAGCGAAGCGAGATTGAACAGCGCATCACTCGTGATCGGCCGTTTGGTGGCGCGGTCGGCCCAGCCGTAATTGAAGAAAAGCGTGCGGCCGCCGATGCGCAGCGCTACCGCGACGCCGCCTCCGCGGTCGGCCGGTACGATCGCGCGGACGTGTCGTGCAACAGCTCGCTCGATGCTGCGCTCGGCGCCGGCGGCGGGCGCGACAATGAGTGCCAAGATCGATGTCGCGATCGCCAGTCGCAAGGGCGGCTCACCGTCGTTAGGGCAACAATGCCTCGAAGGCCTGGGGCGCGGACAACATTTTGCGGGCGTTGTGTCCTACCCCCGGCAGTTCGACGAGTCGCCAGTTGAATCGCCAGCCACGCGCCTGCGCCAGCGACTTGCCCGCGTTGAATACGTTCAACCCGCGCTGGTAGCGCGACCGCCCTTGGGCCAGGACGTCGGGATGATCGTTGCGTTCGTCATCGCGGGTATCACCCTGGCCGAGATAGATCGTCAGCGGCTGCTCGAGATAGCGCCGCAGCGCCGCCTCGCCGTCCGCTCCTGAATAGACCTTTCCCAGCCCATAGGGCGCGGCGATCTCAAGGCTCGGAAACACGTAGCTTCCCGCATTCGCGATCACGATACGTCGCGCCTCGGAGGGCACGAAGGCGGCGAGACGATCGAGGAATTGGCCGCCCGCGGAGTGACCAAGGAGGGAATAGGAGAGCGGGCGCTCTTCCTGCCGGCGCACCCAGGCGACGAGATCAAGCACCAGTCTGCCGGTCCAATCGCGCGCAGCCTGCAGCGCCGCGTCCTTGACGATTCCACCGCGCTGGTATCGCCATCCGGGAAATGCCTGTTCCTCGAATACCGGCGCGGCCACCAGGAGGCAAAGTCGGTCTGCGAGTACGCGCGTATAGTCGCGGTAGCTTTGCGCATTTCGCGCGATGCCGTGAAAGACCATGAGCAACGCCGGGTCGGGGCACCCGGCCGGGCGGTAGGTAACGACCACCATGCGCGTGCCGTTCACGTCGACCGTCTGACGGCCCGTCTCGATGGGCGCCGCCGCGAGCGGCGCGGCGGCAAGCAACGAGCCGAGGATCACAACGACTGTCCAGATCCATCTCACCTCGTTCATTTCATACTCCGCGTGCGCGACCATTCGCAGAACCGACACGATTGAAGCCTAGGAGATACGTTGGCCAATAATGGAGTACCGCATGGCGAAGCTTACGCTCTATCACGCCGCCCCGTCCCGCTCCTCGATAACGCTGTGGATGCTGGAGGAGATCGGCGAACCCTACGACATCCACTTCTTGAGCTTGAGCAAGGGCGACAACCGCACGCCCGACTATCTCGCAATGAATCCGATGGGCAAAGTGCCCGCGCTCAAGCACGGCGATACCGTCATCACCGAGGCGGCGGCGATCTGCGCGTACCTCGCCGACGAATTTCCGCGCGCCAAGCTCAACGTGCCGATCGGCACGCCGCGCCGCGGCGTCTATCTCAAGTGGCTATTCTTCGGCCCGAGCTGCATCGAAGCGGCGATCATGGATCGCGCCAGCCCGCGCAAGGAAGAGCCGCGGCGCGCGATGCTGGGCTACGGCGATTTCGACACCGTGATGGATGTCACTGCGAAAGCACTCGCCAAGGGGCCATACCTCATGGGCGAACAGTTCACCGCCGCCGATGTGATCATCGGCTCCACGCTGCGCTGGGGCGTTATGTTCAAAATGTTGCCCGAGCGTCCCGAGTTCACGGCCTATGCCGGCCGGCTTACCGCGCGCCCCGCGCTACAGCGCGCCGAAGCCAAGGACAAAGAGCTCGCCGCAGCCTGAGGTGATCTGCGGGGATCATGAGGAGGCACCGCGCTGAATGTGCGGTGCCCAGGCGCATCTGTCGCCCCGATGGAGCGTACGCGAAATCCGGGCTACGGTTGCGCCTGATGATCCTGGCATTGCGCATTCTCTATTTCGAGGATCTCTCGGTCGGCATGACCGAGACGCTGTCGAAGACCATCGCCTCCTCTGACGTGGTCGGCTTCGCGCAGCTCACCGGTGATCGCAATCCCATTCACCTGTCGGAGCACTTCGCCGCCAAGACTCAGTTCGGCAAACGGATCGCGCACGGCCTCTACACGGCGAGCCTGATCTCGGCGGTGCTGGGCACGCGCCTTCCCGGCCCCGGCGCGATCTATATTTCGCAGACGCTAAACTTCCGCGCGCCGGTCAGGATCGGTGATGAGGTCGAGGTGACCGTGACGGTGGCGGAGCTCATTCCCTCGCGTCAGCGCGCGCGGCTTGCCTGCAGCTGTAAAGTCGGCAACGAAATCGTGCTCGACGGCGAGGCGTGGGTGAAGGTGCCGTCCGCCGCCAAATCGAAGCGCCCATTGCCGCGGGTATGAGGTAGGCTTCCTCCACTCGGCCTCAGGTCAGATTTCGACACTGTCTTTTTTGTCCCGATTGCAATCATAGCAAGTCAATCTGACGTTGTGCTCCTCTGAGCTTCCGCCCTTTGAAATCGGAATCTTGTGGTCGAATTCTACCTCATCGTCGGCTAGGTGCTTGCCGCAGTGCTGACACGTATGATTATCGCGGCGGACTACCCTCATTTTTACTTCAAAAGGAATATATCTTCCGCGGCGCCTCTCCGTCCTCGTTTCTGTGATCGCTTCTGCGGCGAAGAAAACTGGGCATATGTGCCCAAAGATGTTGCACTCTCCGTCACGGAATACTCCCGGCACTTGCTCCGGATGATCTTCCGCGCGAAATGTCTGAACCTGTTTGACAAAGAGCGCTCTTCGGGCCTCATCCAACGGCTTCCGATTGTCCTCAACACCGGTGCGGAGAGCTACGGCAAGCGCTCTCTTCCGCTCCCGTATTTTCTTTTTCAGCAGCTTCTTATGGTCCGCGCTCAGACTGGCAAAATCAAACTTGGTAGGGACAACGTCAAAGGGAACACGATATTCTTGAATGGGAGGCAATTCTCCGTGAAGTAAATTCTCGAGCACCTCGCTGGGATTGTCGGCAGCAGCTATTCTTGCATCGCGCATCTCATTCTTGATTTCGTAAAGCGCTTGCCAAGTTAAAACGTCGTCGTCCTGCAACCATTCTTCGTAAAGTTGGCGCCTTTCTTGATCTAGTGCCTCCAGCTCACCGATTTGGTCGCTCTTCAGAACGCGTTTGATATACTCGTTAGAACGCGTTTGATATACTCGTTGTGCTCGACAGCGCCACTTCTCTCGGTTGGAAGTAATGGCGATTCCTCCACCAGAGGACCATAAGGGCAATACTTCAGCTCCCAACACGGTTTGCATACGCGCCTTAGTCGTCCCTTCCAGTCTCGTAGGACATCATCATCAGGGTCGTCGGGTGCGTAGCCAAGTCTCTCCTTGATTGATGAGTGAATTGGAGTCCGATTGGTCCGCCTTCCGGTACCTTTTGTTGGTCTGGGCCTCACGTCTTACTCCGCCGCTTCCGTGCGCGGCTTGCGCTTGGCGTCGCGGCGAGAGAGCACCGGCGCCAGAAATTGCCCGGTATAGCTGCGCTTGATCTTGACGATGTCCTCGGGCGTGCCGGCCGCCACGATCTCGCCGCCGCCGTCGCCGCCTTCCGGGCCGAGATCGACGATCCAGTCGGCGGTCTTGATCACTTCGAGATTGTGCTCGATCACGACCACCGTGTTGCCCTGCTCGACCAGCTCGTGCAGCACCTCGAGCAGCTTCTTCACGTCGTGGAAATGCAGCCCCGTGGTCGGCTCGTCGAGAATGTAGAGCGTGCGGCCGGTGGCGCGCTTGGAGAGTTCCTTGGCGAGCTTGACCCGCTGCGCCTCGCCGCCGGAAAGCGTGGTCGCCTGCTGCCCCACATGGATGTAGTCGAGGCCGACGCGATGCAAAAGCTGGAGTATGTTGCGCACGCGTGGCACCGCCTTGAAGAATTCGAGCGCCTCCTCGACCGTCATGTCGAGCACGTCGGCGATCGATTTGCCCTTGAACAGCACCTCGAGCGTCTCGCGGTTGTAGCGCTTGCCCTTGCAGACGTCGCAGGTGACGTAGACGTCGGGCAAAAAGTGCATCTCGATCTTGATCACGCCGTCGCCTTGGCAGGCCTCGCAGCGGCCGCCCTTGACATTGAAGGAGAAACGGCCGGGCTCGTAGCCGCGCGCCTTCGCCTCCGGCAGGCCCGCGAACCATTCGCGTATCGGGGTGAAGGCGCCGGTATAGGTCGCTGGATTGCTGCGCGGCGTGCGGCCGATCGGCGACTGGTCGATGTCGATCACCTTGTCGAGATGCTCCAGCCCCTCGATGCGGTCGTGCGGGGCAGGGGCCTCCGAGGCACCGTTGAGCCGGCGCGCGATCGCCTTGTAGAGGGTGTCGACCAGTAAGGTCGACTTGCCGCCGCCGGACACGCCGGTGACGCAGGTGAATAGACCGAGCGGGATTTCGGCAGTGAGCTTCTTGAGATTGTTGCCGCGTGCGTTGACCAGGGTCAGCGTGCGGCGCGCGTTCCTCGGCCGGCGCTCGGGGATTGCGACCGCCATCTCGCCCGACAAATATCTGCCGGTGAGCGAGGCGGGCGTCGCGATCAGATCATCGACCGTGCCCTGCGCGACGATATGCCCGCCGTGGATACCGGCGCCGGGGCCGATGTCGAGCACGTGGTCGGCGGTGCGGATGGCGTCCTCGTCGTGCTCCACCACGATGACCGTATTGCCGAGGTCGCGCAGCCGTTTGAGCGTCTCGAGCAGTCGCGCATTGTCGCGCTGGTGCAGCCCGATCGAGGGCTCGTCGAGCACGTAGAGCACGCCGGTCAGCCCGGAACCGATCTGCGAGGCAAGCCGGATGCGCTGGCTCTCGCCGCCCGAGAGCGTGCCCGAGGCGCGCGATAGCGTGAGATATTCGAGCCCGACATCGACCAGAAATTTGAGCCGCTCGCGGATCTCCTTGAGCACCCGCACTGCGATCTCGTTCTGTTTGGCGTTGAGCGCTTGCGGCAATTGCGTGAACCATTCGCCCGCGCGCTTGACCGACATGTCCGCGACCTCACCGATGTGCAGGCCGCCGACCCGCACACACAGCGCCTCGGGCTTGAGCCGATATCCGTTGCAGGCGGCGCAGGGAATGTCGGTAAAATATTTGGCCATCTCCTCGCGCGCCCAGTCGCTCTCGGTCTCGCGCCAGCGCCGCTCGAGATTGGTCACCACGCCTTCGAACGGCTTTCTGGTCTCGTAGGAGCGCAGCCCGTCGTCGTAGACAAACCGGATTGCATCCTCGCCGGAGCCGTAGAGGATTGCGTCTTGCGTCTTCTTGGGCAGGTCCTTCCATTTGGTATCGAGAGTAAACTTGTAATGCTTGCCGAGCGCGAGCAGCGTTTGCATGTAGTAGGGCGAACTCGATTTCGCCCACGGCGCGATCGCGCCGCCGCGCAAGGTTCTCTCGCGGTCGGGAATGACGAGATCGGGATCGATGTGCTGCTCGACGCCGAGGCCGCCGCACGCCGGGCAGGCACCGAACGGATTGTTGAACGAAAACAGCCGCGGTTCGATTTCCGGAATGGTGAAGCCCGACACCGGACAGGCGAATTTTTCCGAGAAGATGAGGCGTTGCGGACCGCTCTGGTCGTGGATTTTCGCCGTTTTCTTCGTGGGTCCTGCTTGCTCGGTGCCAGCCACCCCTGAAGGCGGCGCGTCCGCGAACTCCACTACCGCCAGTCCGTCGGCGAGCTTGAGCGCGGTTTCCAGCGAATCCGCGAGGCGCGTGGCGAGGTCGCTGCGTACCACGACCCGGTCCACCACCACGTCGATGTCGTGCTTGAATTTCTTGTCGAGCGCCGGTGCGTCCACGATCTCGTAGAATTTGCCGTCGATCTTCACCCGCTGGAATCCGCGCTTCATGTAATCGGCGAGTTCCTTGCGGTACTCGCCCTTGCGCCCGCGCACGACAGGGGCGAGCAGATAGAGCCGCGTGCCCTCCGGCAGCACCATCACCCGGTCGACCATCTGTGACACTGTCTGGCTCTCAATCGGCAAGCCGGTGGCCGGCGAATAGGGAACGCCCACGCGTGCCCAAAGGAGCCGCATGTAGTCGTAGATCTCAGTGACCGTGCCGACCGTGGAGCGCGGATTGCGCGAGGTGGTCTTTTGCTCGATCGAGATGGCGGGCGAGAGGCCGTCGATCTGATCGACGTCGGGCTTCTGCATCATCTCGAGGAACTGACGGGCGTAGGCCGAGAGCGATTCCACGTAACGGCGCTGGCCCTCGGCATAGATGGTATCGAAGGCGAGTGAGGATTTGCCCGAGCCCGAGAGTCCGGTGAACACCACCAGCCGATCGCGCGGGATCTCGACATCGATGTTCTTGAGATTGTGCTCGCGCGCGCCGCGGATTGCGATGACGCGCCCGGCGTCACTCGATACGCGGCGGCGGCTCTGCTCGAAAAGGTCGTTCATGCGGTCCGTCGGCGCGATCCTATGGGTGAGGCGAAGGCGGTCATATCGGCGAGGCCAAAAGGCGCCTCCGTGCGCGGAGCCCCGCAGGAACGTAGTAAGAACGGCGGCATTTCGCTAGTCCGCCGAACCGCAAAGGTGCCGCCTTTGCCCGGCTGTGGACAACACGCAGCGCACGACAATGCTGGCACCGCTGTGGTCATCGGGGCTTGTTCCCATACGGCCTTTGCCGGCAAAAAGTCCGATTGGCCCGTCACGCCCGCGATCCGGGTTCGCTCCGAGAACGCCATGCGAGACATCATCGCCTTCATCCTCGGCAACTTCACACTCACCTTTTTTGTCATTGGCCTCTTCGCGTCGGCAATCGCGCTTTGGCGTACGCAACGGCCGCGCAGCTTTGCGATGATCGTCGAGGCGCTGTTCTCGTATTTCCTTCTGTTCTCGATCGGATTTTCCTACCTCTATAATTTTGTCCTGCACGTTTTCTTCGGGAAATTGGCCGCGTCCTTCATCGGATGGGAGGATAGCCCTTTCCAATTGGAGGTTGGCTTGCCAGCCTCGGCTTTGCCGCGATCGGGTTTTTGGCATTCAGGGGCAGCTTCGATTTGCGCCTGGCGGCAATCGTCGGGCCTGCCTGCTTTCTATGGGGCGCCGCTGGCGTTCACGTCTACCAGATGATCACGGCGCACAATTTCGCCCCCGGCAACGCTGGCATCATTTTTTACAGCGATATCTTGGTCCCGGTTATCGGCTTCATATTTCTGTGGCTGCAACACCGCTGGGCAGCGCCAGGATCGGCCCAGCGGGCCGCTGAGTGATGGCAAAATCCGCTTGGAGGCATTTGCATTTGCGCCCAATCGGTGCTAGAACAAAAAGAGAACATTGGCCGCGTTGTCGTCCCGCTGCCTGCTGTGGAAAAGCATGATGGTATAGGCGAGGACGGCGACTTCGTGCCGAGCTTGGGATTAGGGTGCTCGGGTCAGGGAAACAGGAGAGTGTCATGGCCGGTAGTGTCAACAAGGTGATCCTGGTCGGCAATCTCGGCAAGGATCCCGAGATCCGGCGCACGCAAGATGGCCGGCCGGTCGCAAATTTGAGCGTGGCGACATCGGAAACGTGGCGCGACAAGTCAACTGGCGAGCGCCGCGAGCGCACCGAGTGGCACCGAGTGGTCATCTTTAACGAGGGCCTCTGCCGGGTTGCCGAGCAATATTTGAAGAAGGGGTCGAAAGTTTATCTTGAGGGCCAATTGCAGACGCGCAAATGGCAGGACCAATCGGGCCAGGACAAGTACACCACCGAAATCGTGCTGCAGAACTTCAATTCGCAGCTCACCATGCTCGACCGGGCGGGTGATCGCGCGGGGGGCGACCTCGGCGCGGAGGAGGATGATTTCGGGGCCTCGGGCCCGTCCGGGCGCGAGAAGAAGCCGGCGTTGGCCGGTGCCGGCAAGCGCGGCGACATGGACGACGAGATTCCATTTTGACGGTCACGGCCCGGATCGAGTGGCCGCTCGCGCAGCTCAGTTCCGGCAATCCCGCAAGCGCGGCGCCAGGTGAGGCGGAGAAAGGGCCGTGTCGCTCGCGCCGCTATTGAACGCCGCCCCGGCG
>JBJMTU010000102.1:0-11730 GCA_045811545.1 Xanthobacteraceae bacterium | reverse complement strand
GGTCGGTATCACGCCATTCCTCCTAGCCGTCCGTTCGCTGCGATAGGAGCGCAAAAATCGGATCGCCTGGCATCACATGTTCGTCAGGTCCGTAAGAACCGACGCGTTCGCGAGCCGCCGCGTGCGCCGGCTTGGGCTTCGGGCCGATCGAGATTTTGGCATGATCTCCTCGAGGAGCGCTCTCCATTGGGCCTTTTCGCGCGCCGGCCGGAACAGATGGGCGCGGCGCGCGATCGCGCGATCGAGTCGCTTGAGGAACCCAGGATCGCTCTCGATCCGGATAAGCAGCTGCGCCAGCGCTTGGCTATCGCCAACTGGAAAATAGCCGGGATAGTCGGCTCCGAGTAGGCCGACCGACCCGTCGATGCGGGTGGCGAGCACCGGTACGCCGGCGGCGACTGCCTCCGATATGACGTTTGCTCCGCCTTCGCTCAGGGAGGATAGAACCATCGCCCGCGCGCGCCCGAGCAGGCGCCGCACATCCGCGCGCGGCCTGTCGCCCCGCCAGACGTAGCGCGGATTGTTCGCCATCTCCGCCTTCGCCGCTGCCGCCCATCGCGGGGTCTCGGCGGCGCCGAGATGCACGACGCGAATGCGCGAGGTTGCCGGCAAACGGCGCGTCGCCTCGGCGGCACGAAACGGATCCTTGACCTCGCGTAGGTGTCCGATCACGGCGACGTCGAAGCTGCCCTTGCGCCCGATACGGCCGCGACGCACCGGCGCCGCCGACTGCTGCACGATGCGAACCTTGTCCCGAAAGCGTCGCGGCACGCGCTCTCGCGCGAGCTCCTGCAGCGCGACGAGTCGATTAGCGCATGCAAGCGAGTGCAAAGTCGGGGTTGGATCGCGATCGATGTAGTCGTAGATGTCGGTACCGCTCAAGCCGACGATCAGCGCTCGATCGGGGTAAAGTTCGCGAAAGCGACGGATGCTATCTGCGCTGCGCCACGCGTGAAGGGCAATCATCAGGTCTGCGGCGGCTCCGTCGTAGCGATGGGCAATGTGAACGCGATGCCCGAGCTGGCGCAAGATCCGCGCCCAGCGCATGCTCGTGGTTTTGTTTCCGGACCGTGACGATGAACGAGCCGGTGTGATAAGAACGATCTTCATGAATGAGGCTCTTATATACCGGCCTACCAGCGGCGCCACAGCCGATGAGCTCGCCGCTCAGCTCTGCGACGTGCGCAACTGCACGCGCCGCCTCACCGATGACCTGTCAACACAACAGTTGATGGGGCCGATGCTGCCGATCGTCAATCCCATCCTTTGGGAGATCGGGCATGTCGGCTGGTTCCATGAATACTGGACGCTGCGTCATGCACACGGGCAAGCGCCGATCCTCGGGCGCGCCGACGATTTATGGAATTCGAGCACGGTCGCGCATGCAACGCGATGGGATCTGGACTTGCCCGATCGCGACGGCGTGTTCGGATACATGGCCGATGTGCTGTCCCGGCAGGTCGACCGCCTGGCCGGCGGGGTCGCTCTTCCCGCCAGCTATTTCTACGAGCTGTCGATCCGGCACGAAGACATGCACGTCGAGGCGCTGGCCTATACGCGACAGACGCACGGATATGCGCGGCCGCAAGCTCTGGGCGATCCGGCGACCCACCACGAGGGCGCATGGGGAGGCGACGTCGATGTGCCCGGCGGGCGCTGGCAACTCGGCTCGACTCCCGCCGATGGTTTCGTGTTCGACAACGAGAAGTGGGCGCACACGGTCGAGATCGCCCCGTTCCGCATCGCCAAAGCTCCTGTCACCAATGCCGAGTTCGCCGCTTTCGTGGAGGAGGGCGGCTATCGCCGGCGTGAATTCTGGAGCGTGGTGGGCTGGGAGTGGCGCGAGCGCGTCGCCGCCGAGCATCCGGTGTACTGGCTCAACAACGAGGGCGGCAGCTGGACGTGGCGCAGCAACGACCGAGTCGACGTGCTTTCGCCGCACGCGCCCGTGACCTTCGTCAACTGGTACGAGGCGCAAGCCTACTGCAACTGGGCCAAGCGCCGGCTGCCGACCGAGACCGAATGGGAGGCTGCGGCGATCGGGGAAGCCAGTGCCGAGGGCACCCGCTTGGCGGCCAGCAAGCGTCGCTGGCCCTGGGGCCAGGCGGCGCCGAGCCGCGAGCGCGCCAACCTCGGCTTCGCCTTCGACGGTCCGCTCGATGTCGCTGCTTTGCCCGCGGGCGACAGCGCCTTCGGCTGCCGGCAGATGAGCGGGAATGTGTGGGAGTGGACGGCCTCGGATTTCGTAGCGTTTCCTGGCTTTGCCGCGGATCCGTACGAGGACTATTCGCAGCCCTGGTTCAATGCCCGCAAGGTCTTGCGCGGGGGAAGCTTCGCCACCAGTGCACGCATCGCGCGGCCGCTCTATCGCAACTTCTTCACGCCCGAGCGCAATGACGTGATTGCCGGATTTCGCACCTGCGCGCTGTGACGGGGCTCGCGCGCCTCTCCGCCGCAAAGCTCAACCTCGCAATACTTGAGCGGGATTTGAGCTAGCGGGCAGTTTCTCTCGGCTGCAAAGAGGTCGTGAAGACTCGGGCCGTTGCGGCCGATCCGTTCTGCTCCCCAACCAGAGTGCCAGCGGGCGCCGCCCAAGCTTGCCCGGCCTGGTACGGCTTGAGCTCCGGTCCGACCTTGTAGGTCACCTCTCCGGCGAGGACGAGGTTTGCGGTGAAACCGGCTAATGCGCCTTCCGTGCGCGAGCCGGGATCGAGATCGACCACCCGCTGCACGATCTGCGTTTCGGCAGGCAACCCCGCCAGAGGAAAGCTCACCGCATAGACGATCGTCGGCTCGAACGAGGACTCCTGCACCGCCGTGGTTTGCGGCGCGCCCTGCGGCAACAGAAAATTCGTGAGCAGGCGAGCCTTGCCCGACCCGGTGTTGCCCGCGGCGTGAACTTGACTGGTGCTGTCGGTCCAGGCTTGTCCCGCCCGATAGGGGTGCTCCATGCCCGCGTGTCGCAGGGTGATCTCACCTTCGAGCACGAGATTGATCGCCTGGCCGCCGTGCGTGTGCCACGAGGTCCACGCGCCGGGAGGGAAATCCACCACCAGCTGCACCAGCTCCGCCTGCCGGGTAGCATTTGTCACATCGAACCGCGACTCGGCGATGATCTTGCGCTCACCGCCCGCAGCGGTACCGCTCTCGCCGAGGGTGGGGACAGCCAGGCTCGCGGCCGTCGCAATCGCGATGATGGCATGCCGTCGGCCCTTGTTGCGGCTATTCGGCATGAGGCACTCGCTCAACGTGCCGTCACGATCGTGGTGCAGGCGCTTTCGAGCTTGGGAAGTTCGCGGCTCGTCGCCATCTGCACCTTGAGCTTGCGGCCGCCGCCGCGCACGACCGGACAGTAGGGATCCGGCTCATCGAGTGCGTTGAGCAGCCGCCGGCGCCCCGCGCAGCCGCCGCCGCAAGTCGCGACATAGCTGCACGTCTGGCAGGGCGAGGGCACCGCGCGCGCGTCGGCGAACGGATCGGTATCGGTGATGTCGGCTCCGCGGTCGAGCAACAGATCGAGCGGCGCGCCGCTTCCGGGCCAATAGACGCACGGCTGTACCGTCGCGCGCGGCGTCACTCGTACGGTCGCCACCCCGCAGCCGCCGCGCCGCGGCGGCGACCCCGCCATGGCACGCACCAGCGGCTCACCGATGGCGATCGCGTCGGTGCGGTCAAACAATGCCTTAAAGCCGCGCCAATATTCGTCATAGGTAAGCGCGAAAGTATCCGAACGTACGGATTGATAGACGTTGATGCGCAATGGCGCGTCGTAGGCCTTGGCGATCTGCGCGATCTCGGCAAGGCGATCGAAATTCGACCGCATCATGACCGCAATGAACGTCACCGACACGCCAAGGCGGCGGCAGCGTGCGGCCTGTTCGTGGATGAGACGCCAGTTTCCTGGCCCGCGCTGCCGGTCCTGCTCCGCCTCGGTCGGATAATCGAGCGAGAACTCGATATCGCGAAAGGCGGTCACGTCCGTGTCGGCCAGCGTCGCGATCGAATAGCCGTTCGACGTAATCGTCAGCTTGATCGGCTCTGAGCGCAAATAGGTCACGAGCGCGCGAAACTCCGGATGCATGCCGTTTTCGCCGGTGCCGAGATTGACCGAACGCACGGGCAAGCTGCGCATCACCGAGCGGACCTGGGCCAGCGATAAGCGATCGGCCCGCGTCGGATCGCGATAGCAGAACACGCACGCCAGATTGCATTCGTTGGTGAGCCCGAGGCCGAGTGCAAAGCTGCGCTCCACCATCGTCTCGGCCGGGCTGTCGCGCGAGTGTGATGCAGAAATGACCATGGCGGTTACGTCCTTCATGCTAGACGCTGGGCAAACCACCCTCTTGGTCAGTCCCGCTGCGAATGAATTTAGCGGTGGAGCTTCAACGAGACCAGCAACCAGAACTATCGAACGATCACGTTACGGTGTACGTTCGAGCAGCCGATCAGGCTGGCGTCGAGTAAGGCCCTCACGCCTGCATGAATTCTCGCGCTTGCGCGGGCTTATCGGAGACATTGCCATGCCCAATCCGTTGTCTGATTTCTGGGATTTCGTGATTGGCAACACCGACGATTACAACGCCCTCGGCGCGTGGAAATATCTCTTGGTTGCGCTGTTCTTGGCTCTCATCATTGCGAGCATCGTGATCGCGATCAGAAACTGGCAGGAAGACCCATCGCAGCGCACGGCCTCGCACCTCGGCACGTGGTTCGTTCGCGTGCTCGTGGGGGCAATGTGGTTCCAAGGAATGCTGTGGAAGCTGCCGCTGCCGGTCTCGGGCGGCTTGCAGTACTGGACCGAACAGATGGCCAGCCGCGCTGCGTTCGAGTTTCATCGCGAGCTCGTCACCGGGGTCTATCTTCCCTATCTTTATATTCTCAACCCCATCATCTTTCTTGCCGAGTTCACCTTTGCCGTCTCGCTCATTCTCGGGCTCGGGGTCCGCCTCATCGGCGTTCTTGGGATCATATTCGTGCTGCATCTGTGGCTCGGAATTTATCGGCCTGGCACTCCGGCCGAATGGCCGTGGTCCTACATATTTCTTGCGATGGTGATGTTTTTCTTTGCACTGCATGCCGCCGGACGCAGCCTCGGCCTCGATGCGTGGCTGCGCCGCCACGTGGCGGCGGTGCGGGATCGATCGGGCTTCCTCGGTACGCTGCTCAATCTAGTAGGGTAATGGATTGCCGGGTCACACCCGGCAATGACGGATGGCGAGGCCTGAGCTATCGCCCGGCGCGTAATCGTGCGAGCAGCTCCGCCGTCGGCCAGCCGTCGGCGGGCAGACCGAACTTGATCTGGGTGTCGCGGATGGCAACGCGGCTCTTGAGACCGAGCACGCCATCGATGCGGCCCACGTCATAGCCGCGCTTTTCCAGAAGCTGCTGGAGTTCGCGGGTCTCGTCGAAGCTGATTTTCGGAATATCGGGGCTGCCTTTGTGCATGGGCGGCCCACCGTCCAGGCGCGTCGCGTAATAGGCTGCGGTCAAGGAATAGTTCAGCGACTGATTCCATTTCAGATAGGCCTGGAAATTGTCGTAGGCGAGAAAGCTCGGTCCGAATCGACCCAAGGGCAGCACCACGGATGCCGGCATGGCATCGTTCGGCAGGGGTTTGCCGTCGGCGCGTGTGACGCCCCAAGCCGCCCAGGTCGAGCGCGGATGCCGGACCGAAAGGTCGGCCTCCTTCCACGGAAAGTTGGCCGGCACGCGCACCTCCTGCAGCCAGGGCTCGCCTCGCTTCCAGCCGAGATGGACGAGATATTTTCCGCTCGAGCCGATCACGTCCGCCGCGCTCTTGATCAGATTGCGCTTGCCGTCCCCGTCGTAGTCGATGGCGTGCCCCATGTATTCCGACGGCATCATCTGCGTCTGTCCGAGCTCGCCCGCCCAGGAGCCGATCATCTCCTCGGCACGCAAGTCGCCGCCTTCGATCAAGCGAAGAGCATCGAGAAGATGGCCGCGGAACATCTCAGGGCGCCGGCAGTCGTAAGCGAGGGTGACCAGTGATTTGATGGCGTGGTCCTTGCCCTGGCCTGCGCCAAAGTCGCTTTCCAGCCCCCAGAACGCGGTGATGACGGAGGGCGGGACGCCGAAGTCTTTTTCCTCGCGCGCAAAGGTCGCCTGATGCTTCTTCATTTGCGCGGCCCCGTTGGGCAGCCGTCCGCCGGCCAGCATCTTGTCGGAGATTTCGAGGAAGTTCTGGGCGAAGAACCGTTGCCCGCGATCGATGTTGATGATGCGCTGGTCGAGGACCAGATATGGGGAGGCCGCCGCGATGGTCGCTTGGGAAATGCCTTGGGCTGCCGCTTCCTTCTTGAAGTTGGCGAGCCATGGCTCGAAGGGAGCGGTGTTACGGCAATTCGCTTGGGCGAATGCCGCTGTCGGATCTCCCACAAGCAGCAGCACCAGCGCTGCCCATGTTAGTCGCGTCGCTTGCATCGTCACCGTCCGCATTGGCCCCGCCATATTTGCCGGCCTCGCTGCCTCGCCTCGCGCTTCGGCGACCGCACTTCTTGCTCGTGCAATGGCAACTCGCCTATGTTGATCGAGGGCTCGCCTGAAGGTGGCTTGAACCCGGCATTCCGACGCATGGAGACGACCAATTTTCGACAACATCATGACGTCGCGACAATCCAGCTGGAGACAGGACATGCGACTTGATGTCTTGGCCGCGCTCTGCCTCGGCTCGATGCTGGCGCTTGCCGGCACGGCTCTCGCCCAGCAACCGGCGCCTTCTCCTGCCCCTGCGGCCGGGCCGCCGGCCGACTACGGGGCGCCGATCACCAATGAGCAGGCTAAGGCCGTCGCCGCCGCCGCTGTTGCCGAGGCCAAGAAGAACAACTGGCGCATGGCGTTCGCCATCGTGGGACCGGCGGGCGAGCTGATCTATTTCGAGAAGATGGACGGCACGCATTTGGCTTCGGTCGAGATTGCCCAGGCCAAGGCGCGCACCGCCGTGCTATTCCGTCGCCCGAGCAAAGTCTTTGCGGATCAGTACGCCGCGGGTAATAGGGCATTCACGACCTTTCCGGAAAGACCGGTGGCATCCGAAGGCGGCGTTCCGATTATCGTGAACGGCAAGATCATCGGCGCGATCGGGGCAAGCGGTACCGAGTAGCCAGACGGCCTGGCAGCACAATCCAGCTGGAGACAGGACCATGCGACTAAATGTTTTGATCGCGCTCGGCATCGGCTCGGCGCTTGCGCTCGCCGGCACGGCGCTGGCACAGCAACCGGCGCCTTCCCCTGCTCCTTCTGGGCCGCCTCCCGACTACGGAGCACCGATCAGCAATGAGCAGGCCAAGGCTGTCGCCGCCGCCGCGGTTGCCGAGGCCAAGAAGAATAACTGGCGCATGGCGTTCGCGATCGTGGGCCCGGCAGGCGAGCTCGTTTATTTCGAGAAGATGGATGGCACGCAACTGGCCTCCGCCGAGATTTCCCAGGGCAAGGCGCGTACCGCCGTGTTGTTCCGCCGGCCCAGCAAAGCGTTCGCAGATCAATACGCCGCGGGTAACACCGCGTTCACGACCTTTCCGGAGAAACCGGTGGCATCCGAGGGCGGCCTACCGATCGTCGTGAACGGAAAGATCGTCGGCGCAATCGGCGCAAGTGGCGGCACCGGGCAGCAAGACGGACTGGCGGCGTCGGCGGGCGTGAGCGCCGCGAAGTAGCTGGCGGCAGGCGGGGCGCAACGCGCGTCTGCTTGAACCTTGAGCGCGAATCGACACCGGAGTGTTTTAGAGCGCGCGAGCCTGCTTGCGTGCTCCTCGTCGCGGCACTCGCTGCCCATCCGAGCGGCCGCATGACGGTAACCGCGATGGTCGCGCAGGCGCACGGGCCTGAAACCATAAGCCTATAGAAAAGCTCAGTTTTCGTCGAGCGATGCAGCCGGCTCACGGCTCCATAAATTATGCGCGAGCCGCGGCCGCAGTCCGCTCTGTCACGTATAATGAAGGAACAATCGATACCCTCAAGCAGTTCTCGTCATCTGACACGCCTCGATTTCTCCAACCCAGGATTGGGCATGCCGCCCGCGACTTCGTCCTCCGTCCTTCGTCGCCGCCGTGACGAGGGTGATACCGCAACGCTCCCACCCGCCGCGCCGAACGATCCTCGCGCCATCTGGCGCGAAGCCTTTCGCGCCGTGCGCGCGGAGACGGAGCGCCGGGCCGCTCCCTTGAGCGCCGAGGACCAGGTGGTGCAGTCGATGCCGGATGCGAGCCCGGCCAAGTGGCATCGCGCGCACACAACGTGGTTCTTCGAGCAGTTCCTCCTGGTCCCGCATCTTGCCGGCTATCGTGTTTTCGACGCGCAGTTCGCCTATCTCTTCAACTCGTACTACGTCGCGGCCGGACCGCGCCATGCGCGGCCGCGGCGCGGGCTCATCACACGGCCGGACTGCGAACGCGTTGCGGCGTTCCGCGCCGATGTCGATGCGGGAGTCGAGCGACTGCTGGCGAGCGCGGAGGATTCGCAACTGGCCGAGGTGGTGCGCATCGTCGAGATCGGCCTGCACCACGAGCACCAGCATCAGGAGCTTCTGCTGACCGACATCCTGCACGCCTTTGCGCAGAACCCGCTGGCGCCCGCCTACGCGGCCGATTGGCGGTTGCCGCCCGCGTCGTTCTCGTCGGGTGCATTTGCCGCGTTGCCGTCCGGCATCCACCGCATCGGTTTTGCGGGTGAAGGATATAGTTTCGACAACGAAGGGCCGGCCCACCCGGTCTTGCTCCAGCCGGCCTCAATCGGCCGCGGCCTGGTCACCAATGCGCAATGGCTGGATTTCATGGCCGACGGCGGCTATGCGACGCCCTCGCTGTGGCTCTCCGACGGCTGGGCGGCGGCCGAGTCGGAAGGCTGGAAAGCGCCGGGCTATTGGAAAAACGTCGATGGCGTGTGGCAGGCGTTCACGCTGGGCGGGCTGCGACCAGTCGATCCGGATGCCGCGGTTGTGCATGTGAGCTATTACGAGGCGGACGCCTTCGCGCGCTGGGCCGGCAAGCATTTGCCGACCGAAGCGGAATGGGAAGTGGCAGCGCGTGCAAACCTCCTCGATGACGCGTTCGGAATCGTGTGGCAATGGACGCGCAGCGCCTACTTGCCCTACCCGGGCTATCGCGCGGCGGCTGGCGCGCTCGGCGAATACAACGGCAAGTTCATGATCAACCAAATGGTCTTGCGGGGAAGCTCGCACGCCACGCCCGCCGGACATGCGCGCGCGAGCTACCGCAATTTCTTCTATCCGTCGGCGCGCTGGCAGTTCAGCGGGCTGAGACTTCTGGATTATCTCGCATAACGCGCTCGGGTGACGACCGGAGTTGAGTCATGGCTGCGCCGATTGAGGCTGCTGTTCGCTACGACGTCGCCGAGGCGGCTTCCTCGTTCGCACGCGACGTCATCGCCGGCTTGACGGGGCGGCCCAAGCGGCTTCCGCCCAAATACTTCTACGACGAGACCGGCGCGCAGCTGTTCGAGCAGATCACAGCCTTGCCGGAATATTATCTGACCCGCTGCGAGCTCGAGATCCTGCGCGAGCGGGCGCGTGACATCGCGCGCTTCTTTCCCCCGGGCTCAGCGTTGGTCGAGTTCGGCAGCGGCTCGAGCAAGAAAGTGCGAATGCTGCTGGCTTCGGCGCCGACCATCGCGGCCTATGTGCCGGTCGACATTTCCTCCGAGATGCTCATTCAGGAGGCGCACGAGCTTCGGCGCGACTATCCCCGCCTTGCCGTGCTTCCAGTGGAGGCGGACTTCACCAAGCCCTTCGCTTTGCCTGCGGCTGCGGCCGGGATGGCACATACCGGGTTCTTCCCGGGATCGACCATCGGCAATTTCGAGCCGCACGAAGCGTGCGCGTTCCTGCGCCATGCCGGGCGCATGCTGGGACGCGGCGCAGCTTTGATCATCGGCGTCGATCTGGTGAAGGAGCCGAGCATCCTTCATGCCGCCTACAATGACGAAGCCGGGCTCACCGCAAAATTCAATCTCAACCTGCTCGCCCGCATCAATCGCGAGCTCGGCGCCGATTTTGATCTCGATGGCTTCGAGCATCGGGCGTTCTACAACGCCGGGCGCCACCGCATCGAGATGCACCTCGTCAGCAAGGAACGCCAGAAGGTCAGCATAGCCGGAAGGGCAATCGAATTTCGCCCTGGCGAGACGATCCACACCGAGAACAGCTACAAATACACCCTCGAATACTTCACCGCGTTGGCGCGCGAGGCGGGATGGACTCCTCGCGCGCTGTGGACCGACGCCGGAACGAATTTTTCAATTCACGCGCTGGCCTTCGAGAACCGCTGAGTAGCTTCGCAGCGTGGGCAAAGCGAAACCTAACCACGCGACTCCATCTTGAGAAGCTTCGCGTGGAACGGCGCGCAACTGCGCGCCTTTGCCCAACCTACCGATGCCAAATTATAAGCACGATTTTCCAATCGAATGAGCGCGCATGCCGATCTGCGAAGCTGACCCCTGGCGCCTGCAATATTTCGAGCGCATCGCCTGTCCGCCGGATGTGAACATTCCGACCGAAGACAGCGACGCCTGGCTTTGGTATCCCGATCATCGCTGGGTCTATGACAAGATCGCGATCGCGTTGAGCCAGGGCCTCGATGCCGGGCCGCATGGTGTGCCGCCGCCGTCCTTCCCAGTCTTTTCCAAGCCGATCGTCAATCTCAAGGGCATGGGGATCGCGAGCCGCGTTCTCTCCTCGCAGGCCGAGTACGAAGCAATCCTCACTGCAGGGCACATGTGGATGACGCTCATGGAGGCCGTCATGTCAGTACGGACGCCGCCGTCGTTGACGGCGAGCCGCGCTGGTGGCGTCACGTTACCGGCGAGCCGGGCAGAGAGGGCACCTTCGACCATTGGACAGTGCACGCCGCGCGCGATGGTGCCATCGAGGACTATTGCGGCGCGTGGATCCGCCGGCATCTCAAGGGCTACACCGGCATCATCAACACCGAGACCATCGGTGGGCGCATCATCGAAGTGCATCTGCGCATGAGCGATCAGTGGCCGGACCTCTACGGCGCCGGCTGGGTCGAGGCACTCGTGCGCCTCTACCACGAGGAGCGATGGGACTTCGCCGATGCGGACCGGCGCGACGGATACAGCGTGGTGCTGTTCGGTCCACATGGGCGGCGCTATCGCCATCCGCCTCCTGCGCTTGTGGCGCAGGTGCGGCGCATGCCGGGAGTGTCAAGCGTGCAAATCACATTTCACGAAAACAAGGAGCCTGAGCGCCACGCGATGCCGCCCGGCGGCTTTCGTCTCGCCGTGGTGAACGCCTTTGATCTGGAGGCTGGCCGGGCCGCACGTGAGATGCTGCACACGCATTTCCTCGCCCGCGCGGCGTGACCGGCATCGTCATAGTTGTAGGGTGGGCAAAGGCGCTCGACGCGTTGCCGTGTCGACTTGCGCTCTGCGCCTTTGCCGATCCTAGCGCCTGTTGCTAAAAGGACGGCGAAGCCAAGCCAGGGGGTGACCATGAAAATTGTGGGTTTCGAAGCCAACGGCGCATTGCGCCTCGGCGTGGTCGAGGGCGAGCAAGTGATCGACCTGCAGGCGGTGGACAACGGCATTCCCGGTGATCTCGGTGAATGCCTGCGTCGAAACGACGGCGATCTCTCCCCGCTCAAGGATGCGGCGAAACGCGCACCGGCGGCCGCTCGCCGCCCGCTCAAAGGCTTGACCTACGGCTTGCCGGTCGCGGCGCCGGGCAAGGTGATC
>JBJMTU010000101.1:0-6668 GCA_045811545.1 Xanthobacteraceae bacterium | reverse complement strand
TCCAGAAGGGCGAGAAGGGCTTTTACGCCGTGCTCAACAATTGCAAGCTCAACCCGCCCTCTGCGGCACCGGCACAATAGCATTCGAACAGACCGTTGACCGCTCCCAGGCACCGAGCTATGCGGCACACGGTCCGGCCGCGCCTCGGGCGCGCCACCGCGGGAGGGCGCAAATGTTTCCAGCAGCGTTAGTTTTCGCACTCGGCGGCACGCTGCTGATCGCTGACGGCGTTCCCGCTCTCAACGTCGAGCCCGGCTGTCGCGCGGCGGCGAAGATGGGCGACAGCTTGAGCTTGGATACGAGCCTGCGGCAATGCCTGGCGGACGAGAAAAGCGCGCGTGACGAGTTGGAAAAACAGTGGACGCAATTTTCACCGGCCCTTCGCCAACGTTGTGTTGCAACCACTGAAACGGGAGGATCTCCCAGCTACGTCGAAGTTCTCGTGTGCCTGCAGATGGGGCGCGATGCGGCGCAGATGGAAAGGTCTTTGGGTGGCGGCCGGCAAGGTAATTGAAATGACACAAACCATCCACGTCATCGTGATTTGATGACGCATTCGCTTTGTTGGAGAGGTGCAGAGCGAGCGCGAACCACGGTGAACTCGGCCCGAGCATTGTTCGCTTTATGCGATCGAGTTCAACAAAACAGTGACCCAAAACCAGGGATTGTCGTTGCATGACGTCTACTGACGCTTCGGCTCGCATCACGCCGCTGACGGCGAAACGCGAGAGCTCACTGCTCGACGGCCGCGAATGAGTGCGGCGCTGCAATATCGACTGCATCACAGGAGCACAGCATGAAGGAAGCAGAGGTCAAAGCGCGCGCGTTTGCCATGCCGCTGACAAGCCCGGCTTACCCGCCGGGCCCTTATCGTTTCGTCAACCGGGAATTCCTGATCATCACCTATCGAACGGACCCGGACAAATTGCGCGCGGTCGTGCCGGAGCCGCTCGAGGTGGACGAGCCGCTCGTCAAATACGAGTTCATCCGCATGCCTGATTCCACCGGGTTCGGTGACTACACCGAAACCGGACAGGTCATTCCGGTGCGCTTTCGCGGCCGCAAGGGCGGTTACACCCATTGCATGTTCCTCAACGACGAGCCGCCGATCGCGGGTGGGCGCGAGCTTTGGGGATTTCCGAAAAAATTGGCCGATCCGACGCTCCACGTCGAGATCGATCAATTGGTCGGCACGCTCGACTACGGCCCGGTTCGGGTCGTCACCGCCACCATGGGATACAAGCACAAAGCCGCCGACGCGGCTGCGATCCGCGCTTCGCTCGCGGCGCCGAATTTTCTGCTCAAGATCATTCCGCACGTCGACGGCAGCCCGCGCATCTGCGAGCTCGTCGAATATTATCTCGAGGACGTGACGCTCAAGGGCGCGTGGACCGGCCCGGCGGCGATTTCGCTTACGCCGCATGCCCTGGCGCCGGTCGCGGAGCTACCTGTGCTCGAGGTCGTCTCCGCAGTCCATCTCGTTTGCGATCTCACGCTCGGGCTCGGCAAGGTCGTCCATGACTATCTCCAGCCTTCTGCGAAGCGGGAGGCGGCGCCCAAGCCCGCCACCGCGGGAGTGGCGTGACATGCGTCTCAAGGACAAGGTCGCCATCGTGACCGGCGCCGCCAGCGGCATCGGCAAAGAGATCGCCAAAACGTTCGTCCGCGAGGGCGCGCGTGTCGTGATCGCCGATTTGAATCAAAAGGCCGCCGATGCGGCCGCTGGCGAACTCGGCGATACGCGCAAGGCGCTCGGCCTCGTCATGGACGTGACGAATGAACAGCAGGTGGAGGCGGGCGTAGCCCGCACCGTGGAGCAGTTCGGAAAGATCGACGTGCTCGTGAGCAACGCCGGCATCCAGATCGTCGCTCCGCTCGATGAATTCAAGTTCGCGGACTGGAAAAGGCTGTTGAGCGTCCACCTCGACGGTGGGTTTCTCACCACCCGCGCCGTGCTGCAGCGGATGTACAAACAGGGCACCGGCGGAAGCATCATCTATATGGGATCGGTGCACTCGAAGGAGGCATCGGTGCTCAAGGCGCCCTACGTCACCGCCAAGCACGGACTGATCGGGCTCGCCAAGGTGGTCGCGAAAGAAGGGGCCAAGCATGGCGTGCGCGCCAACGTCATTTGCCCCGGCTTCGTGCGCACCCCGCTGGTCGACAAGCAGATCCCCGAGCAGGCCAAGGAGCTCGGCATCTCCGAAGACGACGTCATCAAGAGGGTGATGTTGAAGGACACGGTCGACGGCCAATTCACCACGGTTCAGGACGTGGCGGAGACCGCGGTGTTTTTTGCCGGGTTCGAAAGCAATGCACTGACCGGGCAGTCGCTGGTCGTGAGCCACGGTTGGTTCATGCAGTGAAGGAAGAGCCGCGAGACAGAATGTGCCGCAAAAAAGCCATTCTCGGCCGGGCGCGGGCCCGCTGAGAATGGTCGTTGCAGGCCTCCGCGGTCTAGGCTGCCCGACACGCGGCGGTGCAATACGCCAACCGATTCAATCAGTTGTTCTGGCACCGACGGGCGCCGGTCTTAAGCCCCGCGCGCGGCCGGAACAATTCACTTCCCCCGACGGCCAATTTTGAACCTCTGCGCCCCCACCGCGACTAATAGAGACGCAAACCACCACCCGCCCTCGACATGGGAGTGGACAAGAGTGGATGCGGCTTTCAGGGCGAGGTGCGTCATGAGTGTACAAAGCAGACATTGGCTCGACTACGATCCCGTGGCCTTGCTGATCCTGGTCGTGGGAATCGGCGCGGTGGCATTGCTCGCGGTGAGCATTTAAATCCGCTCGAACGGCGGCCGAGTCCACCTCGGCCGTCCGCCGTCAGCAGCGCCTAGCGGCGCCCCTCATGCCCGCGCTTGTCGCGGGCATTCCACGTCTTTAGTGCAGCTTAGCCTTCCAAACCAAGACGTGCAGAGCCGGGACCAAGGGGTCCCCGCCGATAAAGTCGACCCGGCCATGACGTCAGGATGAGCACGCCGCGTCCGAACGAAACACACAACGCGGGGCGCGTTCTCACCGTACCGCCGTGCCGCCCCGGTTCCAGCCGCGACCGCCCTCGCCATAAATTTCGAAGCCCGAGTCGGTGACCACGACGGTGTCCTCGAGCTTGATGAACCCGCGTTGCGGATGCTGCAGCGTGGTCTCCACCGACACCACCATGCCAGATTCGAGCGGGCGCTCGGCATCGTAGGCGTCGTAAGGCACAGGACCCGTTGCGGTCAGGCGCGGCGCCTCATGGCTCACCAAGCCCATGCCGTGGGCGAGGAAATGCATGTGGTTGTGGTGCTTGGATTTCTGCACCAGCGCCTCGGCCGCCGCGTAGACTGCGCCGCCCATCACTCCTGCCTTGATGGGCTTCATCGCCGCCCGCTGAATATGCTCGATCTCGGAGAGCAGATCCTCGAGTTCGGCATCGGGCTCGCCTTGAATCGCCATCCGACAGAGGTCGCCGATGTAGCCGTGGTAGTTGCCGCCGGAATCGAGCGAGAGGATATCGCCCTTATCCCATTTCTGGTCCGACGGCGCGCGGTTGAGACTCGTGCCCGCCGTGATGAGGCAGTAGTCGAAGACAAGCCCGCGGTCCGTCTCTTCTCGCCGGAGTGCTTCGGTCAATTCGCGCTTGGTCGCGCCCGGACCATGATGGGCGATGACCGCCAGCATCGATTCGATGACGCTGTCGGACGCGATCCGAAGCTGTCGCAACTCCTCTGGGCTTTTCACTGCGCGCAACCGCTCGAGGACGAACAGCGCGTCGACCAACTCGCTGCCGGAGAAGCCGCTGCGCAGCGCCGTGCCGGCATCGACGGGAAGGAAGCCGAGCTCGACGCCGATGCGGCGCGGCTTCACCCCCAATTTGCGGATGTAGTCGATCGCCTTTTGCATCGCATCGAGGGTGCCGGACGAATTCGTCTGCGACTCCGAGACCCAGAACGGATGGATTTCCTTCTGAAAGCCCTCCATGCGGTGCCCAAAATAAGCGGCCTTGTCCCGCCCGGCCTTGGGATAGACGAGGACCGGCAGATATCGGCTCAATCCCATCGCATCCATGGATTCGAAGAAGAACGCGCGATGTCCGCCCAGCAGATACTGCACGTTGTGCTTCGAGGTCGCGACCAGGATATCGATTCCGGCCTCGTCCATGAGACGATCCAGCCGATCCGCATCGAACGGGATCGCGGGGGCAACGGGTTTGACGACGTCGAGCATGATGGAAGCTCCTTCTGGACCGAGCGTGCTCTGCACCGGTTGCGCGTGGCGTCAGCGGCGGCGGCGGATCATACACTAACGCAGCACCGACCGGCCATGCCCCTCCAACACAGTCGCTCCGCGAATTGTGGTGGCGAGGATCGACGCCGCTCCAATCACGAGCGCCGCCAGTGACGCCGCAACGACGTCGATTTCAGTTCCGATAGCTGGGATCGAGGCGATCGAGCATGCGAAGATAGGCCGGCCAATCGGCGGCGCCACGACCGCTGTCGTGCTTCTCATATTGGAGCACCGTCTTTTTGCAGACGTCCGGCGGGATCTCGATCAACTCGCCGCCGGTTGCTTCCATCGCCAGTTGAATTTCGGCGGCCTCCAAGAGGTGCTTCATCAGGATGAAGGCCTCGCGCGCGGTCTTGCCCACCGTGAGCACGCCGTGATTGCGCATGATCATGGCGCGGTTGTTGCCGAGATGGGCAATGAGCCGGTCGCGCTCGTCGAAGTCCTCGGTGATGCCCTCGTAGGGATGATAACCGAGGCGGCCGAAGAACCGCACCGCCTCCTGCGAGATCATCCGGAGTCCGCTCTTGAGGCCCGCAATCGCCATCCCGGTGCGGGTATGCACGTGCACCGCGCAATTGACGTCCGGCCGCCCGCGCAGGATCGCGCTGTGCAGTGTGAAGCCCGGACGGTTCACGCCAGCGCGCTCGTCGAGGTCCTCATCCATGTCGACCTTGACGAGGTTGGAGGCCGCGACCTCCGTCCACAGCAGTTCGTGCCGTTTCATCAGGAACTTCCGATCCTCGCCTGGAGCCCGCATGGAGCAGTGGTTGTAAATGACATCATCCCAGCCATAGTGCGCGACCAGACGATAGGCCGCGGCAAGATCGACGCGCGCCTGCTATTCCGCAGTAGATACCGCTGGGCTGGTTGTCGCATGGATGTTCACGGCGAAGCTCCTCATTGTGCCAGGTCGGCTGCGTCAGTGCCGTGGCATAGTACCGAAAGCGATCTCCGCATTCTAGGCTCAGAACTCTCGCCCGATGAGAAGATGATCGAGCGAGATCGCGCCACCGCCGCGCACCAGGAAATAGAGTGCGGCCACAGTCCACATCAGCGTGTATTCGAGGCCGGTCTTGTTCCAGAAATATCCACCCACGCGCCAGCGTTCGTAATTCGAGACGATGAGGAAGATGACAATCGGGCAGGCAGCGAGCCGAGTGAACAATCCGAGCGCGAGCATCGGGCCGGCCACGAGCTGCGTGAGCGAGATGGCCGGCGCCCAAAATCTTCCGGGACGATAGCCGTCGCGGTCGAGCTGTTTCGCCAACTCGGTCAGATTGTGCGATTGCACGCCGGTCGATGCAAACATGCCGAACGTGTTGCGCAGGCCATGCGGGACGAGCGCCAATCCCACCACGGCGCGCAGCAGCGCCTCGGCCCAAGGAAAGAGCGCCTGATACATGGGGGCGAGTTGCGGAAAGATGAGTGGGGTCGAGTCAATCAACGAAAGACTAAAGCCTGATCTCGCCGAGATTGATGCTGGCGCCGAGACGCGCTTCGACCGATTTCTTGCTTCGCCCTTTAGCCGATATTTCGACGACATATGCGCCCGAATTCTCGTCGAGCTTGTCGAATCTGAAATCGCCGTAGTTGTCGCTCGCGGTTTCCGCGACCGTTCGGCCATCCCTGACGAGGCGAACGCTTGCGCCCTCGACGCAGTCGATCGCGCCATTCGTCTCCGCCGCCAGCGTGCCGCCGATAAAGCATTTCGAGTAGCGCCAGAGATTGCGGTAATAGACGCGAGGGCGAGTGCCCAATTCTGGCTTCATCACCTCGAGGTCCTGTTCGCGCGCGATGCGGGCTATTTCCTCGTCCTCGACCTTGATCGCGCGCATGGCACCGGTAGGGCACGATTGCTGGCCGCGGGTCTGTTGCCAGCCCTGGTCGAGCAGGTGGGCGTCGAACGGCCAGATCTGCGGAAGCTGCAACTCCTCGTTCCACCAGATGTGCCCGTAAGGGCAGGCCTCGACTAGGTCTTTGCGCCCTTTCGCCTTCTCCGGATCGATCAGCACGATGCCGTCCTCGCGCTTGGTGATTGCATCACCGGCATTGGCCATGCAGGGGGCGTCGTCGCAGTGATTGCACAGCGTCGGCACGTAGGCGATGTCGATCATCGGCACCTGCCCGCGCTCCTTCTGCAGGATGTTGATCCACTTGTGGCCGTGCTTCGGCATGGGCGCGCTGTAGCCGGGCCTAGCGTTGCCGACATCTTCATCAATCATAGCCAGCGTGCACAGATTGCAATTCGAGCACTCGTCCACGTCGATGATCATGTTCCTCTTTTGCTTGGCTTGCCTCCAGGCGAGTCGCGATTGGACCGGCCCTGCTCCCTAGCCGCAGTTCGCGATTCGCGCTTGCTTTCTCATTTCGCCGGCACGAGCTGCGCCGCTT
>JBJMTU010000100.1:0-10578 GCA_045811545.1 Xanthobacteraceae bacterium | reverse complement strand
GGATATCCGCCATCGATGAACACTGCGCCGATCAGCGCCTCGCAAGCATCGGCGAGGATGGCAGCGCGGCCGCGGCCGCCGGCATTGGCCTCCGATGCCCCGAGCCTGATTGCCGCACCAAGATCGATCGCCCGTGCCACGTCCGCGCAGGCCTCCTTGCGTACCAGATCAGCGAGACGACGGGACATCTCGCCTTCGTCGGCTTTTGCGAAGGCGCGGAACAGCATGTCCGAGACGACGAGCCCAAGCACGTGATCACCAAGAAACTCCAACCGCTGGTACGACGCGGCGCGGTTGCGCGCCCCGCTCAGCGCGGAAATGTGCGTGAGCGCCTGCTCGAGCAACGCGGGATCCTTGAAGCGGTAGCCGATGCGTTCTTCGAACGCCGCCAAATCGCGGCGCCGGCGCTCCTTTGTGCCGGACTTCGCATTTTGATCGGCAGCGGCGAGACCGGCCGGCTTGCCGTCGGATCCTGGATTGGGTGCTTCGATCGAAGCCGGCTTGCTTGCTCGCCCGCGGCTCATCTTACGATCGTGAACAACCGATTCCAGCGCACGGCCCAAGGCCAGCGCCATACCATCCACGCGTGCTCGCCTTCCAGAATCGAGAAGAAGATGATCTGGGCCCGCCCGACGATGTTCTCGAACGGCACGTACCCGACCTGACTGAGCACGCGGCTATCGGTGGAATTGTCGCGATTGTCGCCCATCATGAAATAGTGTCCGGCGGGCACCTGATAGACCGGAGTGTTGTCGTAGAAGCCGTTGTCGACGAGATCGAGGGTCGTATAGCTCACGCCGTTCGGCAAGGTCTCACGCCAACGCTTCACTCTCGTGGCGCGCGTACCTTCCTCGGTATCGATGAAATCCTCGACACGCTCGCGCTTGACCGGCTCACCGTTGATATGCAGCACCCCGTCAATCATCTGAATGCGATCCCCGGGCAGGCCGATCACGCGTTTGATGTAGTCGGTCGAATCGTCCTTGGGCAGACGGAACACGACGACGTCGCCGCGGGCGGGCGGCGATGCCCAGATGCGTCCGTTAAACAGCGGCGGGGAGAACGGCAAAGAATAGTGGCTGTAGCCGTAGGAATATTTCGATACGAAAAGATAGTCGCCGACCAGCAGCGTTGCCTTCATCGAGCCCGACGGAATATTGAAGGGCTGGAACAGGAATGTGCGAATGACGAGCGCAATGATGAGAGCGTGAAAGATCACGCGCCCCGTCTCGGCAATACCCCCCTCTTTTTTTTTCATTGCTCGCGATGTCTCGCTCATCTGCCTCTCGTCCTTTCGGTGCCGCGCGCCCCGCGGCGCCGCCGAGTCGGCGACCCCGTCCAGCGATATACGGAAATCACTTTATTTTCAGCGTGTTAATTCCTCGGGACCGCGTCGGACCCCCCAACCGCCGCGACCGTTTTCGCCGCGCCCTTGTAGCCGCTCGCAAGCAAAGGCGCAAACGTTGGCAAATATGGGGTTGCGACCCAAGCCCGGCAATCAGCGGACGTGCCGGCGAACTAACCGCAAGGCTGCACGCACGGCCTTTGCTCGTGCATGAAGCCGGCAACGGATCGCTACGCGAACGGCGTCAGCGGCACTGCCGAGATCACCACCACGGCTTGCGCCATCGGACCTTCATCGGTGATCGTGACATCGATGCGCGCGCCACAGCCCGCGGGCGTAATGGCATTGAGGCGCGCGAGCGCCCCGCCGGTGAGCTTCATGGTGGGGCGGCCCGACGGCAGATTGACCACGCCCATATCGCGCCAAAATACGCCCGCCCGCAGCCCGGTGCCCAGCGCCTTGGCGCAGGCTTCTTTCGCGGCGAAACGCTTTGCATAGGTTTCGGCCCGCTGGGCGCGACCATCGGCTTTCGCCCGCTCGGTCGCTGTGAAGACACGCTGGAGGAAGCGCTCGCCGTGCCGCTCGATCGTGCGCTCGATACGGCGGACATCGATGAGATCGGAGCCGACGCCGAGGATCATGCACGCCCCCGGTCGATAGCCACGCGCATGGTCTTCACGGCACCCGCAAGCCCGCACGACACGGCTTCACCGATCAGAAAGTGGCCGATGTTGAGTTCGACGATCTCAGGCAATGCGGCAATCGCCTCGGCGGTGGCGAAATTGAGACCGTGGCCGGCATGAACTTCGAGGCCGAGGCGCCGCGCCAGCTGGGCGCCATGGCGGATGCGCTGCCATTCGGCCTGTGCGGCCGACATCCGATTGTCGGCAAGGGCGTCGCACCACGCGCCGGTGTGGATCTCGATCACCGGCGCGCCGATGGCGAGCGCTGCCTGAATCTGCCGCGGCTCGGCGGCGATGAACAGCGAGACGCGGATGCCGGCCTCCCGCAATCTGCCAACGACGGACGCGAGAGGCTCATGCTGGCCGGCCACATCGAGGCCACCCTCGGTGGTGCGCTCTTCGCGTCGCTCCGGCACGAGGCAGGCGGCGTGCGGGCGGGTATCGACCGCGATCCGAACCATTTCCTCGGTCGCGGCCATTTCGAGATTGAGCGGCTTTGCAATCTCCGCCTTGAGGCGGGCAATGTCGTCGTCGCGGATGTGCCGCCGGTCTTCACGTAGATGCGCGGTGATACCGTCGGCGCCTGCCTCAATCGCGATCTGCGCCGCACGGACGGGATCTGGGTGGCGTCCGCCGCGTGCGTTGCGGATGGTGGCCACATGGTCGACATTGACGCCGAGGCGAAGATGTGGAGCCGACATTTCCTTGCCGTCAGATCGTGCCGCCCACGATCTAGCTGCCTACGCTCACGTTGCAAATTTTGCGGAGGATGGCGCGGGCAAGGGGCACTTCAAGCATTCACCCGCTCGGCGTGCGCCACCACGTCCTTCGCCCGCAATTGCGCGATGATCGAATTGAGGTGCTTGATGTCGAACACTTCGAGATCGATCGTCACCGATGTGAAGTCGGGCGATGAACGTTCCATGCCGATGTTGTCGATGTTGCCGTCGTGTTCGGCAATGACCTGAGCGACCTGTGCAAGCGAGCCGGGCTCGTTGACGGTCTGAAGCACGATGCGCGCCGGAAAGCGCTGCGGTGTGCGTTCCTCCACGTCCCAGCGCAAATCAAGCCAGCGTTCGGGGACGTCCTCGAAATCCTTCAACGCCGGCGATTGGATCGGGTAGATGGTGACGCCCTCGCCGGGGGTGAGAATGCCGACAATACGATCGCCCGGTACCGCTCCGCCATTGGGCGCAAACCGCACCGGCAGATCGGAGTTGATGCCGCGGATCGGAATTGCGGGGCCTGGCTCTCCCGGAACCTTCGCTTTGACGGCCTTGGCTCTCTTGAGCCCGAACCAGCCGCTTTCCGGCTTCGGCTGCTGCGCCATGGCGGCTGCCCGCTCCTCCTTGTAGTCGGGATACATGGCGCGCACGACGTCGGCAGCGCTCATCTCGCCGCGGCCCACCGACGACATCACCTCTTCGACCGAGGGCCGCGCCAGGCGCGGCAGCGCGCCTTGCAGCTTTTCATCGGAATAGACGATCTTCGCGCGCTGGCAGAGCCGTTCGACGATACGGCGTCCGAGGCCGGCATATTGGTTGCGCACGGCGGCGCGGGTGGCGCGGCGGATCGCTGCACGTGCCTTGCCGGTGGTCACAAGCGATTCCCAGGCCGTAGGCGGCGCTGTCTGCGCCGGCGAGGTCATGATCTCGACCTCGTCGCCGTTGGCCAGTGTGGAGACCAGCGGCGCGATCTTGCCGTTGATCTTGCAACCAACTGCCATGTTGCCGACGTCGGTATGTACTGCGTAGGCGAAATCGATGGCATTGGCCCCACGCGGTAGCGCAATCAACTTGCCTTTCGGCGTGAAGCAGAACACCTGGTCGTGGAACAGCTCGAGCTTGGTGTGTTCGAGGAACTCCTCAGGGTTGGAGCCTTCTGCGAGCAGCTCGATGGTGCGGCGCAGCCACGCGTAGGCGCTCGATTCGCGCGAGAGCATCTCGGTGGGCGAGCCCAGGCCATCCTTGTAGAGCGCATGCGCGGCGATTCCGTACTCGGCGATCTCGTGCATGTCGCGGGTGCGGATTTGCAGTTCGACGCGCTGCTGGCTCGGGCCGATCACGGTCGTATGAATGGAACGATACTCGTTCTGCTTGGGCGTCGAGACGTAATCCTTGAAGCGATCGGGGACCACCGGCCAAGTCGTGTGTACGATACCGAGCGCCTGGTAACACTCGGCGAGCGTCTTCACCACGACGCGGAATCCGAAAATGTCGGAGAGCTGCTCAAAGCCCACCGATTTGCGCTCCATCTTGCGCCAGATCGAATAGGCACGCTTGCGGCGCCCGGAGACCTCCGCATCGATGCCGCGTTCGGAGAGTTTTCGCGTGAGCTGCTGCTCGATCTCCGTCACTGGGCCGACATTTTTCGCTTCGAGCGCATCGAGGCGCGTGCTGATGACGGCATAGGCCTCGGGATTGAGCTCGCGGAAGGCTAAATCCTCGAGCTCCTCGCGCATCCCATGCATACCCATGCGGCCCGCGAGCGGGGCGTAGATGTCGAGCGTTTCCTCGGCGCTACGGCGGCGCGCCTCGGGCGGCATGTGGGACAGGGTGCGCATGTTGTGCAGCCGGTCCGCCAACTTGACCAGCAGCACCCGCACATCATCGGCGATCGCCAGCAAGAGCTTACGCAGGTGCTCCGCTTGCTTGGCCTCCTTCGTAACGAGGTCGAGCTTTTTGAGCTTGGTGAGGCCCTCGACCAAGGCGCCGATGTCTTGGCCGAACATCTGGTCGATCTCGGCCCGCGTTGCGGTGGTATCCTCGATCGTGTCGTGCAGAAGGGCGGCGGCGATCGTGGCGTCGTCCAGCTTGAGATCTGTGAGAATGGCCGCCACTTCGAGCGGATGGGAAAAGTAGGGATCGCCCGAGGCGCGTCTCTGCTCACCGTGCGCCTTCATGGCATACACGTAGGCGCGATTGAGCAGCGCCTCGCTGGTCTTGGGATTGTAGCGCTTCACGCGCTCGATCAGGTCGTATTGCCGCATCATTTGCGGCTGCGGCGATTTCTTTGGTTTTACCGCTTTTTCAAAGACTTGGGAGACGATGTTAAGGCTGCGCTCAAGCGGCGCCCGCGTCCGCGACTGATTCTGCATTCGCGGCAGCTTGGTCGAGGGAGGCGCCATCGCTATCCTTGGGTCATGCTCCGCATGGATCGGCGGACATACTACCCCAAGGATATCATCACGGTTGTTAACGGCTACAAGGCGCGCCTGTTAGCCGCCTCCCCATAAATCAAGGTCAAAGCCATCCCGGCAAGCCGCCGGCGAAGCCCTCACTCTTCTTCTTCGGGCTGTTCCTCGGGCGGGGTGAGGCCTTCCAGTCCCTTGAGCAGCTCTTCCTCGGTCATCCGATCGACCGTGACCTCGGTGTCGTCCGCATCGACCGTGCCGCCGGGCGCCGCGATCAGAGGCGCTGCCTCGGGCTCCGGCTCGTCGACCTCGACGTATTTCTGCAGGGAATGAACGAGTTCTTCCCTGAGATCGTCGGGCGAGATCGTTTTCTCGGCAATTTCGCGCAGCGCGACCACGGGATTTTTGTCGTTGTCGCGATCGATCGTGATCTGAGAACCGGACGAGATCATCCGCGCGCGGTGGCTTGCCAACAGCACGAGATCGAAACGGTTCTCGACCTTATCGATGCAGTCCTCGACGGTGACGCGGGCCATGCTCGTATCGCTCCTGCAATGGAACTTGTAAAATGTGGCTGTTAGGTAGCGATCTCGCCGCCAAAGTGCAAGGCGAAATTCACGCCTCACATTTTCCTTGGCCTCCTGGCATGCCTCTGTTAGGCAGATGAAGAAACCGCGGTGCGATCCTTAGTCTTGTATTTCGGATTGGTTGTGACAACGAGCGTACACCCGCAATTGAGCGGTAGGCGATCACTCCATCCCCGATGAGCCAAGGATCCGGCACCATTAGCCGGCGGTCGCGCGCGTCCGGAGCAGCTATCCAAGTTTCAATAACCTTACACGAGATCAATCATGGAACCTAAAACGGAAAAGATCGCTCTTTTCATTGACGGCGCCAATCTCTACGCCACCGCCAAGTCGCTCGGTTTTGATATCGACTACAAACGTCTGTTGCGTGAGTTTCAGTCGCGCGGCTATCTCTTACGCGCCTTCTATTACACAGCGGTGATCGAAGATCAGGAATACTCCTCGATCAGGCCTTTGATCGATTGGCTGGATTATAACGGCTACAGCGTCGTGACCAAGGCAACGAAGGAATTCGTCGATCAAACCGGCCGGCGCAAGATCAAGGGCAGCATGGATATCGAGCTGGCGGTCGACGCGATGGAGACCGCAGGCTCGATCGACCATATGGTCCTGTTCTCGGGCGACGGCGACTTCCGCTCCTTGGTCGAGGCGGTGCAGCGCCGCGGCGTGCGCGTGACCGTGGTGTCCACCATCTCGACGCAGCCGCCGATGGTCGCCGACGAACTGCGTCGGCAAGCCGACATCTTCCTCGACATCGTTGAGTTGCAGCCGAAGATCGGCCGCGACCCGGCCGAGCGTGCGGCGCGGGAAGCGCGCGAACCGCGCGAGCGGCACACGCCGCAGTTCCTGCAGCGTTCGACCGCGCCGCAACGGGCGGGCGCCGGTGCGAGCTTTGATGACGACGACGATTTCGAGGAATGAGCGCGCCGCGATGCCCGACGCGTCCGGCAAACCCGGCCGCGACTGCCCTCTTTGTCCACGCCTCAAGAAATTCCGGCAGGAATGGCGCCACCGCGAGCCGACTTGGTTTAACGCACCGGTCGCCTCGTTCGGCCCACCGAGCGCGCGGCTCCTCATCGTGGGCCTCGCTCCCGGACTGAGGGGAGCAAACCGCACCGGACGGCCGTTCACCGGCGATTTCGCAGGCGAACTGCTCTACGACACGCTCAATCACTTCGGCTTTGCGCACGGCAGTTATCGGGCCACGCCGGAGGATGATCTCACTCTCGTGGATGCCCGTATCACCAACGCGGTACGCTGCGCTCCGCCGGACAACAAGCCCACGCCTGCAGAGATCGAGACTTGCCGCGCTTTTCTCAAAGCGACCATCGCCGAGATGCAAAATCTTCGCGCCATCGTGACGCTCGGCCGGATTTCCCATGAGAGCACCGTGGCGGCGCTCGAGCACCGCCGCTCGGCCGCGCCGTTCGGTCATGGCACATCGCACGATCTCGGTAGGCTGCGGATTTTCGTGAGCTATCACTGCTCGCGCTACAACACGAGTACCGGCGTGCTGACGCCGAAGATGTTTCGCGACGTCTTCGCGGCGGCCCGTGCCTACCTCGGCGGCCAGACCTAGAATCCCTCTAGAGGAGTTGAAAAAGCAAAGTCACCTGGGGGATCGTCGCAACGGTCAAAGCAATCTTGGCGGCGTGAGGGCGACCTAGAGCGAACCCCCTTTGCCGGGGCTTTGGGGAACGGCCGAGTAGTTCACTGGCAGGCGAGGCCGCTCAATCAGTCTCTTCAAAAAATTGGTCGTCGGCTTTTCAAACATGAGATACGTCGCAGCGGCGATGACAAGACCTGTCGCGAGCATGGCACCGAAATATGCCCATGCGTGACCGACCGGACTGATGGCGAGTTTGGCAACGATCCAAGCCACGAAACTAAACGACAGGAGGTGCGTGCAATAGAGCGCATAGGAGATGTCGCCCAAAAACACCACGCCACGGATCAAGGGGCTCCCCTTTGGGCTGGACATAGACGACAGCGACATCCCGGCTACGATTAATGCTGCGGCGATGCCGGCGCTGTATGGTCGCGGGACCGTGGGAACGGTTGCCGCAAACCAGACGAAAGCGGCAATGATCAAACCGATCGTGGCCCACATCGAGAGCCGAACGCCCGCTCGATAGACGAGCGCGATTATCATGCCGAATATAAATTCGATGATAACCGGATCCGCGAGGTAAGCGACGGCACTTGCAGCTGGCGGGCCCCAGGGGTTGTCAGCGCTGGGCGCGGGGCCCAAGAGCACGGAAAAAGCGATCAGAAACACGCTGGCGCCGGCCACGACTGCGAACCGCTGCTTCGCAAACAGTGCAATCGCAAACACGGCGTAGAAGAACATTTCGAAGATCAATGTCCACCCGACGAAGAGAAGAGGCGCCTCCGAAGGAATGTGTGGAGCAAAAAACAATGAGCCGAGGACCGCCTTTGTGGAAGCGTATGGAACGACGAACCAAACCAGGATCGCTGTAGCCGCCCAGTAGAGAGGCACGATGCGCGCCAGCCGCCTGGCGAAGAACTTGAGTGGAGCCCCGGGCTGTCCGAACAGACCCTCGGAGGAATAGACCATCACGAATCCAGAAATGACAAAGAAAATGTCGACCCCGAAGGGCCCATATAAATGCGGAATCTCCACCGCGACTTTCGAGGTCACAGCGTTGATCGCATGTCCCCAGAACACCAACAGCGCCGCGATGGCTCGCAGCGCCTGAATCGACACAAGGGATGAAGACACCGGCCGCGCCGGCTGTGAAATTTCCATCGCGCCCCTCGACAGGCACTTTAACAGCTTGGGCTGACCCGAGCCAATCACCTGTTGGACGATCCCGGTCCGGCCACGCTGACGTGTGAGTCGATGTACGCCCGAGGCGGGCATGGTGCATCGGCCCATGCGAAGCTACAAGGGCACAACGAATGAGCGCGGCGCTCGCGGCGCCCATTTCGTCACAGGCTCTTCCGCGGGAATGAGTGGAGCGCGATGCAGCTCAGGAACTCGGCATCAAGACCGTCGTGATCACGGTCGCCCGCCTGAGCTGTCGCGAAGCCAGCCGATGACTTCGTCAGCATTCTTATCCGGCGGGAACACGGGATAGAACACTTTGGTGATGATGCCAGCGTCGATGACGAGTGCCATGCGTTTGAGCAGCGTCATGCCGGCAACCGTGAAAGTCGGCAACTTGATGGCGCGCGCAAGCTCGAGCCGTTCGTCGGAGAGCACCGCAAACGGCAGGTGCAGACGTTCGACCGCTTCGCGCTGATACGCGCTGTCCTGTGTCGACAAACCAAACACACGCGCGACGCCGAGCCGCTTGAGCTCGGCAAAATGGTCGCGGAAGCCGCACGATTGCGGCGTGCAGCCGCGCGCACCGGGAATCTGGTCCCACCCCTCCGGCGAAGGTTGCCCCGGCACCCCCGTGCGCGGGTAGATATAGACCACCGTGCGGCCGGAAAGGTTCGACAGATCGACCTGTGAACCATCGGTCGCCTTGAGCGGCAGCGAAGGCAGCCGCATGCCGGTGAGATGGCGTGCGGCGCCGTCGTCCTGCGGTGCCGGGAGATTGGCGGGCAGGACGTTTGGATCGTGCAAAGTGGTCATGCGCGGTCTCCGCCTTCGGGATGGTAGGAAATGAATTCCAGCAGCGAGCCGTCAGGGTCGCGGAAATAGATGCTGGTACCTGCGCCCTTTGCGCCGAAGCGCTCGATCGGACCCGAATCGATCGGGACGCGGCAGCGATCGAGGTGGGCGATGGCGTCCGCGATCGGCCCATTCCATTGGAAGCACAGATCGCTGTTGCCCGGCGCGACCGGAATTCGCGCCACCTCCGCCGGATGAAAGCCGGGTCCATGGAGGTTGAGCTGCGCGGCACCGAAACGGTACGCCCAGCCCTGCGGCCGCCGAACGAGCTCGGCGCCCAGCACGTCGCGGTAGAACGCGTTGGAGCGCTCCCATTCGGACACATGCACGACGCAGTGGTCGAAGGTCACGGGCAGCGCCATTGGCCTTCCTCATCGGCGGGTGCAGCGCGGGTGAATGCCAAGAAAGCAGCGGCGGCCCGCGGGGACGAGATCCCCCCGCGGGCCGCACAGCATAAGTCAAGACGGACTAGTCGATCCAGGCGATATCGCCGAGGGTGCCGCCCAACCCTTCGATCTTGCCGGCCATGCTGGCTTTGCCGGTCTTCAGATCGACCGAATAGAGAGCACCGTTAGCGACGAGCCAACCCTCGTTCTTGTCCTCACCGGTCGAGACGATGTTGAATGCAACGGGGCCGCTCACCAGCATGCCCAGCGACCCTACCGTATTGAGCACGCCGTCGTTCGGCGGAGCCTGGGTGACCAGCACGCCGGTTGCGGCATCGATGTTGTAGAGCGTCGTCGCCTTGGCGCCCTTCCACGCATTGGTATACGCGCCGGCCACGACTTTGGGGGCCTTGCCGGCATTGGCGTCGCCGTCCTTGTACTTATGTGAGCCGTCGACCATCGCTTTGCCGTCATCGACATTGACGCGCAGGCTGGTGCCGTCCGATCCCATCACGCGCAGTCGATCGGCCACTGGATTGAAATCGACGGTGGCGCTGACGCCGGGCTTGAGCGCCTCCGACATCTTGCTCTTCATCGCGGCCTGGCCGGATTTGGCATCGATGGCGACGATCGTGCCATCGCCGGCAACGCCGTAGAGCATCCCGTCGGCCGGCCGCACGTCGACGCCGATGAGAGGACCGGCGCCTTTGATATCGACCTTCGACATCACCTTGCGTGTCGCCGGGTCGATGGTCACGATCGACTTGCCGTCGACGAGGCCAACGATCCAACCTGCTGCCT
>JBJMTU010000099.1:0-39680 GCA_045811545.1 Xanthobacteraceae bacterium | reverse complement strand
CGGTCTCATCGTATTGGATCGGCTCATAGGACGACTGCACCACTCGCGAGGGGGTGACGCCGAACCCGTCGTGCAGCGCCTCTTTGAGCGCCTTCATGCGCTCGTCGAGCACCTCGAGATAAGCGCGCGCGACTGGCGGCCCGAAGCGGGTCGAGCTCCCGACCAAGCCGGCGATGGGCGCAAGGTCCGCGATGTTCTCGGTCAAGGAATAGGCAGTCAGCGCCGCGAAGCCCACGTCGTTTCCACCGACCGAGATCAGCACGACGTCGATCGCGCGCTTGCGCAATTGGGGCGGGCACCAGGTCTTGGCGATCCTCTGCGCCGAGATCCGCGTGCTGCCATGCGCGTAGATGGGAAGTGTATAGCTCGCGCTCTGGGAGCGGGCGCCGCGGCAGATGAGGTCGCTCAGCTGGTCGAGCTGGGCGCGGACCTTACCGGTGGGAATCTCGCGTGCACCCTCGCGCGGGTCCATGTCCAGAAACAGCCCTTCCGTCACCTCCGCGCCGGAGCAGGTGAAGCTCGCGAGCGTTATCGCGCGATGGCGGTTCTCAAGCGCAAGCTCGATCGCCGCGCGGAACGGGTAGCCATATTGCGAGCGATGGCAGTCCCGGCTCAGCCAGCGTGCCGACGCCTTCTCGAAGGCGGCGGTGAATTCTGGTGAGCCAAGCCCGTAAGAGCGCTCGGCCGCCTCGTCGTCCATGAACCGCCGCGGCAGCACCTTCGGATTGTAGCGGTCATCGCTGGAGGTGAGGCCGTAGCTCGACGCGGTTCCGTTGCCCGGCGTTCTCGACGCGATGCCATATTTTGGTGCGGCGCCGCCCTTGCCAGGTGCTCCTGACGACAGGCCGGCGCGCAGCAAGGCCGGCTCGTACACCATCTCGCGCGCGGCGCTGAATTGCACCGGCTGGTCCGGATTGCTTTCACCCGAGGCAAAGGAATCGCCGAGCGCCACGATGAAGAGGTCCTCGACCACCACCTCCGGCTCGGCGAGCTCGCGGCCGTCAGGCAACTTGACCGTTACCGAGACGCCGGAATTGATGCGATCGAGCGCGTACGGCACGCGCGCGATGGTGAGTTTGTCCGCGCAGGCTATGCGCTTGCTCTCGGGTTTGCCCCCGGCCTTGCGCGCCTGCCAGCTCCAAATGCAGTCGCCGTTCGCACTTCCAAGCTGTTCGGGCGCGATGCGGATCATGACCGTGTGCGCGTCCGGCAGAACGTAATCTTCTCTCGCCGCGCCCCAGGAATATCTGCGCTCACAGAGCGCCGAATAGCGGCGGGGACGGCCGTTGCTCTCGTAACAGGTCTCGCCCACGGTCTGCGCGGCCCAGCCGAGGCGGCTTTGCTGGTAGCGCTTGCCGGCCGTCGCCGCGCAACGGTCGGCCGTCGAGGCATCCTTGCAGTCGGGATCGTTGAGCGCGCGTTCGATACGCCAGATGATGTCTGCCGGCAGCGGGGCGGACGGATCGCCGCGCGCGGCGTTGAACGCCGCCTCGTGTAGGGCGAAAGACCGGGTCGGCTTGAAGAACCGGAACGGGCTTTCGACTTCCCAGATCAGATCGGCGGCCTGACTCGTGCTGGCGGCAAGGCTGGCGAATAGAGACACGGCCCAAGCGGCGGCGCGCGCGTGTCGACGCATGCATCCCTCCCAGACCCCATCCGCAGCTATAATAGCGTCCCGCTGCCCGCGGCGGGAGCCAACTCACCAAGCGTTAACCAGTTGCGGATGATCCCGTTTGCTGCGCAGTTATCCTATTGAGCTTCATATAGAACATGCACCGGGTCGAAGCCGGCGGCCGCGCTGCGAGCGCCTTCCGCGGGCCCGCCTCTAGGGCGAATTTATGTCTTCGCGTCACCAGCCCGCCATTCCCGATCTTGCCGATCTGGCGCGCGGTATCCGGGCGCACGAGCGCGCCGTCATTGCCCGCGCCATCACGCTCATCGAGAGCCGGCGGGCCGACCATCAGAAGGCGGCACGCCGACTGGTGCAGGATCTTCTCCCCTCAACCGGCAAGGGAATCCGCGTCGGCATCACCGGCGCGCCGGGCGTAGGCAAGTCGACCACCATCGACGCGCTCGGCACGTTCCTCACCGGCAAGGGCCACCAGGTGGCCGTTCTCGCGGTCGATCCATCGTCCGCGCGCAGTGGCGGTTCGATTCTCGCGGATAAGACCCGGATGCCGCGGCTCGCCGCCGATGCCAATGCCTTCGTGCGCCCCTCTCCCGCGTCCGGCACGCTCGGCGGTGTCGCGGCGAAAACGCGCGAGGCGATGCTGATCTGCGAGGCGGCGGGCTATGACGTAGTGCTGGTCGAGACCATCGGCACGGGTCAGTCCGAGACCATGGTCGCGGACATGACCGATTTCTTCCTGGTGCTCATGCTGCCCGGGGCGGGCGACGACCTGCAGGGCCTCAAGAAAGGCGTGGTCGAGATCGCCGACATGATTGCAATCAACAAGGCCGACGGT
Organism: Xanthobacteraceae bacterium; assembly: GCA_045811545.1. Lineage (GTDB taxonomy): Bacteria > Pseudomonadota > Alphaproteobacteria > Rhizobiales > Xanthobacteraceae > VAZQ01. The sequence continues at coordinate 37,215 of JBJMTU010000099.1, read as the reverse complement.
GACAACGTCAAGCGCGCCAAAGCGGCCGCTGCCGAGTACCGTGCCGCGCTGCACATCCTCACCCCCCGCTCGCCGAGCTGGTCGCCGCCAGTCGTAACCTACTCGGCGCTGACCGGGGCCGGCGTTGCCGAGTTATGGGTGAACATCCTCGATCACCGCGAGCGCATGAGCAAAGCCGGAGAACTTGATGCGCGCCGGCGCGAGCAACAGGTGAAATGGATGTGGGCGATGCTCGAAGACCGCGTGTTCGCGCGCCTCAAATCTGACCCCGCACTCAAAGCGAAGCTTCCTCGCATCGAGGCCGCCGTCGCTGCCGGGCGGATGTCGCCCGCCGTGGCTGTCGAGGAGATCGCATCCGCGCTTGGCGTTTGATCGAAGCCGCCATTCACGCCAAGCTGCGCTACGGTGTATCGTCTGGGCGCGCCGTTTGTCGCGCGGAAACGTTTCCTGCTCTCTCGCACAGCACGAATGACGGCTACGATCCTCATCACTGGCTTCGGGCCGTTTCCTGGGGCCCCTTTCAATCCCAGCGAACCGCTGGCGCTCGAGCTGGCGCGGCGGCGGCACCCCGCCTTCGCCCGCGTTCGTCGTGTCGCGCATGTCTTTCCCGTGACCTACGATGCAGTCGATCGGGAACTGCCAGCGCTGATCGCGCGCGAAAAGCCCGCAGCTCTGGTCATGTTTGGCCTGGCAGCACGGATCAAGCACGTGCGGATCGAAACGCGCGCGCGCAATGTGCTCACGCGCGTCATCCCCGACGCCGCCGGACACGTTCCGGTCGCTGCCACCATCGCTGCGGGAGGGCCGATAACCTTGCCGCTGCGAGCGCCCGCCCAGCGGCTGCTGATGGCCGCGCTGGCGACCGGCGTGCCAGCCGCGCTATCCCACGACGCCGGCCACTATCTTTGCAACTATTTGTGCTGGCGGGCCGCCGAGGCCGCCCGCGCCGGTGTGCTGCGGCTGGCAGCATTTATTCACGTCCCCGGACTGCGCCGTGCCCAAGTCAAGCTACGTGGCCCGGCGTTGACGTTCGATGACCTCACGCGGGCCGGCGAGGCCATCGTGCGAACCGCACTCGCCGCCGCGCGCTGATCGATTTGGGACCTTCCTTGCCGGCTTTTAATGTGCCGGTGTGACGCATTGCCGTTGCGCGTGGGCCATGGCACACGCCATATTCTGCTCCGTCGTCAAATGTCATCCGCTTCTATGCGCTATTCCATTCGAAAAGTGCTCGTCGGAATTCTCGCCCTCTTTCTTCTTCCCCTCGCAGTCCACGCGGCGCTCTATGCCGGCAAGGACCGTCCCGCGAGCTTCCGCGACGCCGACTGGTCGAGCGTGGGCATGCTGCCAGCGGCGGATGCCGACCGCGCGGCGCGGTTCCTCGTCTTCACCGGCCGCACCGGCCGCTGGAAGGGCATTTTCGCCGTCCACAGCTGGATCGTGTTCAAGCCCGAGAACGCCGCCACCTGGAGCCGTTACGACATGGTTGGATGGGGTCAGCCGGTGCGTACCAACGGCTGGGCGCCGGACGCACGTTGGTTCGGCGACACGCCGCGCGTGCTTGTCGACGTGCGGGGAGCCGAGGCGGCCGCCCTCATTCCAAAGGTCAAAGCGGCGATCGCAGCCTACAGCTACACCCATTTCGGCGATTATCGCATCTGGCCGGGGCCGAACAGCAACACCTTTACCGCTACCGTGTTGCGTGCTGTGCCGGAACTCGAGACCACGTTGCCGTCGAACGCCGTCGGGAAAGATTTCCGCCCCTATCCTTATGTGGGCCTCACCGACAGCGGCACAGGCGTCGAAGCGTCACTGTGGGGTCTCCTCGGCGTAAAGCTCGGCTGGATCGAGGGCGTCGAAATTAACGTCTTGGGCCTGGTTGCAGGCCTCGATCTACGCCATCCCGGCCTGAAGTTGCCGGGCTTCGGCCGTATCGGGGTCGACGACGGAAGCGCGATTGCGGCGCCCGCACGGGCCAAGTGACGGATTTCGGCTCCGATTGCCGTCACACAGTTTGCCAGCAGCGGCACGGCGTCCTTTCTCGCTCCGCGGAAACCTAGGTCCAGAAAATCCTCACGCGCTTTTGTCCGGGAGTGAGGCGGCTCGACGTGACGCCTGCGACGGGCTATGCGAACGTGCGCCGAGAACATCGGGCAGGCGCAATGCACGATACATGGCCGCGGCTTGAACAGATTGTCTTTCCGCCGATCCGGCGCGGGCGGCTAGACACGCTCCAAGTCAATATCGGCTATCGCTGCAATCAATCCTGCGTGCACTGTCACGTCAATGCCGGCCCGAACCGCACCGAAGAAATGTCGAGCGACGTGATCGACGCGGTACTGGCGTTCCTTGCGAGAAAGCGCGTCACTACGCTTGACATCACCGGTGGTGCTCCGGAGCTAAACCCGCACTTTCGCCGCCTGGTATCCGCCGCACGCGCCATGGGCGTCCGCGTCATGGATCGCAGCAATCTCACCGTTTTGGAAGTCGTCGGGCAGCAGGATCTCGCCCACTTTCTTGCCGGCGAGCAGGTTGAGATTGTCGCTTCGCTGCCCTGCTATCTCGAAGATAACGTGGACCGCCAGCGCGGCAAAGGCGTGTTCGAAGCATCGATCCGCGGGCTGCGAAGGCTTAATGCGCTTGGCTATGGGCGCGCCGAAACCGGGCTTGCGCTCAACCTCGTTTATAATCCTCAAGGATCATCGCTGCCGCCGCCGCAGCCTTCGCTCGAGGAGGATTACAGGCGCGTGCTCGGCGAACGCTATGGGGTTGTTTTCAACCGGCTCTATGCGCTCGCCAACATGCCGATCCAGCGCTTCGGCGCGATCCTCCTGGCGAATGGCGAGTTCGACCGCTACCTCGATCTGCTACGCCGCGCGCACCTCGACGCCAACCTCGACCGTGTCATGTGTCGAAATCTGATTTCGGTCGACTGGCGCGGCTACATCTACGATTGCGATTTCAACCAGATGCTCGATTTGCCGCTCAAGCACGGCGCGCACGAACGCGTGCACCTGTCCGATCTGCTCGACGCCGATATCGAAGGCCGGCCAATCCGGGTCGCGGGCCACTGCTATGGCTGCACCGCCGGCCAGGGATCGAGTTGCGGCGGCGCGCTGGCCCAAGCCACCGCGCCCTCCGCTTGATCTTCTCGGAGCGCTGCGCCCCCATGAAGTAGAATGCTCCGCATGCAGGCGGGACCCTGCCGCATGTCGAAACTATCGATCATCATGCCTGTGCTGGACGAAGGCGAAGGCATCGCGGCGGCACTCGATGCGCTTGCCTATCTGCGGGCGCGCGGCACTGAGGTGATCGTTGTCGACGGCGGCAGTCGCGATACCACCGAGCAACAGGCGCGCCCACGCGCCGACCGCGTCATCCTGGCGTCGCGTGGGCGGGCGCCGCAGATGAACGCGGGCGCCGAGCAGGCATCCGGCGACGTGCTGCTTTTCCTACACGCCGATACGCGAGTTCCGGCCGATGCGGACCACATGGTGCTCAAGGGCCTCGAACGCTCCGGCCGGGTCTGGGGCCGCTTCGACATCAAGATCGACGGCCGCTCTCCTGTTTTGCCGGCTGTTGCCTGGTTAATGAACCTGCGCTCCCGCCTCACCGCGATCGCAACTGGTGATCAGGCGATGTTCGTGCGCCGCGGCGCGTTTCAGGCTGTAGGTGGCTTTCCCGCAATTGCATTGATGGAAGACATCGCGCTCTGCAAGCGGCTCAAGCGCGTGAGCAGGCCGCTGTGCCTGCGCGAGCGCGTCACAACCTCGGGCCGGCGCTGGGAGAAGAAGGGGGTGCTCAGCACAATCATTCTGATGTGGCGCCTGCGGCTTGCCTATTTCTTTGGTGCCGATCCGAAAGAACTCGCACGGCAATATGGTTATGAATGAGCCGGTCGCCGTTGCGGTGCTCGCCAAGGCGCCACTGCCGGGTTTCGCCAAAACTCGGCTCATTCCGGCGCTCGGCGCCGAGCGCGCGGCCTTGCTGCAGGCACGGCTCATCGAGCACGCCATTGCAACCGCATGCGCTGCTCGCATCGGCCCCATAACCTTGTGGGCGGCCCCGGACGAAAGTCATCCGCTGTTTCACGCGATTGCCGCGCGCCTTGGCGTCGCACTCGCGCGACAGGGCAGCGGCGATCTCGGCGCGCGGATGCTCGCTGCCATCGCGGCGGCAGCGACACCTACGCTCGTGATCGGCACCGACTGCCCGGCCCTCACATCCGATCATCTGCGCGCGGCTGCCGACATTCTGCGCGGCGGCACCGATGCGGCGCTCATTCCGGCAGAGGACGGGGGCTATGCCCTGATTGGGCTACGGTCGCCCGCCCAGGCGCTGTTTTCAGACATGCACTGGAGCGCGCCAACGGTGATGGACGAGACACGGCGCCGTCTTAAACACCTCGGCCTCACATGGCGTGAGCCGGTCATACTGTGGGACTTGGACGTGCCGGAAGATCTCGAGCGGTTGCGCAAAAACGGCCTGCATCATCTGATCCCGCCGCCAACCGCGTGAACATCTCCCGCTGGAACAGCGCCGGTTCACCGCTCAATAGAGCCGGATCAAGGTCAAGCCCGCGACGATCATGAGTGCCGCGGCAACACGGCTGGCGCGCAGCGGCTCCTTAAGAAAAATGATCGCGATCAGCGCACCGAAGAGGACGCTCGTTTCGCGCAGCGCCGCGACGATCGCGATTGGAGCCACCGTCATCGCCCAAATCGCGATGCCATACGAGCCGAGCTGCAGCGTGCCGCCAGCGAGGCCGAGACGCCAGTGGCGCCGCATCGCGGGGATCACCTCGCGTCCGCGCCGGGCGAGCGCGTAGATCACCATGACGGGACCGATCCCTACGAAGAGAGCGACCGAATAGGCGTTGGCGCTGCCGGCGTGCCGCGCGCCCAACCCGTCCACGACCGAATACGCGCAAATTGTGACTGCAGTGAACAAAGCAAATCCGACCGCTTTGCGGTCGAGCCGCGTGAGGTCGCGACCGCCCCGCAGCGACAGCAACATCACTCCGGCCACCAGCAGAATGATGCCGCTCCACCCCGCCAGGCCAAGCCGCTCGCCTACCAACGCCGTGGTTACGACCGCGGTCATTAGCGGCGCCGATCCACGGGCGATCGGATAGACCTGCCCCATGTCACCGGCGCGGTAGCTTTCGATGAGTGCGGCAAAATAGACGAGGTGGATCAGTACTGACGCGCCGCACCACGGCCACGCGGCGCCTGCAGGCAATCCGACGACCGGCAACAACGCAGCGCCAACTATCGCCGCGCCGATCGAAATCAGGACCGTCGTCGCCAGCGGATCGAGTCCACCCTTGATGGTCGCGTTCCACCCGGCATGGCAGGCAGCGGCGATCAGCACGGCGGCGAAGACAAAGGCGTCCATGGCGAGAAGTTCTAGGCGTCTGGCGGCGCTCGTGTGCTGCTGATCACGCTTGCCCGCAATTCACGGCACGTGGACTCAATCCCGGAACGCCGCTCCCGCCCAGACCTTCGGCGAGGCGCGCTGATACTGCTTGGGGCGGGCCACCTCGGCGCCGAGCGCATGCGCCGCACGCCAACCCCAATGGGGATCGTCAAGCATGGCGCGTGCGAGCGCGACCATGTCGGCCTTGCCCTCGGCGATGATCGCCTCAGCCTGTTTGGGCGCGGCGATCAGCCCGACCGTGCGCGTCGCGATGCCGGCCTCGCGCTTCACCTTTTCGGCGAACTGGACATTGGTGTTGGCGACCAAGCTGGGCCGCGCGGCGGCGCTGATCCCGCCCGAGGAGACGCAGACGAAGTCGACCCCGACCGTCTTCAGCGCGCGAGCGAAAGCAGCTGCATCGTCGGGCGTGAGCCCCCCTTCGACCCAGTCATTGCCGGTGATACGCGCGCCGAGCGGCATGCTGCGGGGCATCACCGCGCGCACGGCCTGCGCGATCTCGAGCGGATAGCGCATGCGCGCGGCGACCGAGCCGCCATAACCGTCGCTGCGCTTGTTGGCGATCGGTGAAAGGAAGCTGTGGATGAGATAGCCGTGCGCTGCATGCAATTCGATGACGTCCATGCCGACGCGGATCGCGCGCTTTGCAGCTTCGACGAAGCTACCGCGGACGTGCTCCATGTCGGCCACCGCCATCTCGCACGGCACCGGCCAATCGGGGCCGAACGCAACGGCCGACGGAGCGATGGTCTGCCAGGCATCCTCACTCGGTGCGAGTGGCTGTCCCCCCTCCCATGGCCGCCGCGCAGAGGATTTGCGGCCAGCATGGGCGAGCTGGATACCAAGCTTGGCCGTCCCGTAGCGGCGGCAATGAGCGACGACACGGGCCACGCCCGCCTGGCAGTCATCGGAATAGAGTCCGAGGCAACCGTGGCTGATGCGGCCGCGCCGCTCGACGCCCGTCGCTTCGATGACGAGCAGAGCCGCGCCAGAATTGGCCAGCATGCCGAGGTGATTGAGGTGCCAGTCGGAGGCCACGCCATCGTCGGCGCTGTATTGGCACATGGGCGATACGACAATGCGGTTCGCGAGCTCGAGATCGGCGAGCCGAATGGGAGAAAACAGTGCGCTGGTCATGTCACGAGCATCGGTTGAAGGGCCCCAAATTGGACCATAAGCAATGGCGCTGCGTCCCGGAAGCGCACGAATGACAGGCCGGAATGAGTGACGCCGCGCCTTTAAGCAGCCGTGCGGTCGGATGTGTCGGGAAGCGGCTGAGCTTCGCTTGCGCCCACTTCACCTGGCCGACCCCGCGCGATCTGCGCCCATCTCTCGCTCAACCGAATGGCCTCGCGCATGCGATAGAGAAATTGCTCTTCGCTGTAATAACGCCGCCAGCGGCCGCTTTCACAGAGCTCGACAAAATGTGCGAGCCGACGCTCGGCAAGGGCGCGCCATTTTTGGGCGACCTCGTCGAGCGCATGGGCGGGTAGCCGTACCGACATGAAGAAGCCGGATCGCAACGCACGTTGCGATGTGGGATTGTCTGGCTCAAAGCACGCATAAGCAACGACTGGCGGCTGACAGGATCGCTCACATCAAAGGCGCACAAACCGAATCGCTCGAACATCATAATCCTTCTGCAAGGCGCGCAAGGAATCGGTTGCGTGTGATCAACGAGGCACGGCATCCGTTAGCCCAAAAACTGACCCGCCCGGACGGGGAAATCCGGGCGGGTCGCGTTGATCGGCGCAGGGGATCGGGGGGGCGTGAGCGCCGATCGGGGCTGTAATTCAGGCCTTGATGGCCCGTTCGCCTATTAGTCTCCGCAAGTGGCCGAAAGGTTCAAGCCGATTTTTGCGGTATCGCGGTAATTTTTAACCTACCCTTCCGGACGCGATCCCCGCCAGAAAAGACAATAACTCCAAGCTATTACCCGCCTGTGGCGGGACGGACCCGGCCGCCGGGGCAGGCCTAAGCGACAAAATCGGCTGGTAGGAATCGGCCAGACGGCCCCCGAATTGGGAATCAATCCCTTTTGGCCCGAGTCGCGCGCCGGGGTGATGGGGCGATTTGGTAAGCCGCCTCCGGTGCCGGCAGCAGCAAGTCCACGTCGGGGGCGGCGAGTGCAATGTGGGTTCGGCGGTTGGCACCCTGGAACAAGCTTGTCGTCGGCGTCGGTTGCGGTAACCGCGATGACGCCAGCATACGGGGGCGGGATAGAGCGGGCGAGATTTCGCGCCGCCATTCGGCAGCTGCGATCAGAGCTACTCCTGGTGGCGCGCTTGCGCCGTTCTCCGTTCGATCGACGGATCGCGCGGTCCGGTGAAGCTCACGTTGATGATGCGTGCACCGCGGGTGCCCGGTCGATGCTCTGGATGATGCTGAGGTGGTGGCCGCGGGGGTCCTCCGAGGCACTGAACGCGCGGGCCGGGGAGAATACGAGCCCTCTGGCGCGCCGTTCCTCCACACAAAAGCAGCCGCGTGTCCCGGCCGCATCGCACCCCGTCACCTGCTTGGCCCTACTCCTTCGCGGCGACGAACCCGACGACCTTCGATTCCGATTGCATTTGCCGAACGATCTTGCCGACCTCTTCCTTCGGCAGCTTGGTTTCGGAGAGACGAATGCGATAGAGTTGGCCCCCCATGTTCAGCGGTCCCTCAACCAAGGTGGCCTTGTACGCGCCGAGGAAGTTGGTGATGTCGTTCGCGGTCGCTTGCGGGGCAAAGCGCACGACGGCGTAGGAGCCTTCGCTCGGCGCGCTGGCGAGTCCCGGCCCGCTTGGAGCGCCCGGCTCCTTGACCATGACCGCGGCAAGCACAGCTGCCTGCAACAGGATGGCAACAGCGGCGGCGGTTGCCGACCAGGCCAGCGTGCGCGGAGTAAGGCTCGACAGGAACTCGGAGATGCGGCTGCCGAGGTCGATCGAGCGGCGGCGGCGCGGCGCACGCGCCTCCTCGGCATCGATTGCGGCGAACAGCTTCTCCATCGCGCGCGCCGACGGCGCACCGAGTGTCTCATTGAGGTGGATCGTCTCGGCAAGCTCCTCGCGGACCAGGTCATAGCGCCGCGCCAGTTCGCGGTCGCCGGCAAGCGCTTGCTCCACGCGATCGGCGTCGCGGCGGCTCAGCGTCCCTGCTGCGTGCCACGGCAGCAATGCTTCGATCTCATGGCGCTCCGGCTCTTTGCTTATCGTGTTCATGGCCAACCTCTTTCAATTCCCTCCGACTTGAGCAGCTCCGCCAGCCGCTTGCGCGCGTAGAACATGCGCGTCTTCACAGTGTTCTCCGGGATGCCAACGATCTCGGCTACCTCTTCGACCGATTTCTCGTGGTAGTACACGAGATCGATGATCTCCCGATGTTCCGCCGAAAGTCCCGCGAGGCACTTTCGCAGCATTACACTCTTGTCCTGCTTCTCCAACGCAGTTGCGGGATCGTCCGACGGATCCTCGATTGCGCCTGCGGTCTCTTCGTCCAACTCCTCGTCCGACCGACGTCTGAGGGCCGAAAGAGCTTTAAAGCGCGCGATTGCCAGCAACCATGTCGACACCGCCGAGCGCCCTTCGAACCGACCAGCCTGACGCCACACGTCGAGAAACACCTCGCTGATCAGGTCCTCCGCCGTAGACTCGTTCCGAACGAGGCGGACGACGAAGCGAAACACTCGTACGTGATAGCGCGCATACAGCACCTGCATGGCGAGTCGGTCGCCGTTCGCGATTCGTCCGATCAGCACCTCGTCTGACGTCGATTGCATCGCTCTCGGACGACCGGACTCGTCACGTTAGTCGCAAGCGGCTACCGTTGGGTTCACGGTTTCGCCACAGAGATGGCAGCCGAAGGCCCCTTCCGTTTCGCGCCGACGCCGATCTTTGCCGGCTTTGGGGCTAAGATTATGACCGACCCGGGTTTGACGGAACCTGCGTCTCACCCGGATTTTCCAAGGAATCTAGGGGTTTGGGACAATAAAGTGCGGCCGCTGGTTTTGGCGCCAGGCGAGGGGCCGCCGACAAGGACAGCTTTTCCCCTATTTACACAGACTTAACTCAAGTTCCAACTCGCAGCGGCGCCTTGAGCTTGCGCAGCGCCGCCAAGACTGAGAGCGCGGTGATCCGCCCGGTTCGCGGATTTTCCGAGGGGATGTTCTCGATCGACAGGGTGAAGCGCGCGGAGTCGCTGTCCACCTCGACGCTGTGGCAGTTGCGTTCGACCGAAGGGTCGGCCCAAATCTCCATCATTGTGCGGTCGGGCCCGATGCCAGCGAGCGATAGCGCCGCCGCGACGTTGACGTTGGCGGGAAATCCGGCCGCGGCATCGCGCGCCGTGCCGCAGAACACCAGCTTGGGTGCATTAAGCCCTTCGACCGAAATGCCGTTCGCTTCCAGATAGGGCGCGCCGACAAGGCTGCGTGGCGGCTTGCGCGTGGTCATGCGCACGGAATGAATCTCTCCTTCCGCCGCAGCGGCGACTGCATCAAGCCCCAGCAGCGCTCCGCTCGGCACGATGATCTGCCCACCGCGTGCCTTGGCGAGCTCGATTAAATCGGGCCGCGGCAGCAGCGCGCCTGCTGATAGCACCATTACTTGTTTGCCTGCCTCCAGCATCGGCCGGCAGATCCGTTCAAGCACGCTGGCTGGGGTGCATTCGATCGCCAAGTCGGCATGGGCCGCAAACGCCTCGGGCTCGATCAGCGGGCATGTGATCCGCTCGGCATCGAGCCACGCTTGCGCCTTGACATGGTCGCGCGCTGCGGCGCAGGCGAGCGTGAAGCCCGGCATGCCTGCGGCGAACCGGCGCACGAGCACGCGGCCGATGGCCCCGAGGCCGGCGACAGCGACGCGGGTCATCGGCATGAGCAGACCTTGGGCACGAAGCACCTCCAGGCTTGCTCTTACGCGGCCCGTTGGCGGGTCACAAGGACGTGTGAGACCCGCGTCAACCCAGCGACTTGACCAGCCTCTGCCCAAAGCCCAAGTCTGTTGGGCAATCAGGGAGGAGCGACATGCTCAAATCATGGATGAGCGGGATGCTCAAGAGCGCCGCCGGCGCGTGTGGGATTCTGCTCGCAATCACCGGCACAACGCTGAGCCAAACCTATCCTGCCAGGCCGATGACGATGATCATTCCGTTCGCCGCCGGCGGTCCTACCGACGTGCTCGGCCGTGTTCTGGCGCAACGCATGAGTGAGATCCTCGGCCAGCAGATCATCGTCGAGAACGTCGGTGGCGCCGGTGGCATGACCGGCTCCAAGCGCGTCGCCGATGCCGCACCCGACGGCTACACGTTCGTGCTCGGGACGGTCGGCACCCATGCACAGAGCCAGACCATGTACAAGAAGCCGCTCTATCACGCGGCGACGGATTTTACGCCTGTTGCGCTCATTGCCGAGGTTCCGATCGTGCTGATCACGCGCAAGGACCTGCCGGTGAAAGATCTCAAGGAATTCATCGCCTACGCCAAAGCCAATCAGACGAAGATGCAATACGGTTCAGCCGGAGCGGGCTCGGCGACCCATCTCGGCTGCGTGCTGCTCAATCATCTCATCGGCTTGGACATCACGCATGTGCCGTACCGCGGCACCGGGCCCGCAATGCAGGATCTGCAGGGCGGCCGCATCGATTACCTGTGCGAGATCGTCAGCACCGCGAAGCCGCAAATCGACGGCGGCACCGTGAAGCCGATTGCCATTATGACCAAGGAGCGCTCGCGCGCGCTGCCGAACGTCTCGACCGGTCTCGAGCAGGGCACGCCGAATCTCGAAGCGTATACCTGGAACGCCATTTTTCTTCCCAAGGGCACACCGGCCGATGTGGTCAAAAAGCTCCACGATGCCGCGGTTGAGGCGATGAAGACGCCGACGGTAAGGGAACGGCTCGAAGCGCTCGGCGCGGTGATCGTGCCGGAGGAGCGCGCCACGCCGGAATATCTCGGCCAGTTCGTCAAGAGCGAGATCGACAAGTGGGCTGCGCCGATCAAGGCTAGCGGCGTGACGGTGGATTGACCGATAGGTGCGGGCACGCACGAGCGTGCCCGGTTACTCCAACTCGATCTCGCCTTTGACCTGGTGCGAAAGGCCGATGCCGCCGAGCGTCACGGTGGCCGTGGCGGGAAACTTTTCGTTGCCCTTGAGCTTGCCCTCCGCCAAGGCCTCGCGCACCGCCTTTTCGATCTCGCGCTGGGCGCTCACGCCGAGCGTCTTGAGGAATTTGCGAATACTGCCGTTAAACACGTCCTCGTTCATGATCGCCTCCTTTTGCGCCATTATACTCCTAAGCGGCCGCCGTCGAATCGCCGCGTTTGCGCCAATGTGAAGCCATCACCGTCGGCGTCAATATGCGCACCATCATCGCGCGGGGGGATGCATGATGAGCCTACGCCCGTTGGCAATTGTGATCGCTGCGGCCGCCATGCTCGCCGCTCTGCCGGCGACCAGCGCGCAAGCATGCGACAACGATCGTTACCCGTGCCCGATCGTGGCGCAGCCGGAGACCCCCGACACCGCGGCCCGCCCGGCGCCCCGCAAGAAAGCGAGCCGTGCTGCGCAGCAGGAGGAGAAGGCGCGCGCAAAAACCGAGCGACACGCATCGGATGCGGCCGCCCGCACAAAGGCAGCTGCGCCGCCGCAGCAGGCGCAAGCGGCCGAATCCTTGTCGCAGGAAGCGGCCGACCCTGCCCCGGCGCTTACGCTCGATAATCAAGTCGATCGCAACGAGAATCCGGTGGCGGCTGCCGCAGCCGGTTCGGTCGTTCGCCCAGCTACCGGGAGCGCCGGCGCGCAAGCCACGGCCGGCGCTGAAGCAGCGCCGGCTGCTCCGGTGAACGTGGTGCGGGTGGTCGACCCCAACGAGCTCAACGAGCTCGACCTCGCGGCGGCCGCAGCGCCGCCGGCGCAGTCGTCCTGGTTGGGTTCTCTGCTGATGACACTCGGCGCGGCGCTCGCCGCGGCATCCGCGGTGCGAGCCTTCTTCGTGTGAGGCCGGCAAGCTCACCGCGCCGACGTGCGCGGCTTGACAAATGTTCCCGTTCTGTTCTTTATCGCGCGGAATAGCCCGTGGGCGCCGATGCCGATCTTCACGCCCCACCAAGATGCCGCGCTGAGAGCAGCCTCGGCGTGGCTCAAAGACGCGCGCGGACGCGCGTCGATCTTCCGCCTCTTCGGTTACGCGGGAACTGGTAAGACCACGCTCGCCAAACATCTCGCCGAGGGCGTCGACGGTAAGGTTCTGTTCGCAGCTTTCACTGGGAAGGCGGCGTGCGTGATGCGCAGCAAGGGCTGCCACGGCGCCGCGACCATCCACAGCCTGATCTATAAGGCCCGCGAAAGCGGTGAGGAGACGCCGAGCTTCGAGCTCTGGGACGACGCTCCAGCCTCGAAGGCCAAGCTCATCGTCGTCGACGAATGCTCGATGGTCGATGGCGAACTCGCGCGTGACCTGATGTCGTTCGGCGTTCCGCTGCTGGCCTTGGGCGACCCCGCGCAGCTGCCGCCGATCCAAGGCGGCGGGTTTTTCACCGACGCCCGCCCGGACGCCATGCTCACCGAGGTGCACCGGCAGGCCCAGGACGATCCCATCGTGCGGCTGTCGATGATGATCCGCGCCGGCAAGCCGCTGCAAGAAGGGAGCTACGGCGCGACCGAGGTGCTGCGGCGCGAAGCGTTGGACCCCGCGCGCGTGATAAATGCGGACCAAATTCTCGTGGGCCGCAATGCCACGCGGCGCGCCTACAACGCGCGCCTGCGGCAACGTCGCGGCTTTGCCGATGCAATGCCCATGGCGGGAGACAAGCTCGTCTGCCTGCGTAACAATCGTCGCAAGGGATTGTTCAACGGCGCGCTGTGGATCGTCAACGAGCGGCCGAAGAGCCGCCGACAAATAATCCGCATGCGGCTCAAGCCCGACGAGGGTTGGGGCGAGCGGATGGTCAAGGTGTCGGTGCGGCCGGAATGTTTCACCGGAGCCATCGAGCAGTTGGATTGGCCCGCGCGCAAGCGTTACGACGAGTTCGATTTCGGCTACGTGTTGACGGTCCACAAGGCGCAGGGCTCGCAATGGGACGATGTCGTGCTGTTCGACGAGTCCGGCGCGTTCTCCGAAAACCGCGACCGCTGGCTCTATACCGGAGTAACCCGGGCGGCGAAGCGGCTCACCGTCGTGGTGTGAAAATTTCAGAGCACTCTTTCCCCCTCCTCCGCGCCAAAGCGCGGACCCGGGCTTTGGCCTCTGGATGCCCGCTTTCGCGAAAATGAGCGAAGCCGGCAGTCGTGGGTCTCATTTAATCGAGCTGATCATCCTTTCCCTCCACCTCGCGCACCGGGGTCTCCGGGACTAGGCCTGCGCGCCTGCGCGCCAGGGTTTCCTCGCCGCTTTGCTGCCAGTTTCCTGCAACGGCGCGTTGCGCATAAACATCCCAGCTCGATGACCAATCGCCGAGCAAATAGCCGTGCCACGGCGGCTGCGGCGCAAGTGCGGGCAGCTCGAGCTCCTGCCAGAGTGCGCGCGCCCGCTCCATGAATTCGCGCCCGGGCAAAGCGAGTGGCGGCGCTGGATGCTTCAGCGTCGCGTCGATGAGGAGACCGGAGTCCTCCTCCCGGGGTCGCGATTTCGGCCCATGCCCGGCGGAGCGATGGGGAACGATATGCACGTCCTCCGTCGGGTTACATCGGTAAGCGAGCGACCAAAACACCGCGTCGCTGTTCGCGGGGTCGATGTCCTCGCTTACGGCGATGCAGAGTTTCCCGCAGTCGGCAAGCAGCGACGCGGCGCCGTGCAAGCCGCGCCAGATCTCGGTGCGCGCTGTGCCCTGCGCGTACTGCACGAAGATGATCTTGCGCAAGTTGGAGAGCGGCTCGTGCAGGACCACCCGGCGTACCTCCTGGATCGCCAGCCGCTGTCGCAGATGCGTGAAAAACAGCGGCTCCATCGCCACCTTCTTGAGCACGCTCGATTCGCTCGGCGTCACCTGGCTGATGATGGAGGGAAACACCGGCGAGGGCCTATGCGTGATCGCGGTCACGCGCATCGACATGTTGAAGTCCTCGAGCGCGACGTGGCCGTGACTTTCGCCGAAGGGGCCTTCGGGCTCGAGCAGTTCGGGATCGATCAGCCCCTCGATGACGATCTCGGCATCGGCGGGCACGGCGAGATCGACGGTGACAGCTTTCGCCATCCGAATCGGGACACCGGCGAGCGCGCCTGCAACGGCCATTTCATCCAAATCGACGGCGAGCTTCATCCCGCCCGTGAACATTGCGACCGGCGCACAGCCGAGAACGATGGCGCACGGCATCGGCTCGCCGCTCCGGTTGTGCTTGCGCCAGTGCAGATAGCCGCCGGCTCCGCCGATGCGCGATGACATGCGCACGCCGAGCCGGTCCGTCGCCTTGAGGGCCGCACGATAGGTGCCCATGTTCTGGATGCCGGTTTCGGGATCCCGCGTGACGCAAAGCGTGGCGGTCAGATAGGGCGCGGCATCGAACCCGGGAGTGGAAATCGGCACCGGCAGGCGCGCCAAGCCGTTGCCCGGCCCGCGCAGGTCCTCTCCCGTGATCACGACCGCCTGGCACGCCGCCGCGCCAACGAGGACCGGCGGGATCGGGCTTGCGATTGCGCGCACCCACGCCGCCTCGATCTCTTCGACCGGGCGGCCCATGCCGACCGCATAGATTTGCGGGGAGGCGGCGAGCGCGCCGACCGCGACTGGAACGTCGTAACGGCGCCCCGACGAGTCCGTGACATTGGTGAACAAAAACGCGCGCCGCTGATCCTCCTTCAGTCCTCCCTGGAACTGCCATCGCACCAACGGGTGCAATTCGGTGTCCTTGTTGATGGGGCGATCGACGCGCAACAGCAGCCCACGCGCTTCGAGCGCGGAGATATGTGACTGGAAATCGAGCGGCGGTCCCGCGTCCCGGTTTCCTGCGGACCGACGCGCATTGGCGCCGACCTCGAGCATTGTCGTGATCCCATTGTTTCGCGGGATAGCGTACGATCTGCCGCGATTGCATTGCAATGCTTTCCGTATATCGTGGCCGCCGCGTTGCGCCGTTCCGGGACATCGACCATGGGGGCGAAGCATTTCGGCGCCCGCGTCGCGCGGCTCGAGGATCCGGCGCTGCTGACCGGACGCGGGCGCTTCGTCGACGACATCAGGCTCGTGGGCGCGCTGCACGCGTGTTTCGTACGCAGTCCGCATGCCCACGCGAAAATCCGCTCGATCGAGGCGTCGGCGGCGCGAGCCATGCCGGGCGTGCACGCGGTGCTGACCGCGGACGATCTGCCGCCCCGCGTGGCGCGCACCCAGATTCCAATGCTCGTGCCAAATCCCTCGATCGCGACGCCGCGCACGCAGCTCGCCTTGGCTAGCCGCGAAGTCTGTTATGTCGGCCAAACCGTCGCAGTCTCGATCGCGGAGAACCGCTATCTCGCCGAGGATGCCGCCGCGGCAGTCAAGATCGATTTCGAGGTCTTGCCGGCGGTCAGCGACTGCCGCGATGCTGCGAGGCCCGACGCGCCGCCTGTCCACAGCGATCTCACAACCAACATCGCCGCCGTTGTCCCTATGAGCTACGGCGATGTGGAGTTGGCGTTTGCGCGCGCGGCGCACGTCTTCCAGGAGGAATTTTCTCTCCATCGCGGCGGCGCCATGACGCTCGAAGGCCGCGCCGTGCTCGCCAGCTACGACACCGTTGCCGACATGCTGACGGTCTGGTCGGCAACGCAGACGCCGCACCTTTGCCGCGCCACGCTCGCCGACCTCTTCGAACGCGACCTCGAGGCGATCCGGGTCGTCGCGCCTCATGTCGGCGGCGGATTCGGCACCAAGGCGCCGTTCTATGCCGAGGAGGCGGTCATTCCGGCCGCGGCGATGAAGCTTGGCCGCCCGATCGCGTGGCAGGAGGACCGGCGGGAACATTTTCTCTCCGCGACCCAGGAACGCGATCAATACTGGCAAGTGGCCATTGCCATTGATGAGCAAGGCAAAATCCTCGGACTTTCCGGCACGCTGTTGCACGACACCGGCGCATTCCTGCCCTGGGGCATCATCGTGCCGTACATCGCCGCGACGACCTTTCCGGGACCATACGTGGTGCCGGCTTATCGCTTCGAGGCAACGGTCGTGCTCACCAACCGCGTGCCGACGACGGTCGTGCGCGGCGCCGGCCGACCGCAGGCGGTCTTCGCCATGGAGCGGCTGATGGATCGCGCCGCGCGCGAGCTCAAGCTCGATCGCGCCGAATTGCGCCGGCGCAACATGATCGCGCCCCAAGCGATGCCCTATTCCGTCGGCTTGGTCTTCCGCGACGGCAAGCCGCTCGTCTATGCGAGCGGAGACTTTCCGAAAAGCCAACAGCGCGCGCTCGCACTCGCGGGCTACGAGGACTTTCCGGCGCGCCAGCGCCAAGCGCGCGGCGAAGGACGCTATCTCGGCATCGGGGTTGCAAACTACGTGGAAGGCACCGGCCTTGGGCCGTTCGAGGGCGTGACTGTGCGTGTGCTCCCCAACGGTAAGGTCGCGGTGGCAACGGGCGCCACGGCCCAGGGGCAAGGCACGCGCACGACGCTGTCGCAGATCGTGGCGGATCAAATCGGCTGTCGCATCGAAGACATTGTCATGACCACGGGCGATACCGCGGCGATTTCGCAAGGGATCGGCGCGTTTGCCAGCCGGCAGGCGATCAATGCCGGCTCATCCGCGCTGATCGCGGGTGTAAGCGTGCGCCAGCAAATCGTCGCGCTCGCCGCTCGCATTCTCGGCGTAGCCGAGGGCGACATTGACCTCGAGGGTGGCCACGCCATGGCCCGCGGCGGCAACAAGCCTTCCATCACGCTCGCCGAGCTTGCGCGCGCCGCCCAGGGCATGCCTGGGTTTTCTTTTGCCGAGGGGCAGATGCCCGGCCTCGAACACACCGCCTATTTCACCCCGCGCCAAGCCTCGTATTGCAACGGGACCCACGTGGCCGAGGTCGAGGTCGACCCTTTGACCGGCGGCGTCAAGCTTGTGCGCTACACCGTCGCCCACGACAGCGGAAACATCATCAATCCGCTGATCGTCGACGGCCAGGTGCAGGGCGGCGTCGCCCACGGTGTGGGCAACGCGCTGTTCGAGCAGATGAAATACGACCAAGCGGCGCAGCCGCTCACGACGACCTTTCAGGACTACCTTTTGCCTGCCGCCCCCGACGTGCCGGGCTGTGACATCGAGCACGTGGAGACGCCGAACCCGCTAAATCCGCTCGGCGTCAAAGGCGCCGGCGAGGGTGGCACCATCCCGGCGCCTGCGGCGATCATCTCAGCCGTCGAGGACGCGCTCTCGCCCTTCGGCGTGCGCTTTGCCGAGATGCCGCTGACGCCCGACCGCATCGTCGCTGCACTGCGCAGAGTCGGCGCGTACGAGAACTTGGCGTAACCGCTGCGACTCAGATCGCTGCCGGGATGGCCAATCGTCCTATATAGATACTGCAGTCATGCAACGCTGGAGGTTTCCCATGCCAGGCGATCGAAAGCGGCCGCGCCTGCGGTCGCAACTGTGGTTCGATAATCCTGACAATCCGGGCATGACGGCGCTTTATCTGGAGCGCTACCTCAATTACGGCCTGACCAAGCAAGAGCTCGCCTCGGGCAAGCCGATCATCGGCATCGCTCAGACCGGCTCCGACCTCTCACCTTGCAACCGCCATCACCTGGAGCTCGCAAAGCGCGTGCGCGAGGGCATTCGCGATGCCGGCGGTGTCGTGTTCGAGTTTCCGATGCATCCCATTCAGGAAACGGGTAAGCGGCCGACGGCGGCGCTCGACCGCAATCTCGCGTATTTGAGCCTCGTCGAGGTGCTGTTCGGCTATCCGCTTGATGGTGTGGTGCTTACCACCGGCTGTGACAAGACGACGCCAGCAGCAATCATGGCGGCCGCGACCGTTAACACGCCGGCGATCGTGCTCTCCGGCGGGCCGATGCTTAACGGCTGGTGGAAGGGGGAGCGCGCGGGGTCCGGCACAGTGGTGTGGTGGGCGCGCCAAGAGCACGCCGCCGGCCGCATGGATTACAACGAATTCCTCGATCTCGTCGCTTCCTCGGCGCCGTCGATCGGCCATTGCAACACCATGGGCACGGCCTCGACCATGAATGCGCTCGCTGAGGCGCTCGGGCTATCGCTGCCGGGCTGCGCCGCGATTCCCGCGCCTTACCGCGAGCGCGCGCAAATCGCCTACGAGACCGGCCGCCGCGCCGTCGAGATCGTGCGCGAGGATCTCAAACCGTCCGACATCCTCACCCGCGAGGCGTTCGAGAACGCCATCGTGGCGTGCTCCGCGATCGGCGGCTCCAGCAATGCGCCGATCCACATCAACGCCATCGCCCGCCACGTCGGCATCCCACTCGCGATCGAGGACTGGGAAAGGATCGGCTACGAGGTGCCGCTGCTCGTCAACATGCAACCCGCCGGCAAATATCTCGGCGAGGAATATTACCGGGCCGGCGGATTGCCGGCCGTGCTCAATGAGCTGATGGGCGCGGGTCGCATCCATGCCAACGCATTGACCATTAATGGCAAGACTATCGGCGAAAACGTCAAGGACGCGAAGATTGCGGACGCAGACGTGATCCGCCCATACGACCGTCCGCTCAAGCGGCATGCCGGCTTCAAGCTGCTGTCGGGAAATCTCTTCGAGTCCGCAATCATGAAGACAAGCGTGATCTCCGACGACTTCCGACAACGCTATTTGTCGAATCCGAAAGACCCCAACGCATTCGAAGGCCGCGCGGTAGTGTTCGATGGACCCGAGGATTACCATCGCCGCATCGAGGATCCGTCCTTGCAAATCGACGCGAACACGATGCTGTTCATTCGCGGTGTCGGGCCCATCGGCTATCCGGGGTCGGCCGAAGTGGTGAACATGCAGCCGCCGGCCGCGCTGATCAAACGCGGGATTACCTCGCTGCCCTGTATCGGGGACGGCCGTCAGTCGGGGACGTCGGCTTCGCCGTCCATCATCAACGCGTCCCCCGAAGCCGCGGCCGGCGGCGGGCTTGCTCTGCTCAAGACCGGCGATCGGGTGCGTATCGATCTCAACAAGGGCACCGCCAACATGCTCATCTCGGATGCCGAACTCGCGCAGCGCCGCGCCGCGCTGGAGAAACAGGGCGGCTACAAATATCCGGCGAGCCAGACCCCGTGGCAGGAGATACAGCGCGACATGGTCGAGCAGCTCGCCCAAGGCATGGTGCTCAGGCCCGCCGTCAAATACCATCGCATCGCACAAACGAGCGTGCCGCGGGACAACCACTGATTGGCTGCTTTGGCGCGCTGGGTGACGTGCTCAAGCGGCGGTTCCGGAAGGACGCATGAACCAAATTCCTCAAATGCCGTAGCTGGCCGCGGCACGGAGGTATCGATCATGGCTTTACGTCTGCAAGGCAAGCTCGCGCTCGTCACCGCGGCGGGACAAGGGATCGGCCGTGCCATTGCCGAAAGATTTGCAGCGGAGGGAGCGCGCGTGATCGCCACAGATTTGGAGGACAAGAAACTCGAAGGCATCAAAAGCTTCAAGCGCCACAAGCTCGACGTGCGCTCGACCGCGTCGATTGAATCCCTCGCCAACGAAATTGCAAGCGAGTTCGGCGCGCTGGACGTCCTCGTGAACTGCGCCGGATACGTGCATCATGGCAGCGTGCTCGACTGCTCCGAGCAGGACTGGGACTTCTCGTTCGATCTCAACGTGAAATCGATGCATCGGACGATCAAGGCCTTCCTCCCGGGCATGTTGGGAAAGAGCGCAGGTTCGATCGTGAATATTTCGTCCGCAGTGTCGTCGATCCGCGGGGTCCCCGATCGCTATGTCTACGGCGCCACAAAGGCCGCCGTCATCGGGCTCACCAAAGCGGTTGCAGCCGATTTCATTCGGCAAGGCATCCGCGTGAACGCTGTCTGTCCGGGCACGATCGAATCCCCCTCGCTCGAGGAGCGGATCAAGGATCGCTCGCGCGCGACCGGCAAATCGCTCGCAGACGTGGAAAAGGCTTTCGTCGAACGCCAGCCCATGGGCCGGCTGGGCCGCCCCGAGGAGGTCGCCGCGCTCGCCGCTTTCCTCGCCTCCGACGAGGCGAGCTACATCACCGGACAAGCGCATCTGGTGGACGGCGGGATGGCGCTTTAGCCGCCAGAGGCCCTATATTGGGTGCATAGGTCAGCCTTCGGGGGTCGATCAGGCGTTAAAGCGCTCGGAGAGTGCCTATGACCAAGGCAGATGAGCAGGTATGCCGTTTTTTTGTTTCGGAACAGCCATCGAATCAATGAGTTGCCGAACTGTTGGGGCTACCGTATCCGCCCGGCCGCGTGACGTTTCCTGAGTTTGCACGCACCGGGCCTGCGTCCCACCCGAAATTGCATGAGTGACCGGACAGCCGTGATGTTGAACCCCATTTCACCACTCCCTGCAGCGCTTAACCAATACGCCATCCTGCTCGACGTGGACGGAACGATCCTCGATCTCGCTCCTACCCCGCGTGAAGTTTTTGTGTCGCATTCCCTGCGCGATACGCTGGCGCGGTTGTGGGAGCGCACCGAGGGTGGTGTCGCTTTTGTGAGCGGCCGCCCCGTGAGCGAGCTCGACCTCATCTTCTCCCCGCTGCAGTTGCCGGCGATCGGCGGTCACGGTGCCGAGCTTCGCACGATTGCCGGCGCCACACCGGGCGCACCGCGGCTGCCTCCGCTCGATCCTGCTCTGAAGCGGCAGTTTGCAGCGATTGCGGAGGCAGGCCCGGGTATCATTCTTGAGGACAAGGGCTACTCGCTCGCGCTGCATTATCGGCTGGCACCGGAGAAAGAAGATGTGGTGCGCACGGCTGCCGCCCAGATCTGCTCGGGCGCAAGGGATGGCCTGATCGAGCTGCTGCCCGGCAAACTGGTGCTGGAAGTCAAGCAAACCGGGGTCACCAAAGCGACGGCCGTGCGGGAATTGATGACTCACCCGCCGTTCGCGCAGCGCTGTCCTATCTTCATCGGCGATGATGTGACCGATCTCGGCGTGTTCGACATTCTTCCCGATTTCGATGGCATTGGCATCATTGTCGGCCGCCGCGACGTCCCCAGCGCCAATGCCTACTTCGAGCGCCCGGCCGATGTTCGCCGTTGGCTCGAGCAAATCTCCCGCGACGACGCATTCGCAAGGCCATGACCGATCACGGGCTTGATCTTGCCGTCATCGGCAACGGGCGCACGGCCGCGCTCGTCGATCCCACGGCGCGTCTGGTGTGGTGGTGCTATCCCCGCTTCGATCGCGACCCGATCTTCTGCCGTCTCATTTCGGGCGACGAGGAGAAGGGATTTTCGGATGTCCTGCTCGACAACATGGCTGATTTCCAGTCAGAATACCTTCGTAACACCGCCGTAGTGTCGACTGTTCTCACCGATCAACAAGGCGGAGCGGTCCGCATTACCGATTTCGCCCCGCGCTTTCGGCAATTCGGCCGCGTGTTTCGCCCGCCGCAACTCATCCGAATGATCGAGCCCGTGGCCGGACTGCCCCGGGTCACCATTCGTTTCCGCCCGACTCATGATTACGGGCTCGAGTTCACTCACCGTTCCGTCGGCAGCAATCATGTCCGCTACATTCACGAGGGCTGCGTCATCCGCCTCACCACTGATGCGCCACTGTCCTATATCGAGAGCGAAGCACCTTTCGTCGTCACCCGGCCGCTGCATCTTGTGTTCGGCGTGGACGAGCGGTTTCAGGACGATCTCGAAACGACCTGTCGCGAATTCTGCGACCGGACCATCGATTACTGGATGGATTGGTCCCGCGGACTGTCCATTTCCTACGATTGGCAGGATGAAATTATCCGCGCCGCGATCACGCTAAAGTTGAGCAATTTCGAGGAAACCGGCGGCATCATCGCGGCCCATACCACCTCCATTCCCGAAGCTCCGGGATCCGGAAGAACCTGGGATTACCGCTACTGCTGGCTGCGGGATGCCTATTTCGTGGTCAAGGCGCTCAACCGCATCGGTGCCACCCAGACAATGGAGGATTTCATCTCTTTTACCTTGGGCATCGCATCCAATCCCAACGAACCGTTGCGACCGGTTTACGGCGTCGTCCCGATCGAGCCGATGGATGAAAAGACCGCGCATGCGCTCAAGGGCTATCATGGCGACGGGCCGGTGCGCATCGGCAACGCCGCCGCCGAGCAGGTCCAAAACGACACCTATGGCAGCATCATTCTCGCCGCGATGCCGATGTTCTACGATCGACGCCTACCGCGGCTCGGCGACGAAGGACTATTTCGGCTGCTCGAGACGCTCGGCGGCAAGGCGGGAGAACTTGCTTTGGAAGCCGACAATGGCATTTGGGAATATCGCGGGCGACAACGCATCCACACGCATTCGACGGCGATGTGCTGGGCCGGCTGCCATCGGCTCGCCGCCATTGCGAGCCGGCTGGGTCTTCCCGATCGCGCGGCGCATTGGAATGCCGTTGCCGATCCGGTGCATCAAGCGCTTCTGCAAGGAGCATGGAACGAGAAGCGCCAGGCCTTCACTGCCGCTTTCGGCTCTGATGATCTCGACGCGAGCGTTCTGTTGCTGCCCGACCTGGGCGTGATCGAGGCTGACGATCCGCGCTTCGTCAGCACCGTAAAGGCCATGGAACGCGAACTTTTGCGCGAGAAGCACGTTATGCGTTATGCTTCCGCGGACGACTTCGGCCTGCCGGCAACGGCGTTCCTGATTTGCCGCTTCTGGCTGGTCGATGCTTGGTGGTCGCTTGGTCGTCGCGACGAGGCGCGTGAGCTGTTCGTGGATGCGTTGGCATATCGCAATCGCTATGGCTTGCTGTCGGAAGATATCGATCCGCAAACCGGCACTTTGTGGGGAAATTTTCCGCAAACCTATTCGATGGCCGGCCTGATCTTGAGCGCGATGCGGCTATCGCGCAGTTGGGAGGATCGATATTGGCGCGGCTGATAGTCGTTTCCAACAGAGTGGCGCTCCCGAGCCACGATAACAACCAGGCGGGCGGCCTCGCGGTCGCTGTTCGATCCTTGCTCAAACTCCACGGCGGTTTGTGGTTCGGCTGGAGCGGGACCGTTTCACCCGAGGGCGACGTCACGACCAGGACGATTCAGCGTGGCGACATGACCTATGTCGTCACAGATCTCGGCGAAGCCGACTATCAGGAATATTACAACGGCTTCGCTAATCGGGTGCTGTGGCCGATTCTGCACTATCGGCTCGATCTCGCTGAATTTTCCCGCCGCGATCTGAGCGGCTATCGGCGCGTCAATGCCCATTTCGCCAATGAGTTGCACGGTTTGTTACAACCCGACGACCTCGTATGGGTGCACGACTATCATCTCATTCCGCTTGCGAAAATGCTGCGCGACCGCGGTCACACCAATCGTATCGGATATTTTCTGCACGTGCCGTTCCCTCCGCCGGAAATTCTCACCGCGCTGCCCAACCACGAATGGCTGATTCCGCAATTGAGCGCCTACGATCTCGTCGGATTTCAAACCGAGAATGACGCGACGAATTTCGCGCGTTATCTCGAAAACGAGTGTCGATTGCAGAAGCGCGGCGAATTTACCTATCAAACTCCCGAGCGAATCGTGCGCGTCGGCGTCTTTCCCATTGGTATAGAGACGAACGAATTCAGCCGACTGGCGCGGCGTTCGGTGCGCTCGCCGCTGGTCCAATCTGTGCTGGAAAGTCTCGCCGGGCGCGCCATGATGATTGGAGTTGACCGGCTCGATTATTCCAAGGGGCTGGCCCAACGTATGGATGCGTTCGAGCGTTTCCTTGCGGTCTATCCGGATTGGCGCGGCAAGGTGACCTATCTACAAATCACACCGAAGAGCCGCTCGGAAATCCAGGAATATGCCGAGATGGAACGCACGATCAGCGAGGCCGCGGGGCGGATCAACGGCGCCTACGGCGAAATCGCATGGACGCCGATCCGCTACGTCAATCGCGCCTACAGCCGCAGCGTGCTTGCAGGCCTCTTCCGTTCCGCACGCGCCGGACTCGTCACGCCGCTACGCGATGGAATGAATCTCGTGGCGAAGGAATATATCGCCGCCCAGGATCCCGAGGACCCCGGCGTTCTCATTTTGTCGCGCTTTGCCGGGGCAGCGGCCGAATGTGCGGCCGCGCTGCTCGTCAATCCTTACGATCCCGAGACGGTAGCGACATCGATTGGGCATGCGCTCTCGATGCCGCTCGAGGAACGGCGCGCACGCCATCAGGTGCTCTTCCAAGTGATCTCAGACAACGACCTCAATTCGTGGGGCGAACATTTTCTCGCCGTACTGAGCAAGAGCGGCGCGCCACCGCCCTTGCACGACCAGCTTGAGTTGGGCCCGGCTGTTGCCGCTGACATCGCGTAGTGCATCGTTGCGCATCTCGCATGTGGCGTTCGCGGCCGCGGCATGGCCTCACCGCGAGCCGCATCCCTAAGCCGTGGCCTCACTTGACCCTTTTTCGCCCACCACGAGACGAACCACGCTCGAGCGCATCGCCGGCACCGGCATGAAATCGACGAGTGTGACCACGCCCTCGCTGCATACGAAACGAGTTTCCAGAATCAACGTGTGCGGCCGATATCGACGGGTGATGGCGGGCCGGCCATCACGCGGCGCGATCTGCCAATGTCCGTGATCACCCGAGCCGAGAAGCGCGGCGAAGCAGGCGTCGGAATCGAAGCGTGGCCAGCACAACCAGGTCGAGCGAGCCATTGCGCGCGATGAGCGCGGCCGCCTCGCAATCGCCGATTAGCGCGTAATCCTCGATCCTGGACGGCATGATGAGCTACGACCTGAAATCGATCGCCACCTTGATGTCGCCTTTGCGGTGCTCGAGTGCCTCGTTCCAGCGTTCGACCGGGGTGGTGCGCGTGATCAGTCGGGAAAGCCAGTGCTTGTCCGCACGCACGAGCGCATCCGCCGCCGTCTCGTAGTGGCGGCGATTGGCATTGACCGTGCCGAACACGACATTGTTGTCGAGCACCGTCGTGCGGTTGAAGCGACCGATATCGACGTCGAACACCTTGCCGGGCTCGGTAACCCCCGTCAGGCAGACGATGCCCGCCGCTGCCGTCGCTGTGAGACACGCGCGAATGACGGCCGGGGCTCCGGTGCATTCCATGAGGATGTCGGGCGCAAGGCCTTCCAGCGCGCCAGGCTCGGTGTGATACGTGCCGCCCAGATCGTGCACGATCGCCTCTTTCGGCCCGCCCTTGTTGCGGTCGAGCACATGCACGTCGAGGCCGCGCTGCTGGCCCATCAGCGCCGCGAGGAGGCCGATCGGGCCGGCGCCGGTGACGAGCAATACCCCCGGTTGCCAGGCACGCGCCCGATGGCCGATGCGGTCGGTATGGTCCCAGGCCTTGGCAAGGATGCTGGCAGGCTCGAGCAGGACACCGAGAATTCCCAACGCCGGGTCGATCTTGACCGCGAATTCCGGCTCGATGCGGAAGCGTTCCGCGCCGTAGCCGTGCCGCTCCTTGATCCCGCGTTCAGTGTAGCGGCCGTTGCGGCACATGTCCCACTCCCCGGCGGCGCAAGCGACGCACGGCTCGGGGTCGGGCCGACGCACGATACCGACGACGAGATCGCCGGGCGCGAGGCCGCACCCCTGGGGCGCTGCCTCGACCGTCCCCAGCGATTCATGGCCGAGAATGAGGCGTTGCTCACCCGGAGGAGCAAAGCCATAGCTACCGTCGAGAATTTCGCGATCGGTCCCGCATACCCCGAGTGCCAAGGTGCGCACCAAGACGGGTCCGTCCGACTCCGCCGGTTCGGGCACGTCTTCGAGTTTCGCTGAGTGGGTGGTGCCGGGCACAACAGTGATTGCGCGCATCGCTGCCTTGGTTGCTCGATTTGAATTGCCGAGTGGCCGCCACGAACTTCGGCGCTTGCGGGCGCACCGGCTTCCCGGAAAGCGCGACTGTGGCCATACCTCTACGCTGCATGGCGAAAAATGTTCCCCGCGGGACTGAAACGAAAAGCGGGCTGTCAGCGTTATCGTAACTGTTGGGAAAAGAGGGAAGCAGGGCATGGAGGCGATCGGACGCCGGCGATGGGCGATCCCGGAGGGCTATATCCCCTCCGAGAGCTCCTATTCCAACCGCGAGCTCGTCTCGCACGAAACCGCGTGCATCCTCAACGCCGCGGATCGTGACGCCCACGTGACACTTATCATTTTCTTCGCCGACCGCGAGCCGGTCGGTCCGTACCGCGTAACCGTTGCCGCCCGGCGCACGCTGCACTTGCGTTTCAACGATCTCGATGATCCACATCCGATCCCGCGCGATACCGACTATGCCTCAGTATTCGAATCGGACGTTCCGATCATCGTGCAACACACGCGGCTCGATTCCCGCCGCGCTGAAGTCGCCCTTCTGTCAACCGTTGCTTACCCGGAAGGATGATTCGCGCAATGGCGACTCTTGATGCTGATTTTTCATTGCTGCAACGCCTGATGGTGCGGAACTTTTGGCATCGCAATACGTTGCGGTCAGAACCGATCCTGGTGGAGAGGAAAATATGAAAATCGCGCAGATCGCACCGCTCATGGAGAGCGTGCCGCCGCGGCTTTATGGTGGAAGCGAGCGAATCGCCTCCTATCTCACCGATGAGTTGGTCCGGCTGGGCCATGACGTCACGCTTTTTGCGAGCGGAGATTCCGTCTCCAGCGCGCATTTGGTGCCGTGCGTGCCCATGGCGCTGCGGCTCGACGACAATGTGCGTGACCCGATCCCTTATTACATGCTGATGCTGGACCGGGTGCGGGAATATGCGGACGAATTTGACATTCTGCACTTCCACATCGATCAATTTCATTTTCCCTTGTTTCGGACGATAGCGCAGCGCACGGTGACCACTCTGCACGGCCGGCAAGATCTGCACGATCTCAAGCCGCTCTATGTCGGCTTCAGCGAGATGCCGTTGGTGTCGATCTCCAACGCGCAACGCAAGCCAATCCCCAACGCGAACTTTGTGGCCACCGTGCATCACGGCATTCCCGCCAACCTGCTCCGGCCCACTTACCGGCCCGACGGCAACTATCTCGCCTTCCTCGGACGGATTTCGCCGGAGAAGCGGCCTGATCGTGCCATTCGGATCGCGCGGGCGCTGGAAATCCCGCTCAAGATCGCTGCCAAGGTCGATAAAGTCGACGAAGTCTATTTCCGCGAGAAGATCGTGCCGCTCCTCAACCAACCGGGCGTGGAATACATCGGCGAGATCGACGAACGGGCGAAGAGCGATTTTTTGGGGAATGCACGGGCGCTGCTCTTTCCTGTGGATTGGCCGGAGCCGTTCGGATTATCCATGATCGAGGCCATGGCCTGTGGTACACCGGTCCTCGCCTTCCGCTGCGGCTCCGTGACCGAGATCGTCGACCCCGGCGTCACCGGCTTGATCGTGGATACCATGGACGAGGCGATCAGGACGCTACCCCAGGTGCTCGCGCTCGATCGCCGGGCGGTCCGGCAGCGCTTCGAGCAGCGCTTTTCGGTTACTCGCATGGCCAAGGACTATATTCACGTGTATCGCTTGCTGCTCAAGAAGGCGTCGCTCCCGGAGCGCGAAGCCGCGGTAGCGAGGCTGCAGCCGGAGCTGGAAAAGGGAATGAACTGATAGGGGTTGCATGGCGATCGAGAGCGTTGCGCTCCCGAAATTGTCGCTGGACATTATTCCCGAGGCGCGCTTCTACATTCCGGCGACCGGCTCTGCTACACGGCCGCGGCGCACCCTCAAATACGGCGATACCTTCATCGTCGTGGACAGCCACGGCGATATCGGCGCGTCGCCCGGCGGCACCGACGGGCTGTTTCATTGCGACACGCGCTTTCTCTCCCACCTCGAGCTTTTTCTCAACGGCATGCAGCCCTTGTTGCTCGGCTCGAACGTACGCGACGACAATACCCAGCTGACTGTCGATCTGACCAATCCGGATGTTTATTTCGACCAGCGTCTTGTCCTGCCGAAGGACACCTTGCACGTCGTGCGCACGATTTTTCTCTTGCGCGACACCGCCTATCAGAGGTTTGCGGTCCGCAACTACGGCGATCATGCGGTCGACCTGCGCCTGAGCATCCTCTTCGACAGCGATTTCGCCGACTTGTTCGAGGTGCGCGGATTGCACCGAACCACGCACGGACTTGTCGGCTCCGCCGTCAAGGCCGGCACAGCGGTGCTGACCTATAACGGCCTCGACGGGAAGCAGCGACAGACATCGTTGGACTTCGATCCGCATCCGACCGAGCTGACGGCGACGAGCGCCACTTATGTCATCCATCTCGCGCCGAAGGCGGTGAGATCGGTGTTCTTGGCTGTCGGCTGCGGCAGTCCGGCACCACCGACGCCGGCGCCGTTCCTGCGCGGACTGCGCGCGGCTCACCGCGAGCTGCGCCGCAGCTCGCAAAACGCCAGCACGATCGTCAGCTCGAACGACATCTTCAATGAGATCGTGTGCAGGTCGATGGCCGATCTGTACATGCTGATGACCGACACGCCGGAAGGACGCTACCCGTACGCCGGCATCCCCTGGTACTCGACCACGTTTGGCCGCGACGGGCTGATCACCGCGCTGCAGATGCTTTGGCTGGATCCGCGCGTTGCGCAAGGTGTGCTCCGGCGGCTCGCTGCATTTCAAGCCAAGACTTACGACGATGCCTCGGACGCGCAGCCGGGCAAAATCGTGCATGAAATGCGCGAAGGCGAGATGGCGGCGCTGGGCGAAGTGCCTTTCGGCCTTTACTACGGCAGCGTCGACGCCACGCCCCTCTTTGTCATGCTGGCCGGGCTCTATGCCGAGCGGACCGGAGACGACGCCATCATCGTCGAACTGTGGCCGGCGATCGAGGCCGCACTCTCCTGGATCGATGGCCCTGGCGATCGCGATGGCGACGGTTTTGTCGAATACTATCGGGCAACCGAGCGGGGGCTAGCCAATCAGGGCTGGAAGGATTCCGAGGACGCCATTTTCCACGCCGATGGCCGTCTGGCCGAGGGCCCGATCGCGCTCGCCGAGGTGCAGGGCTACGTGTACTGCGCCAAGCACGTTCTGGCACGCTCCGCCGAACGGTTGGGATGGACCGAGCGGGCGCGGCTCCTCAAAGCCCAAGCCGATCAGCTCGCGGAGCGATTCGACGCGAGCTTCTGGTGTCCGGACCTAGGCACCTACGCGCTGGCGCTCGACGGCAAGAAAGAGCCCTGCCGCGTCCGCAGCTCCAATGCCGGCCAGGTTCTGTTCACCGGCATCGCCAAGCTCGACCGGGCGATCGAAGTGGCCGACGGCCTGCTGCGCCCGCAATTCTTTTCCGGATGGGGCATTCGCACCGTTGCCAATACCGAGGCGCGCTACAATCCGATGTCCTATCACAACGGCTCGATCTGGCCGCATGACAACGCGCTGATCGCGCTGGGTTTCGCCCGCTATGATCTGAAGCGCTCGCTCGAGCGCGTGTTCCAAGGCCTGTTCGATGCCGCGAGCTATTTGGAGATGCGGCGATTGCCGGAGCTGTTCTGCGGGTTTCAGCGCAGCCGCGGACGCGGACCCACCCATTATCCGGTTGCCTGCTCGCCGCAGGCATGGGCCAGCGCCACCCCCTTCACGTTCATCGAGGCTTCGCTCGGACTGCAATTCGATCCCGTTGCGAACCAAATCCGCCTGCGCAACCCGCGTTTGCCGTCGTTCTTGGACGAGCTGGTGCTGCGCAACCTGCAACTCAAGCAGTCCAGCGTCGACCTGAAGGTACGCCGCCACGCCAACGAGGTCTCCGTGGAAATTCTCGAGCGGCGAGGACAGGTTCAAGTTGCAGTCGTGTTCGGCCAAACTCCCGATCCCCTGGAACGCGTCGCACACGATGTTTGATGGGTTGAAGTCAAAGATGGGCAGTCACGTGCACGACCGAAGCACGTCGCTTCAGGAACGCGCAGCTTGATCGCGGCCGCCGTCGTATGCCACCGTCGGCGTCGCCCATGGCCGCGAGGTTTTCATGTGTCGAAACATCAAGACGCTCTATAACTTCAAGCCACCCGCCACGGATGAGGAGATCCGTGCGTCGTCGCTGCAATTCGTTCGTAAGTTGAGCGGATTCGCGCGCCCCTCCAAAGCAAACCAGCCGGCGTTCAGCCGCGCGGTGGAGCAGGTGACGCAGGCGGCACGCGAGTTGCTCGATTCCCTCGTCACCGATGCGCCACCCCATGACCGCGAAGTCGAAGCTGCGAAAGCGCGCGCCAGAGCGGCAAACCGTTTCCCTTCCTCCTAGCCGCGCCTGGCGGTCACCGAGAATGTCCAAGCGGCAAGCGTATCCATCATTTCACCTCTGACGTCGGCGTCCTTTCGCCGCGCGCGCGCCGGCACGTGGAAGGAATGATCGGCGTCTTGGAACAGCTGTAACGATGCACGCGCGCCAAGGCGCTCTCTCAACCGCTGGAGTAGCGCAACGTCCGCGAGCTTGTCGCGTGTACCTTGCAGAAACAGCATCGGCACCTCGACCTTGAAAAGATGCTCGGCGCGTTCGTCCGATGGCCGGCCGGCGGGATGCAGGGGAAATCCGAGAAAGGCGAGACCGCAGACGTCAGGCAGGGCGGAAGCAGCCTGCGCCTGGGACGTCATGCGGCCGCCGAAGGATTTGCCGCCGGCGACAAGGGGAACCGTGGGCATGACTCGCGCGGCTTGCGCCACAGCTGCCCGAACCGTCGCTTGCGCAAGCTTGGGGGCATCCGGCCGCTTGGCGCCTTGCTCCATATAGGGAAACTGGTAGCGGAGCGTGGCGATGCCGCGTTGGGCGAGTTCCCTTGCGACCGCCGCCATGAACGGATGGAACATTCCCGCCCCCGCCCCGTGCGCAAGCACGTAACAGGCACGCGCCCGCTCCGGCGCCAATAGCAGGCCGGAGACGGTATGTGCGTCATCGACCGTTACGGTCAACGATGCCGCGTGTAACCGGTCCATCGCTCGGCCCGATTGCGCGTCTGTGGAAAGCCGAGCGAGTTTCGCTTACATTGCCGATAGTGAACAAGTCGCGCCGGCTGCTCATGGGCGACGAGCTGCGGCGGCAGGATGGCGCAATGACTGCGAACGATTTCGAGATCCTTCGTCAGCATATGCTGGTGGAGATTTCCGCCGGCGTCTTTCACGTGAGCGACGTGCTTGGCAAGGCAGCGCTCGACGAGCGCGTTATGGCCGTCATGGGCAGCGTGCCGCGGCATGAGTTCGTACCCGTTGAACTCCAGCCGTACGCCTACGCCAACATTCCTCTTCCCATCGGATTCGAGAAGACGATCTCACAGCCGTTCATTGTCGCGTTGATGACTGATCTGCTCGATCTCAACGCTGACGATACCGTGCTGGAGATCGGCACCGGGCTGGGCTATCAGGCCGCAATTCTCGCGCAGCTGGTGCGGAAGGTGTACAGCATCGAAATCATCGAAGAGCTGGGGCGACAGGCAAGGCAACGACTGCGTCGCCAAGGCTGCACCAACATTGAGATCAAAATCGGTAATGGCTATCATGGCTGGTCGGAGCACGCCCCGTTCGACAAGGTGATCGTGACCGCTGCTCCGGACCTCATTCCGCCGCCCCTGCTCCACCAGCTCAAACCCGGCGGGAAGATGGTGATTCCCGCCGGCTTGCCCGACGCGCAGCAGCTCGTTCTGGTCGAGAAAGGCGGCGACGGGAGAGTGACGACGAAGGAGATCCTGCAGGTGCGCTTCTCGCAGCTCGAAGAGACCGAGCCAGGCATTACATCCAACTAGCTGGGGCAGAACAGCACCATGGCGCTCGAATTCACCGTCGGCATAAACATCGCTGGCAAGCACGAGAGCGTGACGGTGGCGGCTGAGGATGCCCTGATCGCTGCCCTCAAGGTGAAATGCGAGCGGCCCGACGCCATGATCAACTACGTGCGCCGGCGCAACAAGCACGGCGATGTGCGTCACCCGCACGAATCGATTGCCGGCAAGCGCGAGTGATCCTGGGCACCACACTGGGTTCGGGGATGATCGAAAGCATCAGCGCTATCACGCTGGCCACGCACGATATGTCGCGCGCCGTGCGTTTCTATCGCATGCTGGGCTTTGAGGTGATTTACGGCGGCGATGACGCCGCGTTCACGAGCTTTCGGGCGGGAGTGAGCTATCTCAATCTGATTGCCCAACCCGCCGAGCGAACATGGTCCTGGTGGGGGCGCGTCATCTTCTACCATTCCGACGTCGACTCGCTGCATGCCAGCGTCATCGTGGCCGGCTACAGGCCCGACACGGCGCCGCGCGATGCCGAATGGGGCGAGCGGTTCTTCCATCTGACCGACCCCGATGGTCACGAACTCAGCTTCGCCAAGCCGCTGCGATGACGCGAAAGCGCGTCACGCCAAGAGATGTCCGAAGCCTCCCTGCGTCGTTCATCACGATGATCCGGTCGACCTCCGCGCTGCGCAGGCGCGTGCCGGACAGTGTCGAGCGGATCGATTGACTTGGAGCCCGGTCAGTTTTTTCGCGACTTCGGTTTGACCGGCGGAGGCGGGCATCGGCAGGATGGGATTGGCGCTGTCGACACGTTGCCTGCCGCATCGACGGAGCATCATCAGCGGGGGTTTCTGCGCAGCACGGCTCGCTGCCGAGTTGACGCCCGGAAGCGCGTAGATGTTGGTCGCGGTTCCGAACATCATCTGGTTCGCGGCCGTGGTCTGCGCGCCGAAGCCGAGGGCGGTGCTCGAAGCGAAATTGGCCGACGTATTGCTGCCGATGGCGGTGCTGAAATTCACATCCGCGCTTCCCGCGGTGGCGGTATCGCCGACCGCCACGCTGTCATTGCCGAATGCGCGCGCCGCGAAGCCGACCGCGGTGCTGGCGTTCCCGCTCGAGGTTGCGCCCTGGCCGAGGGCCACACTGCCTTGCTGGCTCGCCGCGGTACCGAGGCCGAAGGCCATTGCCGAGATCGCGCTGGCATTGGCGTTGGAGCCGAAAGCCACGGCCGCATCGGCTGTCGCTTTTGCATTGATACCTATTGCGGTCGCGCCGGTGCCCGGATTTGCGGTCGCGCCCGAGCCGCATGCCAACTCGCCGTTGCCGGCGTTCTGGACGCAGTTTCCCGGCGTACTCGGGGGCATCACGGTTTGCGCTTGCGGCACCGACAGGCCCGATAGTTCGATTGCCAGCGCAGCGATCGTGGACACGACGAGCGTATGACGTCTGAGAATGCGGCGCATGGTTTCCACTCCCTAGCGTTATGTTGTAGTCACCGGACTATAAGAGCATTGTGAAACTCATCTCGAAACGGCAAAAGCGGCCTGCGATGACGGACCTAGAACAAAAACTGCGACCCGGCGAAGTAAGCTTCCGTTCCATCGGCAAGCCCATGGTTCGCAACGAGGACGCGCGGCTGACAACGGGACATGGCCGCTTCAGCGATGACTTCAGCGTCGACGGCCAAGCCTATGCGGTGATGCTGCGCTCGCCGCATCCGCATGCACGCATCCGCGTTATCGATGCGGCGCGCGCCAAGGCCATGCCGGGCGTGCTCGGCGTCTTCACCGGCGCCGACTGCCTCGCCGACAGACTTGCGGCCGTTCCCCACGATCCGCTGCCGAAGACCAAATACGACATGAAGCTTTCCGCCGCCGGCGGCGGCGAGGTCTTCATCGGCCCCCACATGCTTTTGCCCGCCGACAAGACGCGTCACGTCGGCGAGGCCGTGGCCATGGTCGTGGCAGCGACCGTGCCGCAGGCGCTCGACGCGGCAGAGGCCATCAACGTCGACTACGAGGTGCTGCCGGGGGTCTACCATTCCGAAGACGCGATGCGGCCGGGCACGCCGGTGATCTGGAGCGAGGTGCCGGACAACATTCTGGTCGATACCTTTTTCGGCGATCAGCAGGCGACGGAAAGAGCGTTCGCGCATGCCGATCACGTGGTGACAATGGATTTCCACGTCGATCGCGTAACAGGCGTGCCCCTTGAGCCGCGCTCCGCGCTGGGTGAATACGATGCGGCGAGCGGGCGCTACACGCTTCACGCCGGCAGCGGCGCTGCGGTACGGCAGAAGCGCGAGCTTGCTGCCATTCTCGGCATCACGCCCGAGCGCGTACGCGTCCTGTCCTACGACGTCGGCGGCAACTTCGGCACCCGCAACCGGGTGTTCGTCGAGTTCGGCCTGGTGCTGTGGGCCGCGCGCAAGCTCGGCCGTCCAGTCAAGTTCACGGCGACGCGATCCGAGGCGTTCCTCACCGACTATCAGGGCCGCGATCTGGTCACCAGAGTCGAGTTGGCGCTCGCCCGCGACGGCCGTTTTCTGGCGATGCGCGCGACCAATATCAGCAATGTGGGTGCCTACTGCGTGTCGCTTTCGCCCTTGTCCAAGGGCGCGGGCCTGATCGTGGGGCCATATTCCATCCCGCATGCCGCGCTGCGCGCGATGGCGGTCTTCACCAACACCATGCCGACAAATGCCTATCGCAGCTCCGGGCGGCCGGAGGTGACCTTCGCGATCGAACGGCTTATCGACACGGCGGCGGAGCGACTTGGCATCGATCGCATCAAGCTGCGGCGCAAGAACCTCATTCGCCCGGAAGCGATGCCGTACCATAACGCCGTGGGCATGACCTACGACAGCGGGCGCTACCAGGAAAACATGGACCGGGCGATGGAGCTCGCCGACTGGAAAGGGTTCGCGCAGCGCCGGCGCGAGGCTAGAAAACGCGGCAAGGTGCTCGGCCGCGGGCTCGCCTATTACGTCGAATCCTCGATCGGAGCGCCCAACGAGCAGGCACAGATCACCGTAAGGCCAGAACGATGCGTGGAGGTCGTCATCGGCACCCAGCCGAGCGGCCAAGGCCATGAGACGAGTTTCGCGCAGGTCGTGTCCGATCTCCTCCACGTGCCGGTCGAGAGCGTGAAGATCATCCTCGGCGACACCGACGTGGTGAAGGTAGGCGGCGGATCGCATTCAGGACGTTCGATGCGCCATGCCGCGACCCTGTTCGTGAAGGCGCTCCCTGATCTCGTGGCCAAGGGCAAGAAAGTGGCGGCCGCGATCCTGCGTTCGGCGCCGGACCATATTGAATTCAGCGACGGCAGATTCAGCGCGCGCGAGACCAACCGCACTTTCGACTTTCTCGATCTCGCCGAGGAGGCGGCGCGACATGAGCTTCCGCAGGAACTGAAGGACGGCATCGCCGTAATCACCGACCACGAGATGCACGATCCGGTGTTCCCCAATGGTTGCGCAATCTGCGAGGTCGAGGTCGACCCCGACACCGGCGGCCTGTGGCTTTCCCGCTACGCGTCGGTCGACGATGTCGGCCGTTGCATCAATCCGCTGATCGTTCATGGCCAGACCCATGGCGCGGTCGCGCAGGGCATCGGCCAAGCGTTGTGGGAGCAATGCTACGTCGATTGCGATTCCGGCCAGCCGCTCGTTGGTTCGCTCATGGACTACGGCTTGCCGCGCGCGGATACCGTCCCGCCGTTCGCGACGGAAATTGCCGAGGTGCTCTCTCCCACCAATCCGCTCGGCATCAAGGCGGGGGGCGAAGGCGGCACCACTGGGGCGCTGGCGGTGGTCGTCAGCGCGATTGTTGATGCGCTGCGCGACTACGGCGTGCACGACATCAAGATGCCGGCCACGCCTTACAACGTCTGGAGGGCGATCCAGGACGCGAAGGCGGCTGGACAAGTCGGGAGACATGACGCGAGACCTGGTGATGACGATCGACACCCGTGAGGCGGACTCGGTGGGCTCCCTCTCCCATAGGGAGAGGGATGGGGTGAGGGGTTATAGTCTCTCGATGGCCGGTAACCCCCTCACCCCGACCCTCTCCCCAAATGGGGAGAGGGAGCGCACCGAGTTCGCGGCGCTGTTTGCGAGCCGCTCACGGAGCCTGAGAAAGACCCTGCGCGCTTTCGTCCTCGCCTTGCTGGTCGTTCCAGGCCCGGCGCTCGCGCAATCGTCGCAAAGACCCATTCAGATCATCGTTCCATTCGCGCCGGGAGCGTCCGCCGACGGCGCTGCGCGCATCGTGGCCAACGAGCTTGGCCCGCGCCTGGGGCGCCAAGTCGTGGTCGAGCACAGGGCCGGCGCCGGCGGCGCGCTCGGCCTGCAGACGCTCGCGAAATCTGCGCCCGACGGCGACACGCTGGGTGTCGGCGCGACCGGCGCGCTGCTACTCAATCCCAATTTGCCGAGCAATCCCGGGCCCGACCTGTTGCGCGAGCTTGCCCCCGTGGCCAAGCTGATCGACGTCGCGATCGTGCTGGTGGCAAATCCATCGACCGGTCCGAAATCCATCGCCGAGATGATCGAGCGCTCGAAAACGACGCCCGGCGGACTGACCTATGGCTCGACCGGCACCAATACCAGCCAGCACCTCTCCATCGAGCTCTTCAAGCGAGCGACCGGCGCCAACTTGGTCCACGTGCCCTATCGCGGCAGCGCGCCGGCGGTGGTCGATCTCATCGCTGGACAGATTCCGCTCGCGTCCGTCGATCTCACCTCCGCCTATCCGCATATTCAGACCGGCCGCTTGATGGCGCTCGGGCTCATCGATGGCAAACGGTTTGCGGCGGCTCCGGAAATTCCGACCATCGCCCAGAGCGGCGTGCCGGGCTTCGGACGCGCCTCCGGATTCATCGGGCTGTTTGCTCCGGCAGGAACACCCGCTCCGATCGTCAAGCAGCTCTCGCGCGAGGTCGCCGCCATTTTGGCGACGCCGAATGCGCAGGCCACGGCCCGCACGCTCACCGCCGCGATCGCCTACCAGGATGATGAGGCCTTCGG
>JBJMTU010000098.1:0-5393 GCA_045811545.1 Xanthobacteraceae bacterium | reverse complement strand
TTCGACATTCCGATCGGCAAGAACGGCGACAATTACGACCGCTACTGCATCCGCATGGAAGAGATGCGGCAATCGATCAAAATCATGAAACAGTGCTTGGAGAAGCTCTGTGCCGCGGAAGGGCAAGGCCCGGTGGCGGTCGAGGATAACAAGATCGTTCCGCCCAAGCGCGCCGAGATGAAGCGCTCGATGGAGGCGCTCATCCATCACTTCAAGCTTTATACCGAAGGCTTTCACGTTCCCGCGGGCGAAGTCTATGCCGGGGTCGAAGCGCCCAAGGGCGAGTTCGGCATCTATCTCATCGCCGATGGCGGCAACAAACCCTACAAGTGCAAGATCAGGGCGCCCGGCTTCGCCCACCTTCAGGCCATGGACTTCCTCTGCCGGGGCTACATGCTCGCCGACATCTCGGCGATCCTCGGCTCGCTCGACATCGTGTTCGGGGAGGTTGATCGCTGATGGCCGTGCGCCGCCTCGCCGATCCTGCGATCCAGCCCAAGAGCTTCGCCTTCACGGTCGAGAATCTGGATTGGGCCAAGCGCGAGATCGCCAAATATCCGGAAGGCAGGCAGCATTCCGCGATCATCGCGCTGCTGTGGCGCGCCCAGGAGCAGGCTGGCGGCTGGCTGCCGCAAAAGGCGATCGAGCACGTCGCCGATCTCCTCGACATGCCGAAAATCCGCGCGCTCGAGGTCGCGACCTTCTACACGATGTTCAATCTGGCGCCGGTCGGCCAATTCCACGTCCAGGTCTGCGGCACGACGCCTTGCGTCCTGCGCGGAGCGGATAAGCTCATCAAGCTTTGCCACGAGCGGATTGGCGAGCCGTTCGAGGTGACTGCCGACGGCAAATTGTCCTGGATCGAGGTCGAATGCCTCGGTGCTTGCGTGAATGGCCCCGTCGCGCAGATCAGCTACGCGAACCCGTCTGCTGCACAGGCCAATTATGATTATTATGAAGATCTTACACTAGAAAGCTTCACTAAAATCTTGGACGACCTGGTGTCCGGCAAGACGGTCGAGGGAGGTCCCCAGGTGGCGCGGCAACTCTCGGCACCCATTGGAGGTCCGACGACGCTGACCGATCCTGCCCTCCACACGCGTGGCAACGGCGGGCGGGCGCGGGACCAAGCGTTGAGCGATGCCGAGGCCAAAAAGCCGGGCGAGGCGGCGAACGTGCGCGAAGCGGCCACGCCGAAACCTCCTATCGACGATTCATCGAGGCGGCCCTGATGCTCGAAGACAAGGACCGCATCTTCACCAATCTCTATGGCCTCCACGACTGGGGCCTCAAGGGCGCCCGCGCGCGCGGCGCCTGGGACGGCACCAAAGCGATCCTCGAGAAGGGGCGCGATTGGATCATCAACGAGGTGAAGGCCTCGGGCCTGCGCGGGCGCGGCGGTGCGGGCTTCCCGACCGGGCTCAAATGGTCGTTCATGCCCAAGCAGTCCGACGGGCGGCCCCATTATCTCGTGGTCAACGCCGACGAATCCGAACCCGGCACCTGCAAGGATCGCGAGATCATGCGGCACGATCCGCATCTCCTCGTCGAGGGCTGCCTCATCGCCGGATTCGCCATGGGGGCCCATACTTGCTTCATCTACATCCGCGGCGAATTCGTGCGCGAGCGTGAGCGCCTTGAGGCTGCCGTGGACCAAGCCTACGAGGCCAATCTGATCGGCAAGAACAACGTCCACGGTTTTCCCTTCGATATCATCGTGCACCATGGCGCCGGCGCCTACATCTGCGGCGAGGAGACGGCGCT
The DNA here is from genome assembly GCA_045811545.1 of Xanthobacteraceae bacterium. Taxonomy (GTDB): domain Bacteria; phylum Pseudomonadota; class Alphaproteobacteria; order Rhizobiales; family Xanthobacteraceae; genus VAZQ01. The sequence goes on along the minus strand of JBJMTU010000098.1, from coordinate 3,629 downwards.
CCTGGAAAGCCTCGAAGGCAAGAAGGGCCAGCCGCGGCTCAAACCGCCGTTCCCGGCCAATGTCGGCGTCTATGGCTGTCCGACCACCGTCAACAACGTCGAGTCGATCGCCGTGGTGCCCGACATCTTGCGGCGCGGCGCCCACTGGTTCGCCAGCATCGGGCGGCCGAACAATACCGGCACGAAACTATTCTGCATTTCCGGCCACGTGGAGAGGCCCTGTACGGTCGAGGATGCCATGGGGGTGCCGTTGCACGAATTGCTCGACAGGCATTGTGGGGGCGTGCGCGGCGGCTGGGACAACTTGCTCGCCGTCATTCCTGGCGGATCCTCGATGCCGATGATCCCGGCGCACCAGTGCGAGCATTTGCTCATGGATTTCGATGGCTGCCGGGAATTCAAATCCGCACTCGGGACGGCCGCCGTGATCGTGATGGACAAATCGACCGACATCGTCCGCGCCATGGCGCGCATCTCGTACTTCTACAAGCATGAAAGCTGCGGCCAGTGCACGCCCTGCCGCGAAGGCATGGGATGGATGTGGCGGGTGCTCAGCCGCATGGCGGAGGGACGCGCGCACAAGCGCGAGATTGACATGCTCATGGAGGTCACGACCCAGATCGAGGGTCATACCATCTGCGCGTTCGGGGACGGCGCGGCCTGGCCGGTGCAGGGCCTGCTGCGCCATTTCCGGCACGAGATCGAGCGTCGCATCGACGAATACAGCGCAAACCCGCATCCCGAACCGGTGCGGGTGGCAGCGGAGTGACTGAGAGGACGCGCCTATGACAGGGCTTCAACTCGCCCAACTCAATATCGGCCGCTTGCGCTACGAGGTCGGCGACCCGCGCATGCCGGAATTCATCGATAACCTTGCGTTCGTGAACGACTTGGCCGAGCGCAGCCCGGGATTTGTGTGGCGCTATCAGGATGACAGCGGAAGCGCCATCGAGACCCGCCCGTTCGCCAGCGACCCGCGCATGGCGATCAACCTGTCGGTATGGGACAGCGTCGAGGCGCTCGAGCGGTTTGTTTGGCAGACCGTGCACAAACGCTTCTATGGCCGCCGCCACGAGTGGTTCGAGCGAATGGACGAGCGCTATTTCGTGATGTGGTGGGTGCCGGCCGGGCATCGGCCAACGGTACAGGAGGCGGTCGAGCGGCTGCGGCATTTGCAGCAGCAGGGGCCGAGCGACCACGCCTTCGGATGGGAAAGCCTGCCTGCGGCGCAGTTGTGGAAATCGGCGCGGTGCGCGTGACGGAAAGAGGATACCAGCGGTGACCAAGCTCATCGTCGACGGCAAAGAGATCGACGTCCCGCCGGACTACACGCTGCTGCAGGCGTGCGAGGCCGCGGGTGCGGAAATCCCGCGCTTCTGCTTCCACGAGCGGCTCTCGATCGCCGGCAACTGCCGCATGTGCCTGGTCGAGCTCAAGGGCTCGCCGAAGCCGGTGGCCTCCTGCGCCTGGGGCGTGCGCGACTGCCGGCCCGGGCCGCATGGCGAACCACCCGAGGTCCTCACCAGGACGCCGATGGTGCGTAAGGCACGCGAAGGCGTGATGGAATTCCTGCTGATCAACCACCCCCTCGATTGCCCGATCTGCGACCAGGGCGGGGAGTGCGATCTGCAGGATCAGGCCATGGCCTACGGTGTCGATTCCAGTCGCTTCAAGGAGAACAAGCGCGCTGTCGAGGACAAATACGTGGGGGTCTTGGTCAAGACCATCATGAACCGCTGCATCCATTGCACGCGGTGCGTGCGCTTTATGACCGAGGTCGCGGGCGTGCCGGAGCTGGGCGCCATCGGCCGCGGCGAGGACACGGAGATCACGACCTACCTCGAACAGGCGATGACCTCGGAGTTGCAGGGCAACGTGGTCGATCTCTGCCCGGTCGGCGCGCTCACCTCCAAGCCCTATGCGTTTGCCGCGCGCCCCTGGGAACTCAACAAGACGGAATCGATCGACGTCATGGACGCGGTCGGCTCGGCCATCCGCATCGATACCCGCGGGCGTGAAGTCATGCGCATCCTTCCTCGCGTCAACGACGAGGTGAATGAGGAGTGGATTTCCGACAAGACCCGGCACGTGGTCGACGGGTTACGCACGCAGCGTCTCGATCAGCCATACATTCGCGAGAACGGCCGGCTTTATCCGGCCTCGTGGCAGGACGCCTTCGATGCGATCGCCGCTAAGGTCAAGCAAACGGATCCCAAGCGCATGGGCGCAATCGTCGGCGATCTTGCCGCGGTCGAGGAAATCTTCGCGCTCAAGGATTTGATGACACGGCTGGGCGTCGTCAACCTCGATTGCCGGCAGGACGGCGCGGCGCTCGACCCGAGCTGGGGAAGGGCAACCTATCTCTTCAACGCCACCATTGCCGGAATCGAGCGGGCCGATGCCTTGCTCATCGTCGGCTCCAATCCGCGGCGCGAAGCGGCCGTGCTCAACGCGCGCATCCGCAAGCGCTGGGGCATGGGCGGCTTCCCGATCGGTCTGATCGGCGAACGGGCGGATCTCACCTATCCCTACGATTATCTCGGCGCGGGGCCGCAAACACTCTCGGACGTCGCCTCAGGTGCGCACGGGTTCGGCTCGGTGCTCAAGCAGTCCGACCATCCGCTGGTGATCGTGGGCATGGCCGCGCTGGCGCGCCCCGATGGTGCGGCCATCGCCTCGCTCGCGGCACGCGCCGCGCAAGGCAGCGGCAAGGAAGATTGGAACGGCTACTCGGTCCTGCATACCGCCGCGGCGCGGGCGGGCGCGCTCGACGTCGGCTTCGTGCCCGGGCGAGGCGGCCGCAGGGCATCCGAGATGGCGGCCCCCGGCGCGGTCGATCTTCTCTTCCTGCTTGGCGCCGACGAGATCGACATCACCCTCGGCGCGTTCGTAGTCTACATCGGTACGCACGGCGAAGCCGGCGCGCACCGTGCCGATGTCATCCTCCCCGGCGCGGCTTACCCGGAGAAATCCGGCATCTACCTCAACACCGAGGGGCGCGTGCAGATGGCGGCGCGCGCCTCCTTCCCGCCGGGCGAGGCGCGCGAGGACTGGGCGATCCTGCGCGCATTGTCGGACGTGCTCGGCCGCAAGCTTCCCTACGACTCGCTTGCGCAATTGCGCCAGGCGCTGTTCAAGGCGCATCCGCATCTGCAGCGCCTCGATCAGATCGCGGCGGGCCAGCGGGCGGAGATCACAGCCCTTGCTGCGCGCGGCGGCGCCGTCGAGAAGACGGCGTTCGGCCGCGCGCTCGACGACTTCTATCTCACCAATCCGATCGCGCGCGCCTCCGCGATCATGGCGGAGTGCTCGATGATCGCGGAGCGCCACGGCGCGCTCACGGCGGCGGAATAACTGACATGGCGGACGCTTGGACCAATTACATCTGGCCGCTCATCGTGATCGTCGCACAGAGCGTGCTCTTGCTCGTCGTTCTGCTCATCGTCACCGCATATGTGCTCTACGCCGATCGCAAGATTTGGGCGGCGGTGCAGATCAGGCGGGGGCCGAATGTGGTTGGGCCCTGGGGCCTGCTGCAATCCTTCGCCGATCTTTTCAAATTCGTCGTCAAGGAACCCATCATCCCGGCCGGCGCCAATAAGGGCGTGTTTCTCCTGGCGCCGCTCGTT
>JBJMTU010000097.1:0-5601 GCA_045811545.1 Xanthobacteraceae bacterium | reverse complement strand
TGAAAAAGCGGAGAAAAGCGAACGATCGGAATTTGATTTCGATGTTTATCGCCAAAACCTCCGCAAATATTTACGCGGACGACCCATTCCCGCTGCTTCTGAAACTGGTTTGATGCAACTCAGCGAGCTATCTCAGATAATTGCCGCCGCCGGTTACTCTGACCGTGTCAAAATCGATCCCTCTGTCGTGCGAGGTCTCGAATATTATACTGGCCCTGTCTACGAGGTTGAACTCACGTTTCGGATCGAAGGGGAAGATAGAAGCCCTATTCGTTTCGGCTCCGTCGGCGGCGGTGGACGCTATGATGGATTGATCGCGCGCTTCCGCGGCGAGCCGGTGCCAGCGACCGGCTTCTCCATCGGAGTATCGCGGCTGCTGGCGGCGCTGCAACATCTCGACAAGATCGAGAGCAAGCCTGAGCCGGGTCCGGTCGTAGTCACCGTATTTCCGGACATTCCCATCGCCCACTATCAGCATTTGGTAGCGAAGCTACGCGACGCCGAGTACGCGCCGGGAAAGAAGATTCGTGCCGAGCTTTATCTCGGTGACGGCAAGTTTGGAGCGCAGATGAAATATGCCGATAAGCGCCGCAGTCCGTGCGCGGTGATCCAGGGCGGGAACGAAAAAGCGAAGGGTGAAGTTCAAATCAAAGATCTCATCCTCGGCGCCCAGATCGCAGGACTAAGCAAGGACCGCGAGGACTACTTGAAGAAGCAGGCGGAAGCGCAGTTCGCGGTTGCCGAGGACAAGCTCGTCGATGCCGTGCGCAAGGTTCTGGCGCGCCACGATGTGAAATGGGGCTAAGGATAGCTGCCATCCCGCACGGCGGAACGCGCCGTTAGCAAGCAATCACTTGGTAATGATCACCGGCAGATGGCGCGGATAGTAACAGGTGGAGCGGGTCCGTACCGCCGGCAGCGCGTAGGGGTTGACATAAGGCGACCATAGGCAGCTGAACGCGATGAAGTCGCCATACTGCCGGTGCACGCTGGTGATGCGGTGATACTTGTCCCAGCGCGCGCAATAGGCGGCGGCGACCTGCTGCGCGATGGCCTCGTTCTCGCACGACCACGGAATGATGCCGCCGGTGTCGTTGGCGTGGTAGATATAGATCTCAGCGCGGGCGGCAGCGCCCAGCAGCAGAACGCCGACTAAAGCCAGCAACGCCGCGCGCAGCATCCGCGCCTCCCCATTTTGCCCCGCCCGAATCTTAGACGGCGTGTGCGGCGCTGCAAAGCCGCCCCAACGATGAAACCCAAAGCGTGGCGCGAACGCCACACTCGCCGCTTTCTTGCATCGCGAGTGCAGCCATACCTTGATTTCGCCGGGGTTCGGGCGTCACCGTCGCGCTAGCCATCGGGGGCTCGAATCATGTCCGGCCGCGCGCTGCTGCTCGCTTTCGCGTTCGTCGTAGCGATTGTCGCGTTGCCGGCGGCGCCCGCCGCCGCCGCCAACTGGTGGGAGATGAACTTCTATATGTCCGGCCCGGAATACGAGGGCAAGCTGCCGCCGTGCGACTACCCGGACGCGCTGGTGCGAATCGCCTCGCGCTTCAACCAGAAGGAAAACATGTACTGGGCGACCGATCTGCGCATCCTCAATTTCGAGAAGGTGCGCGAGACCGCGTTTCGCCCGTGGGCGGCGCAGACCATCCCACGCCGGTTCTGCAGCGGCATCGTCGAAATCTCGGACGGCCGCAGACACGTCATCCACTATTCGATCGCCGAGGACGCCGGGATGATCGGCGCGAGCTGGGGCGTCGAGTGGTGCATCATCGGGCTCGACCGCAACTGGGCGTATAACCCGGCCTGCAAGATGGCGCGGCCGTAACCGTTTCGAGTTGCGCCGCGATAGGCGCGGCCGTCCCGGTCAGTACTGGCCAGGGCAGTACTCTCGGTTGGCACTTGGCACCGAGGTCCGCTCGTCCCCGCGAAAGCTGGCCTTCAGAGTCGTGGCCCTTCTTTGCGTCGTGGCCGCGCCCTGTTGCGCGGCAGCCGCTTGCGCCTTGTCTTTGGCATCGGCTACGTCCGGGGCGGAAAAGACCAGACAGGCAACCGCGGCGATCAACAACACCTGTTTCATGTGACCTCACTCGGCTCTGATGATCGTTAGCACAACGATGGCGCAAGTTGGCGACGCGCCCGTGGACCGCTTTTATTTCCGGTTTGTTCTTGAAATGTTCATGACCACATGGTAGGCTCTGTCCATCTGTCCCGGGGTAATGGGAGTGTCCCATGGTTCGCAGTTTCGGTCGCGTTGCGTTCGCCGCGCTGGCGGTGTGGCTCACGGTTGGTATCGCTGACATCGCACCAGCGCAGGATCGGCGCCAGAATGAGCCCGGTCAGTTCGATTTCTACGTGCTCGCGCTCTCTTGGTCGCCGTCATTCTGCGAGGCGTCGGGCGAGCGCGGCACACCGCCGCAGCAGCAATGCGGGGCGCGGCCTTATTCGTTTGTGGTGCACGGGCTGTGGCCGCAATACGAGAACGGATTTCCAGAATTCTGCCAGCAGCCGGCGCCGCGGCTCAACCGTAACATCGTCTCCTCCATGCTCGATCTGATGCCGGCGCCGCGGCTCATCTTCCACGAGTGGGACCGGCACGGCACCTGCTCGGGGCTTTCTCCGAATGCCTATTTCGAAACCGTGCGCAAGGCGCGTGCGGTGGTGAAGATACCGGAGGCCTATATCGCGTTGAACGCGCCGCTGACGGTCACCCCCGATGAGGTCGAGGAAGCCTTCGTCAAGGCTAATCCCGGGCTTCCCCGTGACGGTATCGCCGTGACCTGTGACAGCCGGCGCTTGGGCGAGGTGCGCATTTGCCTCGGCAAGGACCTTCGCTTCAGCGCCTGCCCCGAGATCGATGCACGCGCCTGCCGCCGCGAGCAGATCGTCATGCCGCCGGTACGCGGGGCGAGCGCAGCGCAAGCGCGCTAGCGTGCCACTGCGGTTGATCGAGAACCGCGATGCCACTCGGTACGCACCCTCGCCCCGCTTAGCAGTGGGAACAGGGTGCAGCCCGAGTCATGCTGTTTCCATCTTCGTAGAACTGCACGTCGTCACTTTACAGATCTGAATTTGCGCGCATGACTTCGCGCGCATGAATTATCGTCACGCCTTTCACGCCGGCAACTTCGCCGATGTGGTCAAGCACGCGGTGTTGGTGCGCATCCTCGCGTATCTGCGCCAGAAGCCGGCGCCGTTCCGCGTGATCGACACCCACGCCGGTGCCGGCCGCTACGACCTCGCCGGAGAGGAGGCGCAGCGCAGCGGCGAATGGCGCGATGGAATCGGCCGGCTGGTCGCGGCGCCGATTGCCGCCGACGCGTGCGCGCTCCTTGCCCCGTATCTCGATGCGGTCGCCGCGTGCAATGCTGCCGGCCGATTGACGATCTATCCCGGCTCGCCGGCGCTCGCGGGCGCGTTCCTGCGCCCGCAGGATCGGCTCATCGCCTGCGAGCTCGAACCCAATGCCGCGGCGGCGCTCGCGCGCAATCTCGCCGGCGACCTGCGCGCGAAGGCGGTGGCGATCGACGGCTGGACCGCGCTCAAGGCTTATGTGCCGCCAAAGGAACGGCGCGGCCTGGTACTGGTCGATCCGGCCTTTGAAGATGCCGGCGATTTCGCGCGGCTCGGGCAGGGGCTGGTGGCCGCGCACCGCAAATGGGCGAGCGGCATGTTTCTCGGGTGGTATCCGATCAAGGAGCGCGCCGCGCCCGATGCGTTGGCGCGAAGGCTGCGCAACAGCGGCATTCCGAAGGTTTTGCGCGCCGAACTCAGCGTCGCCGCGCGGCGCGAGCCGAGCCGGCTCGCCGCCTGCGGCCTCATCATGATCAATCCGCCCTGGACGCTTGCCGAGGAGCTTGCGATGCTGCTGCCGGAGCTTGCGGTTGCTCTCTCCGGGAAAGGCGGTGGCGCCCACCGCCTCGATTGGCTCGCCGGCGAAAGGTAGTTTCGCCACTTTGCCACAGCCGTGGATTGGCCTATTTTGACCGGGTTGGCTTTGACGTTCCGCCTCCTGTGGGGGCCGGCGGAGTGACGGAGGCCGTGAGGCCGCTGCTTTCCCCGTTCGTGAATGTCCGGCCGAGCCGCCGTGCCGTGGGGTCGGCGGCGGAGCAACCACGGGGAAAGGAGTTTCCCGATGGCCATGGCAGGTACGGTCAAGTTCTTCAATGCCGAGCGCGGCTACGGTTTCATCAAACCGGACGACGGTGGCCGCGACGTGTTCGTGCACGTCACCGCTGTCGAGCGGGCCGGGCTCAAATCGTTGACCGAGGGACAGCGCATCTCCTTCGACGTCGAGCCCGACAAGAAGGGGAAGGGCCCGAAGGCCGTCAACCTCGTCATCACCGGTTGAACGGCAAACGCGGCCGCCGCTCAACTGCTCGCGGCGCAAGCCGCCGCGGTTCAGACCGGCCATCGATCGCCATCCACCTTATGCTGCTCCCGTGTTGACGCTGCGCAGTTCTCCCGCCTCGCCTTTCGTCCGCAAAGTGCGGATTGCCGCGAGCGTGCTCGGGCTCGATCGCGAGATCATGCTTGAGCCCGCGGACACGATGAGCCCGAGCGACTCGGTGCGGCAGCAGAATCCGCTCGGCAAGATTCCGGCGCTTATGCTCGAGGACGGGACCGTGTTGTTCGATTCGCGCGTGATCCTGGACTACCTCGATCATCGCGCCGGCGGCGGTCGCATCATCCCCACTGATGCCAGCGCGCGATTCGCAGCGCTGCGCCTGCAGGCGCTTGCCGATGGGCTGATGGATGCCTCGGTACTCTTGGTCTACGAAGGCCGCTGGCGGGCAACCGAGCGTCACGAGCCGAAATGGATCGAACACCAGGCGGGCAAGGTCGCGCGCACGCTCGCCGCGCTCGAAGCCGCGCCTCCGGCGCTCACAGCACCGCCCGACGTGGGCCAGATCGCGCTTGCTTGTGCGCTCGGCTACCGCGATTTCCGCTTTCAGGGCACCTGGCGACACGATCATCCGCGCCTTGTCGCTTGGCTCGAGAGCTTCGCCGTGCGCGTGCCGGCCTTCGCCGCGACGACGCCGCAAGGCTAGCGGCAATGACCGCTTACCGCGCCTAGGTCGCCGCCTCGCGCGGCCGAACCTACATTCGCAGTCGTTCGGTCCTGCCTGCCTCGCTGACCGCGATATCAAAACGAAAGCCCGGACAGACGTCCTGCGCGGCCATTGATCTAGCTTAGCTTTTAGCCGCTTCTGGGCTGTACCCACCTTTGCGCCCATGGCGCTGGGGGCCCTTACTTCTTACCCCGCGATTTGCGGCTCTGGCGGCTAAGCCGCTCCTCAATCGCCCGGCGAATGTATTCCACACGGGGCTTCCTACCCCGCCTGGCACGCTCTTTTGCTTGTAGGGCAGCGCAGCGCGTCCGCGACCTAACGCCAGCGCCCGCGGTGGTCATAGTAAATCGGCCCACTGTCACAACTCCCGCCGGTCGCGGCACTGGGTAAAGAACAAGAACCCGGGCAGCACCGTCGGTCCAAACGCGAGGCCGAGGAAAATTAGGGCAGAGACAAATGGAGTCTCGGTGACCACGTAGGCGGTTTGTACTAATACCACAGAACCTGGTGACGTGAGCGCTGAAAG
>JBJMTU010000096.1:0-4310 GCA_045811545.1 Xanthobacteraceae bacterium | reverse complement strand
CAGCATCAGCGTGAAGGTCATGCCGTCGTAGAAAAGGTAGGGCAGGGAACGAATGATGACGTCGAAGTCGAAATCCGCGAACATCGATCGCCTCAGTGTGTCGCTGCCGCCGCCGGTGCCGCACCGATGAAGCCGGGGACCGCGGTGTGGCGCTCGACCCACCGCATGCCGAACGTCACGATGATGTTGATGATGATGTAGATGACGGTTGCGGCAGTAAACGCCTCGAATACCTGGAATGAGAATTCCTGCATCGCGCGCGCGCGCGCCGTGAGCTCCATGAGTCCTATGGTGAGCGCGACCGCGCTGTTCTTGATGATGTTGAGAAATTCGGAGGTCAGCGGCGGCAGGATGATGCGATACGCCATCGGCAACAGCACGTAGACGTAGGCCTGCGTCGTGGTCAACCCGAGCGCGAGTGCGGCCCAACCCTGGCCGCGGGCGAGACTCAAGATGCCGGCGCGCACCTGCTCGGCGACGCGCGCGGAGGTATAGAAGCCGAGCGAGACAACGGCCGTGTAGAAGGAGGCGTCGGGAAGCTGCTTGAGCCAGTCACCGGCCGCCGTCGGCAGGACCTCGGGCAGCACGAAGTACCACAGGAACATCTGCACCAGCAGGGGGATGTTGCGGAACAATTCCACATAGGCGTTGCCGAGCCGCACCAGCCAGGGGTTCGGCGTGGTGCGAATGACGCCGACGAGTGATCCCATGGCCAGCGCCAGGCACCACGCGCTGAGCGCGGTGGCGAGCGTCCACCAGGTGCCGAGGAGCAGCGTCTCCAGATAAGTGTGAACCCCGTCCGGCGAGGTCTGGAAAAAGATGCCCCAGTTCCAGTGGTAGTTCACGCCGGCCCCCTTATCCGCTTGACGATCACCAGCTATCAGCGATCAGCAAGACATTGTCCGCCGCTCGCTGACGCCTGTATCGGTCTTGACCGCGCTCAATACACCGCCGGGTCGCCGCTGTCGGTCGGACTGGCGATCACCTTCTTGAAGGCGGCGCTCATCGGCACATTGAGATTAATCCCTTTGGGCGGGATCGGCTTGAGGAACCACTTGTCGTAGATCGCGTTGATCGCGCCGCTGCGATAGGTGGCGATCATCGTCTCATCCACGACTTTCTTGAACGGGGCGTCTTCGCGGCGGAGCATGATGCCGTAGGGCTCGACCGAAAGCGCGTCGGCGGAGATCTCATAGCTCTGTGGCGACTTCGATCCGGCAACCAGGCTGTAGAGCAGAATATCGTCCATGACGAAAGCGGCGGCGCGGCCGGTCTCGACCATCAGGAACGCCTCGGCATGGTCCTTGGCCGCGAGGATGTTGAGGTTGAGGCCCTTCTGCGCCCCGATCTCGGTGATCTGCTTGATGTTGGTGGTGCCCGAGGTCGATGCGATGGTCTTGCCCTTGAGATCGTCGACCGTTTTCAGGTTCGCAGACTTTTTCGACACGAAGCGGTTCGCGGTGACGAAATGGGTGATGGTGAATGAAACCTGCTTCTGCCGCTCGAGGTTATTGGTGGTCGAGCCGCATTCGAGATCGATGGTGCCGTTCGCCATCAGCGGGATACGGGTGGCCGAGGTGACCGGGTTGAGCTTGGTCTCGAGCTTGGCGAGCTTGAGTTCGTTCTTTACCCCATCGACGATCCGCGCGCAGAGCTCCATGGCGTAGCCCACGACCTGCTGCTTGTCGTCGTAGTAGGAAAACGGCACCGAGGAGTCGCGGTGGCCGAGCGTGATCGCGCCCGTATCCTTGATCTTCTTAAGCGTGCCGGTGACCTCCTGCGCGAGCGCTGGGCTGGCGACGAAGGAGGCGGCCGCGATCACCGAAAACAGCATGTTGAGACGCATGGGAGTTCTCTCCTGTAAAGGCGCTCGGGCGTGTGCACCGGGCGGTGGGCCCGATCCGCGCAGCCGTCAGTCCTTCACTTTAACATAGCTTCCCGGCGCGTCCTCCAGCGGCGTGAACTTGCCGCCGCCCGGCTCGCGTGCCGGAACCTCGGTCGAATCTTGCCCCTTGATCCACTTGAGCCAATCCGGCCACCAAGAGCCCGCGTGCTCCTTGGCCTTGGCCAGCCACTTGTCGAGATTGGCGCTGGTCGGTTTGGGTCCGGTCCAGTATTGATATTTCATCTTGTCGGGGGGGTTGACGACACCGGCGATGTGTCCCGAGCCGGCGAGCACGAACCGCGCCGGCCCGCCGAAAAATTTCGTGCCAAGCAGCACCGAGCGCGCGGGCGCGATGTGATCCTCGCGCGTAGCGAGATTGTAGATCGGAACCTTTACGGTCTTGAGGTCAAGCCTGTTGCCGCCGATGACCATCTCGCGCTTGCTGAGACGATTCTCGAGATAGCAATTGCGCAGATAAAACGAATGATTTGCCGCCGGCATTCGAGTTGCATCCGAATTCCAGTACAGCAAGTCGAATGGCGACGGCTCCTTGCCTTTGAGATAGTTATTGATGACGTACGGCCAGATCAGATCGTTCGAGCGCAGCAGGTTAAAAGCCGTGGCCATCTTCTTGCCTTCGAGATAGCCGCGCTCGCTCATTTCGCGCTCGCGGGCCGCGATCTGCTCCTCGTCGACGAAGACCTTGAGATCGCCGGCATGGGTGAAATCGACCTGCGCGGCGAAAAGGGTGGCCGAAGCGATGCGGTCGTCGCGCTTGGCTGCCATGTAGGCGAGTGCGACGGCCAGGAGCGTCCCGCCCACGCAATAACCGACCGCATTAACCTCGCGTTCGCCGGTCGCTTTCTCGATGACATCGAGCGCGGCGAGCGGGCCCTCGCGCATGTAGTCTTCGAAGCTCCTCTCGGCGAGTCTCGCGTCCGGGTTGACCCAGGAGATCACGAAAACCGTGAGGCCCTGATCCACGCACCATTTGATGAAGGATTTCTCCGGTGTCAGGTCGAGGATGTAGAACTTGTTGATCCAGGGCGGCACGATCAGCAGCGGCCGCTTGAGCACCGTCGCGGTCGAGGGCGCGTACTGGATGAGCTGCATCAGCTCGTTCTCGAAGATGACCTTGCCGGGCGAGCAGGCGAGATTGCGGCCGACCTCGAACATCGCGGCGCTCGACTGGCGGATCTTGAGATTGCCGTGTCCGGCCTCGATGTCCTCGGCCAGCATGTGCATGCCGCGCACGAGGTTCTCGGCCTTGGACGCGAGCGTCTCGCGCAACAGCTCCGGATTGGTCAGCACGAAATTGGAGGGGGCGATCGCGTTGACGATCTGGCGCACGTAGAAGTCGGCTTTCTGCTGGATGTGCGGGTCGAGCCCCTCGGCGTCGTGCACCAGCCGGTTGGCCCATTGCACCGTCAGGAGATAGGCCTGCTTGAGGAAATCGAAGAACTGGTTGGTCGACCATTCGGGGTCGGCGAAACGCCTGTCTCTCGGATCGGGCGCGGCGACGGGCTCCACTTTCTCGCCGGCCATGCGCCTGGCCATATGCGCCCAGAGGTCGAGATAGGCCTTGCCCAGCTCCGTCTGCACTTGCAGCGCGCGCTGCGGATCGCGCAGCCAATAGTCCGCGACTTGGCCGAGGGTTTTCACCACGTCGGTCATCTCGGCGTATTGGTCGTCGACCTGGCCTTCTTCCCGCGGTTTGAGGTAGGCGGCCATCGCCTTGCCGCCTTCTTCCACCATCCGGGCGACGTTGCGGGCGAACTCCTCGATCTCGACCGAGCTGGTTTTGACCGGTTCTGACGGGGCTCTCACGGTAACGCCTCAATTCGCGGTTCTGGCGTGGGCCCGGCAGCCCTCTTAAGGCCTGACATGGACTTTACCCGTGACCGTCGCAAGACGCATCACCTTTACGGCGCGCGTGCTTGCCGCACCTCTCCGTTAACCTTGCTTTGGTCATATTGGGGTACTAGAGCTTGCGGCCAATTGGTTGAAACGACAGCAATTTCGCAAGCGGACGGGCACTTTTTGCATCGCCGCGATGGTTGGGGCAGGGGTCAGGGCATGGGGTCGAGATCGCGCTCAGGGCGGACCTGGCTGGGCCGCGTCTGTGCTGCCCTAAGCCTCTTCGCCACTGCCGTGGCGCTCGCCGGTTGCGGAGCCACGATTGGCGATTATGCGCCGACCGCTATCGGCGGCCTGCCCGAGGGCACGCCGCAGCGGCCGAAGCAGTCCTCGGCCTATCCCGCCGTTCACGACATGCCGCCGCCGCGCGCGACCCAAGTGCTCACCGACGCCGAGCGCAACAAGCTCGAGGGTGATCTCGTAGCGGCGCGCGAGCGCGCCGCGGCAGCCGCCAAGCCGGCTGCCGACGCCGCCAAGCCGTGATAGAACGCGCGCGCCGGGTTGCTTG
>JBJMTU010000095.1:0-10459 GCA_045811545.1 Xanthobacteraceae bacterium | reverse complement strand
TCACCCGCGACGAGGTGCGGGTGATGACCGTGCACGGCGCCAAGGGTCTGGAAGCACCCATCGTCGTTCTCGCTGACACCATGACCCCACCGGCCGGCCCGCCGCAGCGCCAGCCGCGTCTCCTGTCGGTTCCGCCCGCCACAGCTAATTCGCCGAACTGCCTCGTCTGGGCCGCCGCGAAAGCGACCGACACCGTGCCGGTGAGCGCGGCGCGAGAGCGCGCGCGGCATGAGGCCGAGGACGAATATCGGCGCCTGCTGTACGTCGCGATGACACGCGCGATCGATCGGCTCGTCGTCTGCGGCGCCGAGGGGGAGCGCCCGCGGCCCGAGGGTTGCTGGTGGAACCTGGTGTTCGCGGCGCTCAAGCCGCCGGTCTCGATCGAGGAGCCGGCCGACGACGGCGAAGGCACGGTGTGGCGCTATCGCAAGGCGCCGGTTGCTGCGGAGAAACCCTTCATTCCATCCCCTGCGGCGATGCCGGCCGATGGGCGGCCGTTCTGGCTCGAGCACGAGGCGAGGCCGGAGCCGCCGCCTATTCGGGTCCTCTCGCCGGCGGCCGCTTATGACGAGACGGCGTGGGGACGCGGTTGGACTTCCGGCAGTGGCGTCGAGCGCGACAAGGCATTGGCGAGGGGCACGCTGGTGCACCGCTTGCTGCAGTCACTGCCCGACATCCCGCAGGCGACCCGCGCCGAAGCCGCTCGGCGCTACCTTGCCCGATCGCCCGCTGGCTTTTCCGCCGAGGAGGGCGAGCGCATGGTCGACGAAATCCGGCGGCTGCTCGATGATCCGCGCTTCGCGCCGCTGTTTCTGCCGGGAAGTCGTGCCGAGGTTCCAATCGTCGGACGCCTCAAAGGCGGGGCGCTTGCGGTATCCGGCCAGGTCGATCGCCTCGCGGTGACCAACGATTGTGTCTTGATCGCCGACTACAAGACCAATCGCCCCGCGCCGCGCCACCTCGCTGACGTACCACCGGCCTATGTCAGCCAGCTTGCGCTGTATCGCGCCGTGCTCGCGCAGCTTTACCCGGGCAAGCGCATTCGCGCCGCGCTGGTGTGGACCAATGTGCCTGATCTCATGGAGATTCCGGACGCGAAGCTGGATGCTGCCCTTCTGGCCATCACGTCGGGTTGAAGCAGGCTTGACGCTTGCCGAACGCGTTCCTAGGTTCGATCTCGCATCCGCGGCGCTATCGCCAAGCAAACGAGGTATTTCCCATGGCCGTTGGCAAAGTTTCGGACGCCACTTTCGAATCCGAGGTGTTGAAGGCGACCGAACCGGTCGTGGTGGATTTCTGGGCCGAGTGGTGCGGCCCCTGTCGCATGATCGCACCGGCGCTCGAGGAGATCGCCGGCACACTCAACGGCAAGGTGAAGATCGTCAAGCTCAACGTCGACGAGAATCCGCAGACGGCGGCCAAGTACGGCATCCAATCGATCCCCACGCTGATGATCTTCAAGGGCGGCCAGATGGCCTCGCGCCAGATCGGCGCCGCGCCGAAGCAGAAGCTGGAACAGTGGATCACCACGGCAGTGTGACGCCACCGCATTCTGCGCCTTTATACGTCATGCCCGGCCCACGTGGGCCGGGCATGCGCATCTTAGGGGCGCACGTCCTCATCGCCGGATGACGTCCCTACACCGGCGGCGTGCCGTTGGCGCTGAGCACCGCGCCGGCGAGGTAGAGCGAACCGGCAATCAGAATGCGCGGCGGAGGCTCAAGGCCGAAGCGGCCGATCGCGGCGAGGGCCGGCTCGACGCCGTCGGCGCTCTGCGCCGGAATGCCGACCGCGCGCGCGGCGTCGGCGATCGCCGTGGCGGGGAAGCTTTTCTCCTGACGGGGAACTGGCACCGCCACGACGCGCCGGGCAAGGCCGGAGAAATTTTTCAGATAGCTCTCGGGATCCTTGGTCGAGAGCATGCCGACCACGAGCACGAGCGGGCACGAGACCCGCTCCTCGAGATCCGCGAGTGCATTGGCGACCGCGCGCCCGCCGTCCGCATTGTGGCTGCCGTCAAGCCAGAGCTCGCTTCCCGGCGGGCAAAGCGCCGCCAGCCGGCCTTGCGGGAGACGCTGCATGCGCGCCGGCCAATCGACCTTGGCAATACCGGCCTCGAACGCACCGGGTGGAATCTCCAGGTCCACGGTCGCACGCAACGCGGCGATCGCGACACCGGCATTCTCGAACTGATGGCGGCCAAAGAGCTTCGGCGCCGGAAGATCGAGCAAGTCGGCGTCGTCCTGGTAGACGAGTCGCCCGCGCTCCTCGGTGGCAGTCCAGTCCTCGCCGGCGACCCTGATCGGAGCTTTGACGCGCGCAGCCTCTCGCTCGATTGCCGCCAACGCTTCACGCGGCTGCGCTGCCACGATCGCCGGCACGCGCGGTTTGAAGATGCCGGCCTTCTCCGTCGCGATCTTGCCCAGCGTCTCGCCGAGATGCTCGGCATGATCGAACGATACGGGCGTAATCACGGTGACGAGCGGGCGTTCGATGACGTTGGTCGCGTCGAGCCGTCCGCCCATTCCCACTTCGAGCAGCAGCACGTCGGCGGGATTGCGTGCGAAAAGCAGGAGCGCCGCCGCCGTCGTGATCTCGAACACGGTGATCGGTGCACCCGCGTTGACGCGCTCGCATTCGCTAAGCGCATCGCCGAGCGCTTCGTCCGAAACGAGGCGTCCCTCGCCCTTCGCGCCGAGCCGAAAGCGCTCGTTGAAGCGCACGAGATGCGGAGAGGTATAGACGTGCACGCGCAGCCCAGCCGCCTCCAGGATCGCGCGCATGAAGGCAATGGTCGAGCCCTTGCCGTTCGTGCCCGCAACATGAATCGTCGGCGGCAGCTGTTGCTCCGGATGACCGAGTGCCGCGAGAATGCGCCAAATGCGCTCAAGCGAAAGATCGATGCGCTTCGGATGCAATGCCGTGAGCCGCGCGACGATGGACTCGATGGAGGTCATTGCTTCGTCATTGCAGGCGAGATGTCGGATAGCGTGTCGCCCTTGCAGGCCGGCGAGAGCGGAAGGGAGGTGAACCCTTACCCCGCGCTGGGGAGGGGCAATTTGTCCGCCGGCGGCTTCGGTCGCGACTTGGTCAACAGCCGGCACAGATTTGCCAGCGTCGGCCGCAGATGATGGCGGTGGACGACCATGTCTACCATGCCATGCTCCTTGAGATATTCCGCCCGCTGAAAGCCGTCGGGCAGCTTCTCGCGGATGGTCTGTTCGATCACGCGCGGCCCGGCAAAGCCGATAAGCGCGCCCGGTTCCGCAATGTGGACGTCGCCGAGCATCGCATAGGATGCCGTGACGCCTCCGGTGGTTGGGTTGGTGAGGACGACGATGTAGGGTCGCCTCGCCTCGCGCAGCATCTGCACGGCAAGCGTGGTGCGAGGCAGCTGCATCAGGGAGAAAATTCCCTCCTGCATGCGCGCGCCGCCGGAAGCGGCGAACATGATGAACGGCGTGCCTTTGTCGACCGCGGTCTCCAGTCCCTTAATCACCGCTTCCCCCGCCGCCATGCCGAGCGAGCCGCCCATGAAATCGAAATCCTGCACCCCGATCACAACCGGCAAGCCCTCGAGCTTGCCGAAACCGAGCTTGATGGCATCGTTGGTGCCGGTCTTGGCCCGCGCATCTTTGAGGCGGTCGGCGTAACGCAACTCGTCGCGGAACCTGAGCGGATCCAGTGGCACCGCCGGGATCGCGATATCGAACCAGGTCTCGTTGTCGAACATCGACTTGAGCCGCATCATCGCCCCCATGCGCATGTGATGGTTGGAGCCGGGGATGACGAATTGGTTCGCCTCGACGTCCTTGTAGAAAACGAGCTGACCGGTCTCGGGGCATTTGATCCAGAGATTTTCCGGCGTGTCGCGGCGTGCGAAATAATTGCGGATCTTCGGGCGGACGACGTTGGAGATCCAATTCATGACGCGGTCCTCTCGCCCGCATATATGGATCGCCTGCACAGCCCTGGCAACCCAAGAAGAATCGAAGAGGCGCCGCCGCGCGCTCAGCGGCGGCTACGCGCCTTCGGTTTGATGGCGAAACCGAATGCGCCGTCGTCGTCGAAAAGGGTCGGTGCATCGCTCGTGCGGGCGCGTTCGATCGTGAGTAGGTGGAGCTTAGTGGCAACGCCGCCATTGGCGGAGAAGCCGCCGGCCCTGCTGCCGGTCGCAAGTATGCGATGGCACGGGACGATGATCGGGAACGGGTTGCGTCCGAGCGCCTGCCCCACCTCCCGCGCCGAGCCGCGCTCACCCACTTGCGCGGCGAGCTCGCCATAGGAGAGTGTGGCACCGGCCGCAATGCGGCGCGCCGCTTCGTAGACCCCGCGATCGAACTCCGGAATGTCGTCCATATCGAGCGCGACGGCAGAAAGATCGCACGCCTCCCCGCGCAAGAGCGAAGTAATGGCGTCGATCGCGCGGTACACATCCGCCGGCGGCGGCGCTTCCCGCGCGTGCGGGTGCCGCCGCATGAGACGCGCGCGAGTTTTCGCCTCGCTCGCCTCCGGCAGCTGCACCCCCGCAATGCCGCGTGCGCTCCATGCGATGCCGCATCGGCCGATATTCGTGTCGAACAGCGCAAAGCCTTGGGCCGTCATGATGTCACTAATCTAGTATCCGCGGTCGCTGCGAGCATCTCGGTTCTTGCGCGCTATTCCCCCGCCAGCCGCCGCGCACCGCGTACGCCGCGCGCAAGTTCGGCGACGAGATTGATCACGACGGTCACCGTTTTCGCCGTCGCCTTGTCGTCGCCGTCGAGGCTTCCTTTAACTGCGTTCACGAGCGCCGAGCCGACGACCACGCCGTCGGCTCCCGACGCGATCATGGCCGCTTGCTCGGCGGTGCGCACGCCGAAGCCGACCGCCACGGGCAAGCTCGTGTGGCGCTTGATGCGCGCGACGGCCGCTCCAACTTTTCCCGGATCGGGCGAGGCCGCGCCGGTGATGCCGGTGATGGATACGTAGTAGACGAAGCCCGACGTGTTCGCGAGTACGGCCGGCAGGCGTTTATCGTCGGTCGTGGGCGTCGCCAGTCGGATGAAGTTGAGGCCGGCCTTCAGCGCCGGAAGACAGAGCTCGGCGTCTTCCTCGGGCGGCAGGTCGACGACGATGAGTCCGTCGACGCCGGCGGACTTGGCGTCGCGGAGAAAACGGTCGACCCCATAGATGTAGATCGGGTTGTAATAGCCCATGAGCACGAGCGGCATCGCATCGTCGCTCTGGCGAAAGGCGCGCACTATATCCAGCGTCTTCTTCAGTGTCTGACCAGCCTTCAGCGCCCGCTGGGCCGACATCTGGATCGCCGGTCCGTCGGCCATCGGATCGGTGAACGGCATGCCGAGCTCGACCACATCGGCGCCGGCCGCCGGAATGGCGCGCAGAATGGCGAGCGAGGTCTCGGGGTCGGGATCGCCGGCGGTAAGGAACGTGACCAATGCGGCACGGCCCTGTTCCTTCAGCTCGGCGAAGCGACGATCGATGCGCGTGCTCATGGGTACGACTTCACTGGACGATCAATCGGGCGACCCTTTACGCCTGCGCTCGCGCATCGCGGCCATACGGACATTGATGGTGCCCAGCATCAATATCACGATCGAACTGATCAATTGCACCCATTCCTTCTTCTCCAGAATGGGACCGGGCGTGAACAGCCGCACGCGCAGGAAATAGGCGATATAGGCGACGGATACGACGATCAAAATCCAGCCGACGATTTTCTGCCTGCTGATCACAGGCTGCTCCCGCCGGCGGCGCAGCTCATCGCTGCTCCAGATAAGCCGCCACGCTCGCCAAGTCCTTGTCGCCGCGCCCGGACAGGTTGATCACCATCAGATGATCTTTGGGCTTTTGCGGCGCCAGGTCCATGACCCGCGCCAGCGCGTGCGCCGGCTCGAGCGCAGGGATGATACCCTCGAGCCGCGAGCAGAGCTCGAATGCGGCCACCGCCTCCTCGTCGGTCGCGGAAAGGTACGTGACTCGCTTCACATCGTTGAGCCAAGCGTGTTCGGGGCCGATGCCGGGATAATCGAGACCGGCAGAGATCGAGTGCGCCTCGTTGATCTGCCCGTCGTCGTTCATCAGCAGATAAGTGCGGTTGCCGTGCAGGACCCCGGGCCGGCCGCCGGCGATCGAAGCCGCATGCAGGCCTGTCGAGACCCCATAACCCGCCGCTTCTACACCGTAGATTTCGATGTGAGGCTCGTCGAGAAATGGATGAAACAGGCCCATCGCATTCGAGCCGCCGCCGATACAGGCAATGAGCGAGTCGGGCGAACGCCCTTCCGCTTCGAGCATCTGCGCGCGCGTTTCATCTCCGATGATCGATTGGAAGTCGCGCACCATCATCGGATAGGGATGCGGCCCCGCGACCGTGCCGATGCAATAGAACGTGTTTGCGACATTCGTGACCCAGTCCCGCAGCGCTTCGTTCATCGCGTCCTTGAGAGTTTTCGATCCCGATTCGACCGGGCGCACCTCGGCGCCCAGCGCCTTCATGCGCTGCACGTTGACCTTCTGCCGTTCGACGTCGACCACGCCCATATAGACGATGCATTCGAGACCGAATTTCGCACACATGGTTGCGGTCGCAACCCCGTGCATGCCTGCGCCGGTTTCAGCGATGACGCGCGGTTTGCCCATGCGGCGCGCAAGCAGGATTTGCCCCAGAACGTTGTTCACCTTGTGCGCGCCGGTGTGATTGAGGTCCTCGCGCTTGAGATAGATTTTCGCTCCGCCCGTGCCGCCCGAGGCGGCCGACACTCCACGCAAATGCTCCGTCATACGCTCGGCGAAATAGAGCGGCGTCGGCCGACCGACGTAATCCTTGAGGTAGCCGTCCATCTCGCGGCGGAAGCCGGTATCGTTCTTCGCCGCGGCATAAGCCGTTTCCAACTCCAGAATGAGCGGCATCAGCGTCTCGGCGACGAAGCGGCCGCCGTAGAGCCCGAAATGTCCGCTCTCATCGGGTCCGGTGCGGAACGAATTGAGCTGTTGGATGGTCATACGCTGCTCACGGCTTTGTCGGGCGCGGCACGGTTGCTTGCGGCATCGCGTGCCGCGGCGATGAAGGCTCGGATCTTGTCGGGGTCCTTCTCCCCGGGCACCCGTTCCACGCCGGAGGAGACGTCGACGGCGAGGGCGGCGGTAATGTGCAGCGCCTGCGCGACGTTGCCGGCATCGAGGCCGCCCGAGAGCATGAACGGCGCGCGCGTTTGCACGTTCTCGAGCAGCCGCCAGTCGAAGCGCTTGCCGAGCCCACCCGGCCGCGTGGCCTCTGCCTCCGCACGCGCATCGAAGATCAGCCGATCGGCCACCCCGTCGTAGAGCCGGATCGCCGCGAGATCCGCGCGTTCCGCGATCGCAAGGGCCTTCATGACCGGAAGCCCGAAGCGCCCGCGCACGGCCGTCACGCGCTCCGGCGTCTCGCGACCGTGAAGTTGCAGCAGATCGGGCTTGAGCGCTTCAATGCTCGCCGCAAGCTCATCGTCGCTCGCGTCGACGGAAAGCGCGACCTTTCGCACCCTCCCGCGCACACGCTCGCCCAGGGCGCGCGCAGCCTCGAAACCGACATGACGGGGCGAGGGAGCAAAGAACACGAAGCCGACCAGATCGGCACCGGCCGCGAGCGCCACATCGAGCGCCTCCGGCTTCTTGAGGCCGCAAATCTTGATCAGAACGGACATCGCCACGGTCCCGTTATGGCGCGCTTCTAGCGCGGCGATGACGTTTTGTCTCGCCCGCCCAATTCATTGATATCCAAGAATAAATTGACGCGTCTACCGCGCCGGGGGCGGAATGGTCAGCGGCGGCGCAACATCGGCTGGCAGCGGATGGGCGGAGAGAGGGGACCCGAGCCGTCGCCTGAGCCGGTCCACCTCGACGCGCAGTTCACGGGCTTGCGCATCGGCAAGGCGTGCGGCGCGTCGCCATTTGCCCTGCCTGAGCCAGGCGGCGATGCCGCCGACCAGGACCCCTCCGATCAGGAGCGTCAACATCAAGAGATAGAGCGGGAGTGCCCGCGTGAGCGCGGGATGCGTCGGATCGAACGGGTCGAAGGAGACGACGACGCTCTGGCGATTGGCTACGGCCAAGCTGATGAAGAGGATCGCAAGCGGCACCAGGATCAGCGCGGCGACAATCCTGCGGATCATGGGCTTGAGGGACCCGTGCGATTGAGTCGCTCGCGCATTTCCTTTCCGGTTTTGAAGAAGGGCACGGATTTCTTCTCCACCGAGACATGCGCGCCGGTACGCGGATTGCGCCCGGTACGCGCCGGACGGTTCTTGACCGAAAAAGCGCCGAAGCCGCGCAGTTCGACCCGGTCGCCACGCGCCATCGCCGCAGTGATCTCGCCGAGAATGGCGTTGACGATGTTTTCCACGTCGCGCTGGTAGAGATGCGGGTTCTGCCCGGAGATGCGCTGCACGAGCTCGGACTTGATCATCGCTGCTGCCGTCCTGGGCCGGTCGGGACGAATCGTTCCGTCTCTAGTTCGCGATTGGAGGGTGCCAAAGCGCCAAGAGACCGTCAAGGTTGAGACGCTCCACCGCCTGCACCGCGCCCCACTCCTCCAGGCGTCGCGCAAACAAGCCCAGGCCTAGCGCGTCGAGACTGGTGACCACGGCCGTATGCAGGAAGGGCCAATCGCCGAACCGCTCGCGCAACCGATAGTCGCGCACTGGCGTCTTTGGATCGATGTTCTTCTCCTTTGCCAGCCAGGCCAGCGCCGCCCTCTCGTCGCCGATCTCGTCGACGAGCTTGAGCGTGAGGCCCTGCCGCCCGGTAAAGACACGACCGTCGGCCACTCGCTCCAAGGCGGCATCGTCGAGATGGCGGCGCGCCTTCACCATGCCGCGGAACCAAGCATAGGAATCCGAGACGATTGCCTCGATGGCGGCGCGCGCCTCCGGCGAGGTCGGCTCAAAGCCGTTGGGCGCCGCCTTCAGCGGCGAGGATTTGATCTCTTCGACCTTGATGCCGACCGTCTTGAGAAGGTCGGCGACGTTCGGATATTGGAATAACACGCCGATCGAGCCGACCAGCGAGGTCTCCAGCGTGACGATGTGATCGGCCGCGATTGCCGCGATGTAGCCGCCCGAGGCCGCGAGCCCGTCAACCACCACGACCAGCGGCTTTTGCTCCTTGAGCCGCACCAAGGCGTCGTGCAGCTGCTCCGAGCCGGCCGTAGTGCCGCCGGGGCTGTTGATGTGCACGATCACGGCCCGGGCGCGCGATTTGCCTAGCCGCTCCAGCGCTTCGACCCGCTGCATGTCGCTGCGGATGAGGCCGGTGATGGTGACACGCGCAATCGAGCCGGCCGGCGATCCGGTCAATGCCTCGGTTCCGGGGGCGCGTAAAGCGGCGCCGGCCGCCACCACGGCGCAGATGGCAACGATGACGGCGCAAATGCGCCAGAAGGTCAGTTTACGCCGCATCCGGCGGCGGTCGACGATGGTATCGGCATCGAGTGACATGGCTTACTCCCCTCGACGGCTCGCCTGCGGGCCTAGTCGTCCTTCTCGGATGGCTTTTCCGTTGCCCGCCTGAGCGCGGTGCCGAGGATATCGCCGAGCGTTGCCCCCGAATCGGTCGAGCCGTACTGGGCAATCGCTTCCTTCTCCTCTGCCACTTCGAGCGCCTTGATCGAGACTTGTACCTTGTGGGTGCGGCGGTCGAACTGGGTGACGCGGGCGTCGACTTTCTGTCCGACTGAGAAACGCTCCGGCCGCTGCTCGCCGCGGTCGCGCGCCAACTCGGCACGCTTGATGAAAGTGGTGAGGTCGGTGCCGACGATCTTCACGTCGATGCCGCCCTCTTTCACCTCGGTGACCTCGCAGGTGACGACCGAGCCTTTCTTGAGATCGCCGGCGGTCTCCATGCGGTCGTCTGCGAGCTGCTTGATTCCAAGCGAGATCCGCTCCTTCTCGACATCGACGTCAAGCACCTTGGCCTGCAGCTTATCACCCTTCGTGTACTCCGCGATCACCTGCGCGCCCGGCCGCTTCCAGTCGAGGTCGGAGAGATGCACCATGCCGTCCACGTCGCCGTCGAGACCCAGGAACAGCCCGAACTCGGTCTTGTTCTTGACTTCGCCTTCGATGACGGAGCCGGGCGGATACTTCTCGACAAAGGCTTCCCACGGATTGCGCATCGTCTGCTTAAGACCGAGCGAGATACGCCGCTTGACCGGATCGACCTCGAGGATCTGCACGTCCACCTCTTGCGAGGTGGATACGATCTTGCCGGGATGCACGTTCTTCTTGGTCCAGGACATCTCGGAGACGTGAATCAGTCCTTCGATGCCGGGCTCGAGTTCCACGAATGCGCCATAGTCGGTGATGTTGGTGACCCGGCCTTTGAACCGCGCGCCGACCGGATATTTCGCCTCGATACCCTGCCAGGGATCATCCTGCAGCTGCTTCATGCCGAGCGAGATGCGGTGGGTCTCGTGGTT
>JBJMTU010000094.1:0-15904 GCA_045811545.1 Xanthobacteraceae bacterium | reverse complement strand
CTCTCGATCGCTTCACGCACTGAGCCGGCGTCGCCATTCTTCGGGGCAAGGCCGTACCACACCATCAGGGTGCACAGCGCACCCGCCGAGGTGCCACTCAAGCCCACCAGCTCGAACTTTTTTTTCTCGTATTCCTTGAGGATTTCGGTGAGGACGCCGACCGCGAAACCAGCATGGGTTCCACCGCCCTGGCAAGCGACCGCTACTTTCTTGGGCGCATCGACCACTATTCGTCCCCCCTCGTGAGCGCGTTCTCTCAAATATCGGAGTCATTGGCCAATTGTCGACGAAAGCTTAGCTCAAGAATTCGGAAATCATTGCGGCGGATTGGCGGGCGTTGGTGACCAGAAACAGATGGCCGTCGTCGATGGTCACCAGCCGCGCATCCGGAATGAGGCTTGCCAAGATGCGGCCATTGGCGAATGGCACGAGCGGATCGTCGGTTCCCGCCATCACCAGGGTCGGCTGCGCAAGCCAGCGCAGCCAAGGCAGGCTTGTCCAGCCACAGCCGGCGAGCAGCTGCAGGTAATAGCCGTAGTCGCTCGACCAGCGGACATGGCGCAGATAACTGTGCACGAGCTCGGGCGAACCGCGCAATGCCCCGCCGTAAATGTCCCCGGCGATGCGCTCCATGTACTTGGAGTCTTTGTAGCGCCGTGGCGTTGCCATCTTGAGCAGGACCGTGAGCTTAGCTGGCACCATCAAGTGGCCGGGCGAGGTGGCTGCGAGCACGAGCCGCCGGCACCGTTTGCCCTGCTGAAACGCGAATTGCTGCGCCAATGCGCCGCCCCATGACAGACCGAGCACGTCCACCTGATCGTGTCCCAAGTGGTCGAGCAGCCGCGCGCTCAGCTTTGCCAAACTCGAAGGACGGTACGGCAGCCAGGGCGACGGCGAGCCACCCACACCGGGCACGTCGAAGATGATCCCCTCGGGTCCACCGAGCGCGTCCAGAAACGGCTCGACCAGTTCGATATTGGCGCCGATCCCGTTAAAGAGAAGGAGCGGCGGACGCGCCTTTTCCCCGCGCCGAATGCCGACGCGTAGCGTTTGCCCTTCGACGTCGTGCAGCCTGATTTGCATCTATCGCTCCATGACGTAGCGGCCGGGCGCCGCCTCGAGCGGCGGGTTCTGCTCGTTGCCCAGCGCGACCGGTGCCGGCGCCATGTCGGCGGAGCGCGCCTTGATCCATTCGAGCCAGTGCGGCCACCAGCTACCGCTATGCTTTGCAGTTTGCTCCAGCCAGTTCTCCGCGCTCCCTGCGCTTCCCGCGCCGGCCCAAAAGCATGCCTTCGGATTGCCGGGCGGATTGAGCAGGCTCTGAATATGCCCGCTGTTGGCGAGCACGAAGGTGCTGCGCTCGCCGTAAAGCTTCGCCGTGTTGTAGCAGCCTTGCCATGGCGTGATGTGATCGGTCAGGCCTGCGACGACATAGCTGTCCAAATCGACTCGACGCATGTCGAGCGGCGTGCCGCATACTTTAAGCCGACCGGGATTGACGAACGGATTGGCGTCGATGAGATCGAGGAAGTCGGCATGCAGACGGGCGGGCAACCGCGTCGTGTCGTTGTTCCAGTAGAGGACGTCGAAAGCCGGCGGCGCATTGCCGAGCAGATAGTTGTTCACCCAGTAGTTCCAGATCAGGTCGTTGGGCCGCATCCAGGCGAACATGCGCGCCAGCTCCTGTCCTTCGACGACGCCGGCGAGCTGTGACGCGCTCTTCGCCGCGATGATCGATTCCGGGGTGACGAACAATCCTGCCGTCGTGTTCTGCGTGACCGCCATGTCGAGCAGGCAAACCGCCACGGTGGCGCTGTGGACCTTGGTTTCGCCGCGCGCCGCGAGGTGCGCGAGAAATGCCGACATGGTGATGCCGCCCGAGCACGACCCCCAGATGTTGACTTCCTCGCTGCCGGTGATGTCGCGCATCGCATCCACGGCTTCCTCCAGCGCCGCGACGTAGGTTTCGATCCCGAAGCGGCGTTCGGCAGGGGTCGGATTCTTCCAGCTGATCGCAAAGGTCTGCAGGTTGCCCTCGAGGCAATACTGAACGATGCTTTTTTCCGGCGCGAGATCGAAGACATAGAACTTGTTGATTTGCGGTGGCGTGATCAGGAGCGGCCGCTTGTGCACCTCGTCCCGCATCGGCCGGTACTGGATCAGCTCCATTACCGGGGTGCGATACACGACCGAGCCGGGCGTGGTCGCGAGATTCTTGCCGATCGCAAAGGTCCGAGTGTCGACCTGCGCCGGCAAGCCGCCGTTGTGCATGAGATCGGCGACAAAGTTTTCCAATCCATACACGAGGTTCGCGCCGCCGGTATCGACGAGCTTCTTCAACGCTGCGGGATTGCCTGCGAGCGAATTGGTCGGCGACATGGCGTCCACGATGAGCGAGATGACGAACCGCGCGCGCTCGGCATCGCGCTTGTCGAGCTTGGCTTCATCCAGAAAGCGATAAAGCGCGTTGCCCCAGGCCAGGTAGCTCTGCGCCAGCGAGCGGTAGGCGACGCTTCCCCTCCAGGCGGGATCGGCAAAGCGCCGATCCTTGGCGTCCGGCGCGAGCTCGCTTGCGCCGGTCGCGATGCGTCCGAGTTCGGACAGTAACGTCAGATACTGCTGGGTGGCCGCGACGGGATGGCTCAGAATCTGCCCGAGCAGCAAACGTGCGGAATCGAAAATGTCCTGCCCACGCACGCCGACCAGCGGATTGGCCGCCAAGGTGTGCTGCGCCGCCTGTTCGCGAATGTCACCGTCGGCGCCAACTGAGACTTCATTTGCCATGGATGTTTCTGCACGAGTTAGGAGGGCGCATTGTTCTTGCCGATGAGCAAGCACAGGAGCTCGGCGACGAGGGCGGGTTTTGCCTCGCCTTCGATCTCCAGCGTGCAGTTGAGCTTGAGCAGCACCCGCCCGCCGCCCTGCGGCTCAACCGCGACGAGGTTCGCACGCGTGCGCACGCGCGCCCCCGCCTTGATTGGCGCAATGAAGCGAACCTTATCCAATCCATAGTTGAGCCCGGTTGCGGCATCCGGCGGGATTACGCCGAGCTCCATCATCATTGCCGCGACCAGCGACAGAGTGAGATAGCCGTGGGCGATCGGGCCGCCGAACGGACTCTCGCGCCGGGCGCGCTCGACATCCACGTGGATCCACTGGCGATCGCCGGTGCAGGCTGCGAAGGCGTCGATGCGGTCCTGGTCGACGGCGACCCAGTCGGACGCACCGAGCTCGCGGCCGACGAATTGCGGCGCTGTCGCCATGCAGTATTGTGCGATGGCCATGGTCCGCACCTATGGCAGCCCGCGCAGATCCTTGCGCAGGATCTTGCCTACGTTCGACTTCGGCAATGAGTCGAGGAAGCGGACTTCCTTCGGCACCTTGTAGGCCGCAAGCTGACATCGGCAGTGCGCAATCAGATCCGCTTCAGTGAGCGTCGCGCCCGGCGCCTTGGCTACGAACAGCCGCACCGCCTCGCCGGTCTTCTCGTCCGGTCTGCCGACGCAGGCGCATTCGGCAACCCCGGGGCAGGCGGCGGCGATCGCTTCGACCTCGTTGGGAAAGACGTTGAAGCCGGAAACGATGATCATGTCCTTCTTGCGATCGACGATCTTGAGGAAACCTTTCGCGTCGAACACGCCGATGTCGCCGGTACGGAAATAGCCGTCGGCAGTGAAGGCATCCGCATTGGCCTGCGGCTTCTGCCAGTAGCCCTGCATGACCTGCGGGCCCTTGGCACACACCTCGCCCGGCTCGCCGATCGCCGCTTCCTCGTCGTTGGCGTCGAGCAGCTTGATGTCGGTCGACGGGAACGGCAGGCCGACGGTCGCGGAGAAGCTGTTCGTCGCCGTCGACGGATTGAGGGTGAGGATCGGCGAGGTTTCCGACAGGCCGTAGCCCTCGAGGATGTCCTTGCCGGTCAACGCCTTCCATTTCGCCGACGTCGTCGGCAGAACCGCGGCGCCGCCGCCGATCGCCACGCGCAATCTGCTGAAGTCCACGTCGGAGATCTTTGGATGCATGACAAGGCCGCCGTACAGCGTATTCACGCCGGTAAAGGCAGTGCAGCGCGCCTGGCGCAGGATCTCCACGAAGCTGTCCATGTCGCGCGGATTGGCGACCAGCCAGTTCTCCGCACCGATCGAGTAGTAGGAGATGAAGTTCACCATCAGCGCGAAGATGTGATAGAGCGGCAGCGCCGTGATCACCACCTCCTCTCCGGGGCGGATCGCATCCGCCATGAACGCCTTGAACTGCTCGGTATTGGCGACGAGGTTGCGGTGCGACAGGGCGGCGCCCTTCGAGAGCCCCGTGGTGCCGCCGGTATATTGCAGGAACAGCAAATCGTCGCCGCACAGCGCCACCGGCGTGAACGGGAGTTGCGCGCCTTGTGCCAGCGCCTCGGAGAACGTGATCACGCTCTTCAGTCTTGCGTCGACCGGCGGCGCCGGCAGCGATGCACCGATGCCCTCGCCGTGTGCGACGCTGATGACCTGCTTGACCGCCGTCTTGCCGATGATCTCGGCGAGCGTCGGCGAGCCGCCGTTGAAGATGACGATGGTCTCGACCCCGGCATCGTTGAGCTGATGCTCGAGCTCGCGCGGCGTGTAGAGCGGATTGACGTTGACCTGCACGCCGCCGGCACGGACGATGCCGAGCATCGCGAGCGGGAAGGCGGCGATGTTGGGCAGCATCACGGCGATGCGATCGCCTTTCTTCACGCCGAGCTTATTCTGCAGGAAGGCCGCGAAGTTTCGCGACAGCCGGTCGGTATCGGCATAGGTGAGCGTGTGGCCGAAGCAGCGAAACGCGGGGCGGTCGGCGAACCGCTGCATGGCCGCTTCGAGCATCGCGAGCACCGAGCCATGGGTGTCCGGATTAATCTCGCAGGGAATTTTTTCGCCGTAGGCGGCGAGCCAATGCTTGCGTGACATGGACTTTCCTCCTTTGCAGCGCGATTGCTCGGGTGTCGATCAGCCGCTGACCAGCGGACAGCCGCCTTGACTTAGCGGACGGAATGCTTCTGCCGCGGGGATGGTGGCGCGCACCTTGTAATAGTCCCACGGGTACTTCGATTCCTCGGGCCGCTTCACCTCGAACAGGTACATGTCGTGGATCTTGCGCCCGTCGCTACGGATGCTGCCGTTCCCGAACAACGGATCGTCGGTCGGCAGCGCCTTCATCTTCGCGACCACGGCCTTGCCGTCGGCGGTGCCGTTGAGCGCGACCACCGCCTTGAGGTAGTGCGTCACCGCGGCGTAGACGCCGGCATGGATCATGGTGGGATGGCGGCCGCCATTGCCGGCGGCAAAGGTCTTCGCGAACGCGCGGTTGGCGTCGCTTGCGTCCCAATACCACGGCTCGGTCAGCATCAGGCCCTGCGCGGTTTTGAGACCGAGCGCATCGATGTCGCTGATATTGACCAGCATGCCGGCGAGCTTTTGCCCGCCGCGCACGATGCCGAATTCCGCCGCCTGCTTGATCGCGTTGACGGTGTCGCCGCCGGCATTGGCGAGTGCGATGATCTTCGCTTTCGAGGCCTGGGCCTGCATCAGGAAGGATGAAAAGTCGTTGGTCGCCAGCGCGTGGCGCACGCGGCCGACCACCTTGCCCTTGTTGGCTTCCACCACCGCCGCGGTGTCGCGTTCGAGCGCATGGCCGAACGCATAGTCGGCGGTGAGGAAGAACCAGGAATCGCCCCCGGTGGTCGCGATCGCCTTGCCGGTGCCGTTCGCCAGCGCCCAGGTGTCGTAGGTCCAGTGCACCGTATTGGGCGTGCAGCGCGCGCCGGTCAGGTCAGAGGCCGCGGCGCCGGAAGCCAAAAACACCTTATTCTTGCCCTTGACGATGTCATTGACCACGAAGGCGACCGATGACGTTGGCACGTCGACGATGGCATCGACCTTCTCCGCGTCGATCCAGCGGTTGGCGATGCCGGCGCCGATGTCGGGCTTGTTCTGGTGGTCGCCGGCAACGACCTCGACCTTGAGACCTTTATGCGCGGCCACAAAATCCGCGACGGCTTGTCGGGCGGCAAACACCGATCCCGGCCCGGTCGGCGCGGCGTAAAGACCCGAG
The DNA here is from genome assembly GCA_045811545.1 of Xanthobacteraceae bacterium. GTDB lineage: Bacteria > Pseudomonadota > Alphaproteobacteria > Rhizobiales > Xanthobacteraceae > VAZQ01. The sequence continues at coordinate 9,826 of JBJMTU010000094.1, read as the reverse complement.
AGGTCGGTCAGCACGCCGATCTTGATCGCTTCGTCGGCGGCCTTGACCGGCGGGGCAACAGCGGCCGCACCGGCTGCGATCATGGCCAACCGCAACACAGCTTTCATGACTTCCTCCTCTGGTCAGTGACAGCGACGCTCAGTGTTCCCGATGTGCCGCAGGTTCGCGAGAAGGGCGGCACGCTTCCTCAGTCGACCAACATCCGTTGCGCATCCTTGAGTGAAGCCGCGCCGCCAACCACCACGTCCGCGAGTCCCGGAGCGCTCGGCGCGATGTTGTCGGCAAAAAACCGCGCGAGCTGCACGCGTCCGGCATTCGCCGGATCGTTGTCGCCGCCGGTCGTCGCATGATGCGCCGCGAGCGCCGACGCGCCTAACAGTGCGCCGCCCTGCGCCGTCGCAAACAGCCGCAAATAGGGGCTTGCTCCGGCGAGCGCCTCCTCGGTGGCGTTCTCGGCGAGCGCACCGAGCATGAACCGCGTCGCCCGCTCGAGACTGTCGACGGCTTTGGCGATCGGCGGTGCCGCTGCCTGTAAGCTCGTGCAATCGGCGTCCGCCAGTCGTCCCGCGATTTGGCGCATCGCGTCGATTTGGCCGAGCACCGTTTCGCCGCCGGACATCGGGAGCTTTCGCGTGACCAAATCGATCGCCTGAATGCCGTTGGTGCCTTCGTAGATGGACAGGATCCTGGCGTCGCGCAGATGCTGGGCAGCGCCCGTCTCCTCGATGAAGCCCATCCCGCCGTGCACCTGGATGCCGAGCGAAGCCACCTCGATGGCGACATCGGTCGCGAACGCCTTGCCGACCGGGGTCAACAGCGCGGCGCGCTCGCTGGCCGCCTGCCGCTCGGCGGATTGCTCGCATCGCTGCGAGCGGTCGATCGCCGCCGCGGTCGCGTAAGAGATCGCGCGCGCGGCGTTGGTCAGGGCGCGCATCGTCGCCAGCATGCGCCGCACGTCCGCGTGCTCGATGATCGGCGCCATGCCGTTGTGGGTGGGCGAGGCGCCTTGGCGGCGCTCGCCGGCGAAGGCGACCGCGTCCTGGCAGGCGCGGTCGGCGATGGCGACGCCCTGCAGCGCAACCGACAGGCGCGCGCTGTTCATCATGGTGAACATGCAGGCGAGCCCACGATTTTCCTCGCCGAGCAGCCAGCCGCGCGCGCCGCCGCCGTCGCCGTAGATCATCGTGCAGGTCGGGCTCGCGTGGATCCCGAGCTTGTGCTCGAGGCTGCTGCAGCGGACATCGTTGCGGTTGCCGTCGGGCAGCACCTTCGGAACCAGGAACAGCGATATTCCGCGCGTGCCCTTCGGGGCGTCGGGCAATCGCGCCAGAACGAGATGGACGATGTTGTCGGTAAGGTCGTGCTCGCCGTAGCTGATGAAGATTTTCTGTCCGCAGATCCGATAGCTGCCGTCGCCGCACGGCTCCGCCCGAGTGCGGATGGCGCTGACATCCGAGCCCGCCTGCGGTTCGGTCAGATTCATCGTCGCCGTCCACTCGCCGGTGACGAGCTTTTCCAGATATAGCTGCTTGAGGTCTTGGCAACCGTGCGCGGCGAGCGCTTCCACGCCGCCGAAGGTCAAGAGCGGAGCCACGCCGAAAGCGAGGCAGGCGCCGTTCCACATCTCGGAGCAGCCGGCATTGAGCAGTAGCGGCAGGCCCTGCCCGCCGTATTCGGCCGGACCGGCGAGCGCGTTCCAGCCGGCGGCGATCCAGGCCTGATATGCCTCCTTGAAGCCCGGCGCCGTCGTGACGACGCCGTCGCGCAGTTGCGCGTCATGGCGATCGCCGGACCGGTTGATTGGCGCGAGCACTTCTCCGGAGAAGCGCGCGGCCTCCCGCAAAATATTTTCGACCACGTCGAGCGAGAGGTCCGGATAGATGCCTTCGTCGATCGCGCGCTCGAGATCGCCGACATGGCGCATCATGAACAGCATCTCGTTGACGGGAGCGCGATAGGTCATTGTCCAATCCTCGCCTTAAACGGTCCGATCCGATCGATGCGCCGCGCGCCTGCGTGCGCGTGCACCCTTTAGAAACCATTTCCTACGTTATGTCAAGTGTACTTTATATAAGTAAATCTTGCTTTATTAAGCGACTGTTGTGCAATGGAAAACCCAGGAAATAAAGGAATTTTTGCCATTCTAACGGGCCCGCATAGCTGGCTCCCGCTAGCTAGCGTGCATTCAAGTTGACTTTGGCTTGGGCAAATTCCACATTGCTGCGCATGATCGATTCAGCGCCTTCCGAACGTTCCCGGTTCTACAGCGTGGCCGAGTTGGCCAACGAGTTTTCCCTGACGTCTCAGGGCATTCGCTTCTATGAGGAGAGCGGGCTGATTGCGCCGGCACGCGTGGGGCGCACCCGCGTCTTCAATTATCAGGACCGGGCGCGCCTCGTCCTCATCCAGCGACTGCGGCGGCTCGGATTCTCGATCGAAGCGATCCGCGAGTACCTGAGCCTGTACAAGGCCGACGAGACCGGGGCGGCGCAGTACCGGCTCGGGCTCGAGCGAATCGCCGAGCGCATCCGGGAGCTCGAGAGCAAGCGGCGCGATCTCGAGGAAACGCTGGCCGGCCTACACGCTCTGGAGGTCGAAGCCAAGGAGCGCCTCGATCGCGCGCTGCTCGAGGAAAGCAAGCGCCAGCGAAGCAAAAATACCAACGGGAAGCTCGCTCGCCGCTCATCGTGAGGTCGCACGCGCACCGACGGCGAAAATTCCAGATCGCTCTCTCAACGTCAGCGACAGCCCGTCACGGCATCCCTGCCCAGGATTGCGCCTGTCAGAGGCGCTCCGAACGTCGTCGGTATTCCCTGGATCGTGGGGGTACCGGTCTGCGTGGTCGGGCATGGGGCCGTGCTCTGCGACGTCGAAAGGGACGGATCGGAGGGTGGGGTGGTCGCGAGCGGGGGCAGCAAGTTCATCGCGGGCGCCAAGGAATTCGGGCTCAGAGCAACGGATGGGGGGCTGAGGCCTCCGCCTCCCAGTTCGGTCGAGCCGAGTGGAATTCCAACCATGCCGACGGACGATCCGGGACCCATCGAGGAAGCCAGCGGCGGAGATGCGGTCGCGGACGCGGTACAAGTCCCCGGCGCGGTTGCGCCCATACCGCCCCCGTCAAAGAGCGTGGTGCTGGACAGTCCCGGCACCGAGCTTCCCATCCCGGCAGACGCTCCTCCCATACCGGCAGACGCTCCCGTCATCGGAGTTCCCATTCCGGTCGATGCCGTCGTCGTCGAACTTGCCATGGCACCAGGCGCCGGCGAAGCGCCGGCGCATGTGGCGCCGATCAAGGGCGCCGCGCCGGACGTGGTCGGGCTCACGCCTGGCGTTGCGAGCTCGGTCGCACCCAGGGGAATTCCAGTTTGCCCGACCGGCGCATTGGGAATGCCAAGCGGTGAGGTCATGCCAAGCGCCGGGAGGGGCGAGACGTTCATGCGCGCTTGTGCAGAGGCAGAGCCGCAGCCTAAGAGAACCGCCGCCAGCGCCATCGCAAAACGCGTCATCATGATTCGACCCTTATTTCACCTTGGGCATTCGTGGTGAGCCGCCCCGACGGCTAGTAGTACGAGGGCGGATACGAGGGCGCATAGCAGCTATCGTACGGCGTGTAATAGGGGTAGCCGTAGCTGCAGCCGTAGTCATAAAAACCAGGCACGAAACGCTGGCCGCGGAAATGCCGCTCGTGTCCGAACTGGCCGCGGGGCCTGCGCAAAATGGTGGCCCGCGGCACCGCGAGCGAAACCGGCCCCAGCACCGCCGAAATGGCCAAGGCCGCCGATGTGGGCCCCGCCAAGGCCGCCGATGCGAGCGCCGCCGCCGAAGCCGCCGCCCACATGAGCGCCGCCGCCGAAACCATGTCCACCACCGAAGCCACCACCGTGTCCACCACCAAAACCACCACCGTGCCCACCACCTCCGCCGCCGCGCGCCAACGCGTCAGCGGCCAATCCCCCCGTGAGAGCGGCAGCCGTTGCCAAGACGATCATCGTTTTACGTAACATCGCACATGCTCCTTCGGACGCGACCCGCGTCCATTCGCTGAAAATACGACCATCCGCTCCGACGGCGCGGGTCACCCCGACCAGGAGCTAGTGCGTCGCTTCCAACTGGGTAGATTTTGGCTGACATGCGTCGGTCGAAGACCGCAAGACCGAGCAAATCAAGGCAATACGGGTGAACTCATTTCCTGATGGACGCGCGCTTGTCGATTAGTGCGCGCACGCTGCCCAAGTTCAGTGGGTTCGACGGGACCTGGAGTGTGCTTGCTTGGATGCTCGCTGTTTTGCCGCTTGCGCCGCGGGGACACCCGCAGCGGACAGCAGAACCCGCGCCGCCTCCCGTGCCGCACGCGCGACCTTCGGCTCGCCGCGCACCAACGCCCCGGCAATTGCTCCGTCGACGAGCAGCAGCAGCTGCAGCGAGAGCGTATCCGGGTCAGGCACATCGAGACGGCTCAGCAACTCCCGGAACCACATGCGTCGTTGCTCCTTGAAGGCAAGCGCGATCTTGTTGGCGGCGTGCTTGGGCTCCTTCAGTTCGGCGACGGCGTTGACGAATGCACAGCCGCGGAATCCAGTCGCTCCAAATTGCCTCTCAAGACGATCGAACTCGCCGAGAATCTGCTGCGCAGGCGGCTCATCGGAATAGCCCCTCGGCTGCAGGCGGCGCGCCAGATACGCCGTGATCAGCTCGTCCTTGGAAGGGTAGTAGTTGTACAGCGTGCGCTTGCTGATGCCGACCTCGTCGGCGATCGTGTCGACGCCTATCGCACGAATGCCTCGCCCGTAGAACAGCCGATCGACGACATCGAGGATCCGCTTCTCCATAGTGCGCTTTTCTGCGGAGCGTTCCATGGTACACAGACCTGTGTAAATTAGGCCTTGACAAGCGGCCGCTCGCTCCTAAGCTAGCTACACAGACCTGTGTAATCAAGCTCCAGCAGGACCCATGCCCTTGCCGGCGGGCGGAACCGCTACGCCCGCGAACCCAGAGAGACCGCAATGGCCGATATGAGAAGCCTCCGTCCGGCTGCACCCATCCTCATCGGCGCCGCCGTCATGCTGAGCCTCTCGATGGGAATACGCCAGAGTCTCGGCCTCGTGATGCCCTCGCTCACCCGCGACATCGCGATCTCCGTCTCGGAATTCACGCTTGCGCTATCGGTGCAGAATCTGGCCTGGGGGGCGTTGCAGCCTTTCGCCGGCGCGCTCGTGGTGCGCCTCGGTTTCCGCCCCGTCATGCTGACGGGAGCCGCGCTCTACTGCGTCGGGCTGCTGCTACTGGCCGGCGCACATGGAATGCTCGGCGTGATGCTCGGCGCCGGCGCACTGATCGGCATCGCGCTCGCCTGCACGGCCTCGGCCATCGCCATGGCAGTCGCATCCCGCGCGGTACCGGAGAAGACGCGCAGCCTGGTGCTCGGCTTCATCACCGGCGCGGGATCGCTTGGCGCGCTGGTCGCGGCGCCGATCGGGCAAACGCTCTCGGTGACGTTCGGCTGGCGCGCCGAGGTGCTGGGATTCTTTGCGCTGACGCTTGCGATGCTGCCGGCCGCCTGGTGCGCTGGAAATGTCGACAAGGTCGCTTTGCCGCCTTCCGCCGCGCATCGCGCCGAAGCCTCCGCGAAAGCCGCTCTGCAGACCGCCATGACATCTGTACCGTTCCTCGTCATGGCGAGCGCGTATTTTGTTTGCGGGCTGCAGCTGTTGTTCATCACCACGCACCTGCCGGCCTACCTCGCCATCTGCGGCATGGATCCGATGCTCAGCGCCGAGGCGCTTGGTGTCATCGGCTGCTTCAACGTGCTTGGCAGCATATTCTTCGGATGGGCCGGGGGCCGCTGGTCCAAGCAGGCACTGCTCGGGATGATCTACACGACTCGATCGCTGGGCTTGTGCGTCTACTTCATTCTGCCACCCACTCCGCTCAGCACACTCCTGTTCGCCGCCGTCATGGGCTTTCTGTGGCTGGGCGTCGGGCCGCTGATCGCCGGCTCGGTCGTGGAGATGTTCGGGCTGCGCTGGCAGGCCATGATCCAGGGCATCGCCTTCATGAGCCACCAGTTGGGCAGCTTCCTCGGCGCGCTCGGCGGGGGAATTCTGTTCGACATGCTCGGCTCCTACGACCTGGCCTGGAAACTCATCGTCGGGATGGGATTGACGGCCGGCCTAGTGCAACTCTCGTTCGCGTTGGCGCGACCGGTGCCGCGGCGATTGGCAACAAGCTGATCGGTGACCAGCTCGTCATTGTTGTTCGAACTGCCGGCGGGCGAATGACCGCTTTGGGTCTTAAGCAGACTTGGCCTTATGAGATAAGCTGGGTCCGCTTCAGGTACTCGGGCGGCCTTCATTGCCCGATATATGCTACCTAATCGGCTATGATTCCGTTGGCCGTTCCGATTGCCTTCGCCGTCTTGGCGCTTGTTGCGTGGCGATACGACGCGCGCGTGCGGCGGGCGTATGAGGCGACGTTGAGCGCAGCGGACAAACGGCAATTCCGGGCCCTGCGCAGAATCCATCCTTCGAGGTGGCGAGCCGTCATGGCCCTCAAGCACGCCGAGGCAGCCGTCGGGGCCTCGCAGGAGGCGGGCTCGCGCAAGCCGGAAAAGACAAGTCAGAGGCGGGAACCGCAGCGCCGCGCGACACGAGACACGAAAGCCAGGCCTCGGAAACGCAAGCCCGGCGCGCAACGAGGCTGATTATTCCCAAGCAGGCCGCGCGGAGCGCCTAGGAACTCGCGGAATATGCGGATGCTCGGGTCTGGGTGTGACCTTCGCGCCACAGCGCGGCGCAAATTGTGACGCGTCGGAGCTTTCTTGTTGTGCGATCGTTTCTGCTAGGGCATTTGTAAAAGTGCAGCGGTGGACACCGCTTCCGACGAATACCAGGGGGCTCCGCACCGGCGCTGCCGGAAAGATGCGGCTCAAACACAGGGGACTGATGATGCTTAAACTTCTAACCGCAATGGGGGCATCCTTAGCGATGCTGAGCGCTGCCGCCGCCGCCGATCTGCCGCGCAAGGAGCCGCCTCCTCCGGCGCCTCCGGTTGGCAAGGCTCCGATCGGCAAATATCCCGTCGGCAAGGCTCCGATCGGCAAATACCCGCAGCCCGTCGTGACGAAGGGCTGACGGTCTACGTCCTACAGAATACCGCGAGACAGATTGACCCGGTCTGGGCTTGCATCCCATTACCATCAACTTTCGCCCCGCTTCGGCGGGGCGATTGTTTAAGGCTATTCGCGCGCCCAGCGGACCACCGCCTACGCATGCGGTGAGCGCTTTTCGATGAACGCGCGCACGCCTTCTTGAGCATCGGCGGTCGCGGCGACGACACAGAAATTCTCGACCGCCTCAGCGATGCGGCGCCGCTCGTCGTTGGCCCGCAGGAATTGAGCCCGGCCCAATCGCATCGCGCTCGGCGACTTCGTTGCAAATACGCGCGCCATGGCGCGGGCCTCCTCGCGCACCTTCTCGTCCGGCACGACCCGGCTGACGAGGCCGAGCGAGAAGGCTTCGTCGGCGCCGAAGGTGCGTCCGCTGAACAAGAGCTCGAACGCGCGGTGGCGGCCGACGATCCGCGGCAGATGCACGAAATGAATGGCCGGAACGAGCGCGAGATCGATCTCGGGATAGCCGAATGTCGCGCTTTCCCCGGCAAGGATCACGTCGCAGGAAATGGCGAGCGTCATGCCGCCGCCGCGCGCGGCCCCGCCGACGGCGGCAATTGACGGCTTACCGAGATGGGACTGTGCGTCGACCAACTCCACGTAAAGTTTGTCGAGCAACCGCCGCACCTCGGCGGCAGGCTTGCCGAGCAGCCCTCGCAAGTCCAAGCCCGCGCTGAACCGGTGTGCCAGCGCGCTCGTGAGCACGACGGCGCGGATGGTCTCGTCGGCCGCGGCCCGCTGCAACGCCGCGATGAGTTGCTCGAGCAGCGCTAGGCTCAACGCATTCACCGGCGGGCGCGCGAGGCTGATCTCTGCGATCCGGTCGGACACGTCGTAGCGCAAATCCTCGTGCGTCGTCATTCCGACCTCCTGCGGCTGGAGAGGCATTCGTGTGCAGTGGATTAACGCCAGCGGCGAACGCGACCTGCTCCCTCTCCCAGAGGGAGGGGTGGGGTGAGAGGTTAAGTTCTATCGATAGGGTTCGACCCCCCTCACCCCACTCTCTCCCCGACGGGGAGAGGGAGCGCACCGAATCCGCTGGCGCTAACTGCTTCAAGCGCAGGCGCGCGCCCTCACTCCGGCTGAATGCCGGCGTCCTTGATCATCTTGCCCCACTTGCCGAGCTGGTCCTTGACGAAGGTCTCGAGCTCCGCGGACGAACTGGAAAATGCCTCGAAGCCGACATTACCGAGATTCGCCTTCACCTCGGGGCTGTCGATGATCTTGCGCAGCGCGGCGTTGAGCAGCGTGATGGTATCGGGAGGTGTGCCGGCCGGCGCGAAGATGGCGGCCCAGGAATCCATGTCGAAGCCTGTGACTCCCGCCTCGTCGAGCGTGGGAAGCTCGGGCAAGAGCGTCGAGCGCTTGAGTCGCGTCGATGCCAAGGCGCGCAGCGAGCCTGCTTTGACATGGGGCAATCCGGTGGTGAGATCGGTGAACATCATCGACACCCGCCCGGCCAGCACATCGTTGATGGCAGTCGGGGCGCTCTTGTAGGGGACATGCAGAATGTCGAGTTCCGCCCAGTGCTTGAGCGTCTCGCCGGCCACGACGCCGGAGGTGTTGCCGCTGGCAAAGGACAATTTGCCGGGATTGGCCTTGGCGTATTCGATCAGCTCCTTGACCGATTTGGCCGGAATGCTCGGGTGAATGCACAGCATCAGCGTGTAGCTTCCCATCCGCGTGATCGCGGCGAAGTCCTTCACCGGATCGTAGCCGACGTTCTTCATCAGGTAGGGCGCGGCCGAATGCGGGCTGTTTGTGCTCATGAACAGCGTGTAGCCGTCCGGGGCCGAGCGCGCGACGTAAAGCGCCGCCAGCGCTCCGTTCGCGCCCGGGCGGTTGTCGACCACAACGGTCTGCTTGAGCGCCGCGCCGAGGTGCTGAGCGACCACGCGGGTGATCGTGTCGGTGGCGCTGCCGGGCCCGAACGGAACAATGATCGTGATGGGCTTTGTCGGATAGGTGTCGGCGTGGGCTGCAGCGCCAAGCAACAGCGCGCCGGCGATGAGACCGCGGAGCAAAGTCTTCATGCCAAGGTCCTCCCAGGTTCGAGGCTGTGATTGGCGGCGCAGCGGCCTCGCGTCCGCACGCGCCTTGTTGAGCGCACTTGGATCAAGGATAGCGCATTTTCACCAACGTCGCGTGGCCTCGAAAAGGAGGAAATGTCGCAGCAGTGATCCCAATGGGTCCGGCCGGCCACGGCACAGGTGATTGGGTCTCGCGCGCTTAACCCATCTGCGCACTCTGGGTTTGACAAAATTCCCGGTGGGAGGCGGCGTCCACTTGCCTGACGCTGTTCCGCTTCGGCAAATGGCAAGGTAACGGAAACAGCAAAAACGTTACCGCCGCGCGCTAAATTGGTAACGCCTTAATGGGCTTGTCGTTCCTTCGGCGGGAGCTTCGTCCTGCGTCGGCGGCGCCTCATTGAGAAGAGCTTTTTCAGGTTCATGCAAACAGGGAAACTGCGATGCGGCCGCTCGAAGGTCTATTTGTCCTCGACTTCTCGACCTTGCTCCCGGGGCCCTTGGCCACGCTGCTGCTGGCCGAAGCCGGCGCGGAGGTTGTGAAGATCGAGCCGCCAAGACGCGGCGAGGAGATGCGCCGCCATGCGCCCAAGTGGGGCCGCGACGGCGCCAGCTTCGCGCTGCTCAATCG